>CAYTDP010000080.1:0-9429 GCA_964436625.1 uncultured Halanaerobiaceae bacterium | reverse complement strand
AAGTTTACCTGACTCAGGCTTCGAAAAATTTCGAGTATCACTTCGTCTCATAGCTCCTCTGCAGATAATCAAATTTTCTTCCCTGATGGGTGTCTCTTTCTTCCATCTCACGAACTATCTGCTGATGAATCCGCCGGTTATCTCGACCCCAGTTGACGAATAATGATCCTTTTTCTGGAGCCCTGCCCAGCAGCCTCTGTACCGCTATTTCTGGATCGAGATGTTCCAGAAAAGTTATTACTCTCTCAATATAATCCTGTAAAGAAATGATCTCCAGATTCCCGTCCCGATAGCGGCGGGCAAATTCTGTTCCCTCCCGCAGATAGAGGGCATGCAGTTTAACGGTATCTATCTCCAGTGCCGACAAAATTCTGGCATTTTCTTTCGCATCGGTCATATTATCTCCCGGCAGATTCAGGATGAGATGGGCTCCTGTTTCCAGCCCCCATCTTTTTGCTCTCTTAACAGCATCGATGAAGTGGGCCAGTGAGTGACGGCGATTGGCTTTTTTCAGGGTGTGATAATTGACAGACTGCAGACCCAATTCCAGGGTCAATCTGGCGCTGTTTTTGCTGGCATTTACAGTT
The DNA here is from genome assembly GCA_964436625.1 of uncultured Halanaerobiaceae bacterium. Classification (GTDB taxonomy): domain Bacteria; phylum Bacillota; class Halanaerobiia; order Halanaerobiales; family Halarsenatibacteraceae; genus Halarsenatibacter. The sequence goes on along the minus strand of CAYTDP010000080.1, from coordinate 8,842 downwards.
TCAATGATCCCCTGCAGATATTCATCACTCACGCAGTCGGGCCGGGTGGAAAGGATCACTTCTACCACTCCTTCGACAGTCAAAGCTTTCTCAATATATTCCTGCAGCTGAGGTAGAGGCTGGTAGGTGGTCGTGAAATTTTGAAAATAGGCCATAAATTTTTCCGCATTATAACGTTCGGCGATTTGATCTTTCAAATCCAGCATCTGCTCTATCACCGATTCATTGGGACTGCTTTCAAATCCGGCTGCTTCTTCCCCGCAGTAAAAACAGCCCCTATCATCCAAAAAACCATCCCGATTGGGGCAGGTGAGGGGAAGATTGATGGGCAGTTTATAGGTTTTAGCTCCATATTTTTCTTTTAGAAAGGCAGAATATTTGTAATATACATCAGTTTCCATCTGCTCAACCCTTTCACTGGAATTGTGAAACCGCAAATGAAGGCTTATACAAAAAAAGTATACCAGCAATTTAACTGAGTATCAAAAATAAAAACGAAAATCTATAAAGATTTTACTCATAAAGTTTAAAAAATACATGTATACTGATATATTTATCAATTTCGCCGCTCGTTTTAAATTACTGGAGTTAAAAAACGAATTAAAAGTTTGAGCAGATGAAAATTGATTTCAGAAAATTATTTTTACCCGTTTTGTGACAGGAATATTGTCTATTCCTGCAGAACAATATAATACATGAATACATGGATTGAAGTGGGCGGATAATTTTGAACTGTCTTAATTTAATGTGTTTTAATCGGAGGAGGCGGAAAATTGATCGATATCAGCAGCGAGGAGCGAGAGGATAAAAGCTCAGCAGAACCTTTAAGAGCTGTTATGATTGCCGGAACCGGCAGCGGGGTGGGGAAAACTTCAGTTTCGCTGGGATTGATGAGCGCTCTGAAGAAAAAAGGCCTGCGGGTACAGCCTTTCAAAGTGGGGCCTGATTATATAGATCCGGGTTTTCACGAATACGTCACCGATACCGGTTCTCATAATCTCGACAGCTGGCTCATTCCCTCCGGACAGTTGAGACAACTGTGGCAGCAGAAAAACAGTGAAGCCGAAATTTCGGTGGTCGAGGGAGTGATGGGTCTTTTCGATGGCGCAAGTTCTAAAACGGACCGGGGCAGCTCGGCGGAAATAGCAAAAATGCTCGATATCCCGGTGCTGCTGATTATAGATGCCGGCGGCATGGCCAGGAGTGCAGCCGCCATGGCAAAGGGTTACAGCGAGTTCAGCCCGGAATTGAACCTGGCCGGTGTTATCGCCAACAGGGTGGGCAGTCACAGTCATTTTGAAATCATAGCTGAGGCGGTAGAAAGCGAGACGGATCTCGAATGCGTCGGTTATCTGCCCAAAAATATCGATGTTGAACTGCCGGAACGGCATCTGGGTTTGATACCGGCCGGAGAACTAAAGGAGCTGGACAGAGCTGTGACTGTTCTGGGTGATATGGTGGCAGAAAACTTATCGCTCGATTGCATCCTCAATCTTGCCGAAGATGCTGATAAGTTTTCGAAACCAGAAGAGGAGAGAAGCTGCGGGCCGGCTGCCTCTTTGACCGCGGAAAGCTCCGAAGGCCTTCAGCTGCCGGGCCAGGATTTGAAAATAGGTGTTGCACGCGATGAGGCCTTCAGCTTTCACTATCGGGCCAACCTCGATCTTCTCCGGGAACTGGGCTGTGAGCTCGTTGAATTCAGTCCTCTGCAGGACGAAAAACTCCCCGGCGGGCTTGACGGCCTCTATGTGGCCGGCGGTTTTCCTGAGGTTTTTGCAGAAGAACTCAGCTGCAATCGCAAATTTCGTGAGAATTTGAAACAGCGGCTGGAACAGGGCCTGCCCTGTTTTGCTGAATGCGGTGGTTTTATGTATCTCATGGAGGAAATCTGCAGCCGCGGAGGAGATTGTTTTACCATGGTCGAATATTTTTCCGGAAGAACTGTGATGACCGACAGTCTGCAGAATTTTGGTTATGTCAATATCGATCTGTCCGACGGCTTAAAATTGCGCGGCCACGAATTTCACTATTCCCGCCTGGAAGAGAGCGGATCTATGCCCTTTCAGGGCCGGGTGAAAAGACAGAGAAGCGGCGAGACCCGCCCGGGAATGGCTGTAAAAGGCAATGTGCTGGCCGGCTATCCTCATCTGCATTTTTTCGGCAATCAAAAATTCGTGGCTCACTGGTTAAACCTATGTGCGGGGGAGATAAATTCATGGCTGTAAACCTAGCTGATAATATTATGGTCCAGGGAACCGGCTCTTCGGTAGGCAAGAGTGTGCTGGTGGCCGGTATCTGTCGTCTGCTTAAAAGAGAGGGAATCAGCGCTGTTCCCTTCAAAGCTCAAAATATGGCTTTGAATTCTTTTGTGACCGCAGATGGCCGGGAGATGGGCAGAGCCCAGGTTTTTCAGGCGGAAGCTGCCGGGCTTGAGCCCGATGTGAGAATGAATCCCGTGCTGTTAAAACCTTCTGGAGAGAAGGGATCGCAGATTATAGTGAGAGGTAAGCCTCAAGAAAATATGAAGGCTGGAGAATATTATGAGTATAAACCACAGCTGAAATCGGTCGTCAAAGAAGCCTATCGAGAACTGGCTGCAAAACATGAGGTGGTAGTTATAGAAGGGGCGGGAAGCCCGGCGGAAATAAATCTTCAGGAAAACGATATCGTCAACATGGGAATGGCTGAGATGGTGAATGCGCCTGTGCTGCTGGCTGGTGATATCGATAGAGGAGGAGTTTTTGCCTCGCTTTACGGTACCGTAAAGCTGCTCCCGGAAAAGCACCGCAAACTGGTCAAAGCTCTTATAATCAACAAATTTCGGGGTGATAAAAGTTTGCTGGAACCGGGGTTGAGGCAGCTGGAGGATATGCTCGACCTTCCCTTCATGGGAGTGCTTCCCTATATCGAGCTCGCTCTGGATGATGAGGACAGCCTCAGCGAAAGATTGAGCTCTTCTGTCGACGACAGCAGCGGTCTGCAGATCAAGGTGATTCTGCTGCCCCATATATCCAACTTCACCGATTTCAACCCCCTGGAGATGTATGATGGTGTCAGCGTTGAATACATCAAAAATCCTGAGGAGGTCGACTCTGCCGACGTGCTGATCATACCCGGAAGCAAAAATACTCTCGAGGACAGAATCTGGCTGCGCAACAGAGGGTTAGACCGGGCTATCAATCAGCATGCCAGCTCGGAGGGGCTGCTGATCGGTATCTGCGGGGGGTTTCAGATGCTGGGGCGAAAACTGGCCGATCCTGAGGGGGCCGAGAGCAATTTGCAGGAAATTCCCGGCCTCGATCTGCTGCCGATTGAGACCGAGATGAACCCGGACAAGCGCACTGTACAGTCATCGGGGGAGTGGGTATACGAGGATGACGGTTTCTTTGCCGGTATGAAGGGGCTGGAGCTTGAGGGTTACGAAATCCACATGGGGGAAACAGAACTTCTTCATGGTGATAATATCAGGCCTATGGTGTCGGTAGAAGAGCGCGATGATGAGGCTGCTGGCCTGGCCAGGGCCGCCGGTATTATGTCTCTTCTCAACGAGGACGGCAGTATTCTCGGAACTTACTGGCATGGAATATTCGAGAGTGGAGAATGGACAGCAAAGCTGCTGGAAAATCTGCGCAGGGAACTGGGGTATGAAGAAATAGAGACGGAGGGAAAGAATTATCAGGAGTTGAAGGAACAGGAATACGATAAGCTGGCCGATATGCTGGGCGAAAATCTCGATCTCAATCTACTGCGCGATATTATCGGCCTATCGGAAAATATCTGGAGGTGATCAGATGTCGGATGAACTCAATCTACCGCCGCTTGACTCGTACAGCTATAAACCGCTGAGAAAACAAATTTATGAAAATCTGCGGGAGAGCATACTGGATGGAATCTTGAAGCCCGGAGAAAAAATAACCGAAATGGAGATCGCCAGCGAACTGGATGTGAGCAGGACTCCGGTCCGGGAAGCTATACAGATGCTGGAACTGGAAAATCTGGTAGCGGTAGTCCCCAAAAGGGGTATTTTTATCGCCGGAATAAAATCGAAAAAGGAGATCAATGATCTGTTCCAGGTGCGGGCGGAGCTCGAGGGGCTGGCCGCCTATCTGGCTGTCCGGGAGATGAACCAGGAGATCTTAAACAGGCTGGAGCAGCACATCGTGGATCTTGAAGACTGTCTTGATGAAAATGAGCTGGATGAATGCGTCGAAATTGAGATTTCCTTTCATCAGATTATTTACGATACTGCCGATAATATCTGGCTGAAAAAGATGCTCGACAATCTTTTTGAGCAGATAAATCGGTTCCGCTCGAGCAGCCTCGATCGAGAGGGCAGAATGAGGCAGACTCTGGAAGAGCTTCGGGAGCTGGTGGAAGCCCTCAGAGAGGAAGATCCGGAAAAGGCCCGGGCCCGGGCCAGGGAGCATATAGAACAGGCCAGAAAAAGCATCATAGAGGTTTTTGATGAAGTGTATGATGAAGAATGAGCTAAAACTAAATATAATCTCATCTTCAGCAGGGCTGACGCTTAATACATGTATACTAGTATCATAGTCAGCCCTGCTGTTTATTTTTGGCGAACTGTATAGTAGTATTAAATTAGCGAATTTGAGAGAACAGATTTTGAGCGGACGGAACGAAAAGCAATTCGTTTCTCAATTCGATTCTTTGATTCTGTTATCAAACTTTAAAAAGGAGCTGTGATAATCATGAGCATGAGCAAAGAGATCGTTCTGGAAGAAGCTGAAAAGCACAACGTCAAGTTTGTCCACCTGCAGTTTGTCGACATTCTGGGCATTCTGAAAAATGTAGCTATAACAGTTGATCAGCTGCCCGAGGCACTCGATGGTGAGATAATGTTCGATGGGTCCTCTATCGAGGGTTTTTCCCGGATCCAGGAATCGGATATGTATTTAAATCCTGATCTCGACACATTTACCATCTTCCCCTGGGAAAACGGCCACGGCAAAGTAGCCCGGTTGATGTGCGATATTTATACGCCTGAGGGAGAGCCATTTGCCGGCTGCCCGCGCAGCACTCTCAAAAGCGTGATAGCCGAGGCAGAGGAGATGGGGTATTCGATGCACGCCGGACCGGAACCAGAATTTTTCCTCTTTAAACTCAGCGAGAATGGAGAACCCACCACCGTAACCCACGATAAGGGAGGATATTTTGATCTTTCACCGGTCGATAAAGGCGAAAGTGCCCGTCAGGAGATTTCCATAGCTTTAGAGGAGATGGAATTCGAGGTAGAGACCTCCCACCACGAGGTGGCCTCCGGTCAGCATGAGATAGATTTCAAACATACAGATGTTTTACGCACAGCTGATAATATAGCCACCTTTGAATTTGTCACCAAGAAGATAGCCCGGGATCATGGGTTGCATGCCACTTTCATGCCCAAGCCCATAGAAGGCATTAATGGTTCGGGTATGCACGTGCATCAGTCTCTCTTCGAGGACGGAGAGAACATATTTTATGATCCCGATGATGAACTGGGGCTCAGCCAGGAAGCCTATCATTATATGGGCGGACTGCTGGAATATGCTCCTGAGTTTGCCGCCATTACCAATCCGACCATCAATTCTTACAAGAGACTGGTGCCGGGTTATGAAGCTCCCGTTTATGTTGCCTGGTCCTCCCGCAACAGAAGCGCTCTGGTGAGGGTTCCTGCTGCCCGCGGTCAGGGTACCAGAGTAGAACTCAGAAATCCCGATCCTTCCTCTAATCCCTATCTGGCCATGGCGGTCATGCTCAAGGCTGGTTTAACCGGTATCAAGAACGAGATTGATCCCGGGTCTGAAACCGTCGAGAATATTTATAACCTCTGCGATGAGGACCGGGAGAACAAAGGCATCCCCAGTCTTCCCGGCAACATCAAGGAAGCTGTGGAAGAGCTCAAGCAGAGCGAGTTGATGGAAGAAGCACTGGGTGATCATATCTACAGCATGTTCATCCGGGCTAAGGAGCTGGAGTGGAACGATTACAAGAAGCAGGTACACCCCTGGGAGATTGACACTTATCTCCGCAAATATTAAAAAATAAAATCTCCGCTTGGTTATATATCTGCAGCCTTAAAGGGGTTTTATTCCGGAAAAGGGCTTTTTTTCCAGGCCCGGCCGGAATAAACCCCCAAATCTATCTTAGAAGTTAGCAGAACTGTAAAACACACAATATTATGAATAGCGAGGTTTGAAGACATGAATAGTACTGCAACCAGAAGATCTGATGGCTGTGCCATCAGCGGTGTTCTCGACAAAAAAAAGAATAGATTTTCCGCCAGCACAATAGTCAATTCTATCGCTTCGCTCAGGGAGAGATCTAACGGATTGGGCGGGGGGTTTGCTGCCTATGGGATCTATCCCCAGCATGCAAACGAATTTGCCCTCCATATTTTTTATGAAGATAGAAAGAGCAGAAAAAGCACTGAGGAGCTGCTGGAAAGCAGCTTCATAATTTCCTCCCGGGAGGAAATTCCCACCCGACCTCCCAAAAACCTCTCCGAACCTCCACTGATCTGGCGCTATTTTGTCGAGCCCCCCACCGAAGGTCTGAGAGATCTCAAGATCAGCGGCAAAGAGTACGTAGCCCGGCAGGTCATGGAGGTCAACAGCAGCATAGAAGGAGCTTATATAGTATCCAGCGGCAAAAATATGGGTGTCTTTAAAGGGGTCGGCTTCCCCGAAGATATTGCAGAATTTTACCGGCTGGACGAGTATGAGGGTTATCTCTGGACGGCTCACGGAAGATTTCCCACCAATACTCCCGGCTGGTGGGTGGGAGCACATCCTTTTTCGCTTCTGGACTGGAGTATCGTGCACAATGGCGAGGTTTCATCCTATGATGCCAACAGGCGCTATATCAACACTTTTGGTTACAAGTGCACCATGAAGACGGATACCGAGGTCATCACCTATCTCTGCGATCTTTTGCTGCGGCGCCATGATATGGATCCTGAAGGGGCAGCGGCGGTTTTTTCCGCTCCTCTCTGGGAAAAAATCGCCAGAATGGACGAAGAGAACAGAGAATATTATAAAAAATTGAGGACGGTATATGGAAGCGGCCTGCTAAATGGCCCCTTTTCCATAATACTCGGTTCTCAAAACGGATTTATGATCCTTAATGATAGAATCAAGCTTCGGCCCATGGTTGTGGCCGAAAAGGGGGATAAAATTTTTGCCAGCAGTGAAGAATCGGGCATCAGAGAGGTATGTCCGGATCCGGATGAGTTATTTTTTCCTGATGGTGGAGAACCGGTAGTAGGTCTTGTTGAAGGAGCTGATAGACTATGAAAAAAAATATGACCGGCGGTAATTTCCAGGTCATGAGGGATGAAGATAAATGTGTGAACTGCCGCATCTGCGAAAAACAGTGCTCATATGATGTTCACGGTTACGATGAAGATGAAGAAACCATGGAGGCCGAAAATGATAGCTGCGTAAACTGTCAGCGCTGCACCTCGTTCTGTCCGCAGGATGCCCTGCATATAGAAAAAAGAGCTCAGACATTTCCTGACAATCAAAACTGGAGCGATGAGAAGATTCGCAGCATCTTTCGACAGGCGGAGACAGGAGGCATACTGCTTTCCGGCATGGGTAATCCGGAGAGCGGCAAAATTTACTGGGATCATATGCTCCTCAATGCCAGTCAGGTGACCAATCCTTCCATAGATCCGCTGAGGGAACCGATGGAGGTAAAGACTTTTCTGGGCAGAAAACCCGACAGTTTTTCCGGTGAGGATGAGGAAATTCCTCCGCAGCTGGAGATCGACACCCCGATACTTTTTGCGGGTATGTCCTTTGGTGCTTTGAGTCTCAATGCCTGCCGCTCAATCGCTCGAGCGGCTTCGGAGCTTAATACGATATATAATACCGGAGAGGGCGGCCTGCATGAAGATCTTTACAAATTTCAGGATAACACCATGGTTCAGGTGGCTTCGGGACGGTTTGGTGTACACCGCGATTATCTTCAGGCCGGACGGGCGATCGAGATAAAAATAGGCCAGGGAGCCAAGCCGGGAATAGGCGGGCATCTGCCCGGAGAAAAGGTTAAGGAGGACATATCGCAGACCCGAATGATCCCGGAGGGAACCGATGCCCTCTCGCCGGCACCTCATCATGACATTTATTCCATCGAAGATCTGCGTCAGCTCATATATTCTCTCAAAGAAGCCACCGATTACGAAAAACCGGTGGCGGTTAAGGTTTCGGCTGTCCACAATGTGGCCTCAATAGCTGTGGGTATAGCGACGGCCGGAGCTGATATCATAGCCATAGATGGATATCGCGGAGGCACCGGGGCAGCCCCCACCCGCATCAGAAACAACGTGGGTATTCCGGTCGAATTTGCCCTGGCTGCAGTCGACGATAGGCTGCGCGAGGAGAACCTTCGCAACAATGTCTCGCTGATAGCAGGCGGCAGCATCCGCAGCAGCGCCGATGTGGTCAAGGCTATTGCTTTAGGAGCTGATGCTGTTTATATTGGCACTGCGGCTATGATAGCTCTGGGATGTCATATGTGCAGGCAGTGCTTCACCGGCAGCTGCCCCTGGGGAATCGCCACTCAGGATCCTGATCTGGTCGGAAGGCTGGATCCGGAAGAGGGTGCTGAGCGCGTGAAAAATCTGATCACGGGCTGGACTCATGAGATAAAGGAAATGATGGGAGGAATGGGAATCAATGCTATAGAAAGCTTGCGAGGTAACCGGTTGATGCTGAGAGGAGTAGATCTCACGCGGGAAGAGCTAGATATTTTGGGCATACATCACGCGGGGAGATAAATATTTTCGGATCTTCTCCATAACCGTTGGTGAAATTTACGACATATTCTATCAAAGCGATAA
>CAYTDP010000079.1:0-9930 GCA_964436625.1 uncultured Halanaerobiaceae bacterium | reverse complement strand
AGCTTCCATGAGTGAGTACTATATAGAGTGGGAAAATGTTCTAAATGCAAGTGTTCTTAAACAAAATCCAACAACTGATCTGGAGAAGAATCATTTTATCAAAATAATAATTCTTAAAAGTTAATGAGAGGAGGTAGTTTTAATGGCAGATGTTCAATATCAGGGCACCGGCAGGCGCAAAACTTCTACTGCCAGGGTGAGATTAGTGCCCGGCAGCGGCAATATAACAGTTAATGGTGAAGATGTAGAGGATTATTTTCACCGCCTTTCACAGATAAAGGATCTGAAATCTCCTCTGGAACTGGTGGAACAATCCGGCAGTCTTGACGTGGAGGTTAATGTAAATGGAGGCGGTAAATCAGGTCAGGCCGGCGCTATCAGACATGGCATTGCCAGGGCGCTCCTGCAGGTTGACGAAGATTTTCGGGAACCTCTCAAAAAAGCCGGTTATCTGACAAGGGACCCCAGAATGAAAGAAAGAAAAAAATACGGTCTCAGAAAAGCCCGCAAAGCTCCTCAATTCTCCAAGAGATAAATTTCCATTTAAATTATTTTAGAGCAAAACCCCTTCTTTCCCCTGGCTGGAAGAGGGGTTTTTTGTTTTATGAAGGGATCTTTGATAGCTGCAGGAAGGAAAATGTCAGGAAGTTCAGTAATAATTAAATAGAGAGAAGGCAGGGAATGGCGGCGATAAATTAATTGCAGAGAAGATAGGTTTTTACCAAACTCATAATCTGCCTCGATTTTGGGGAGGTTTTAATCAGATGAAATTAGCAGGTGGGCTCTTTCCTCATCCTCCAATTATAATACCGGAAGTTGGCGGTCAAAAGAGGTTTGAGGCTGAAAAAACAATCGATGCCACCAGAGATCTAGCCCGGGAGATGTCAGAAGCTGATCCCCAGTTAATAATATTTTCGGGGCCTCATGGTCAGGCCCGGGGCAAGGAAGTTACTTTGCTCCAAAAAGAAAGATTGAGCGGTGATTTCTCTCAGTTTAATACTCCCGAGGTCGAACTCTCGGTCGAGAGCCTTCCCGAAAAAATTTCCGAGTTAATCGATACCGCCCGCTCTGAAGGCTGGGCAGTCAGCTCACTCGACGATCCGGTTAGCGCTCAGCTTGATCATGGGGTGCTCGTTCCTCTTTACTTTTTGCGCGAGGCCGGCCTGAGCCAGGATATACCCTGGATAATAACAAATGTAGCTTTTTGGTCTCCGGAAAAGCTGTTTGGTTTTGGACAGTTCCTGGACGAATTTTTCGGAGATAAGGATGTTTTATTCGTCTGCAGTGGTGATTTATCTCACAGGCTTAAGCCTGGAGCTCCAGGTGGATATGATCCCGACGGCGAAAAATTTGATCGAAAATTGATGGAACTGCTGGAGCAGGAGAGAATACATGATATAATAGATTTGGACAGTAAGCTCAGAGAGAATGCCGGGGAATGCGGCTACAGGCCGCTTTTAATTGCGCTGGGATTCTGTCAGAATGAAAATTTGAATATAGAGGTTAAATCATACCAGGGTCCCTTCGGCGTCGGTTATGGTGTTGCTGGTTTTTACAATTAAAGGGAGGTCCTGATAATGGACGAACTGGATTTTTCACCGACCAGACTGGTCCGGAATGTTCTCGAAAATTATCTGGTACACGGAGAAATACCCGAGCTGCCTGAGACAGAAATAAAGGCAGGAGCTTTTGTCACTCTAAAAAATGCTGAAGATGAAGAACTCCGGGGATGTATTGGTACTATCGAGCCTTCTACCGATCTGGTAACTAAAGAGATTGCCAAAAATGCTGTCAGCTCAGCCACTAATGATCCTCGTTTCCCTTCTGTCAGCAGGGAGGAGCTCGACAATATAAAAATTTCGGTCGATATTCTCGGCAAGAAGGAACCCGTTGATGACGTTTCTCAACTTGATCCTGAAAGATATGGGGTTGTTGTTGAAAAGGGACAGAAAAGAGGAGTGCTTCTGCCCGATTTAGAAGGAGTGGATACTGCCAGCCGACAGCTGGAAATAGCCTGCCGCAAAGCTGGAATAAGCCCCGGTGAGCTTGATGATATTCAGGCGAGTATCTATAGATTTCCCGTCAGAAGGTACGAGGAGGAATTTTAATGAACTCGGAGGTTGAAAGGGAAGCAGAACATTATAAATCGTTGAATGAAGACGAGCTTTTGTGCGAACTATGTCCTCATTCATGTCGGTTAGCTCCTGGAGATAAAGGAATCTGTCGGGTGCGTGAAAATCAGAGCGGCAGACTTTATTCTCTCAATTACGGACAGGTCACTTCAGCTGCTATGGACCCGATAGAAAAAAAACCCTTATATCATTTTCAGCCCGGGACTTCGACTCTCTCGCTGGGTACCTGGGGTTGTAATTTAACCTGCAGTTTCTGCCAAAACTGGCGTATAAGTCAGGGAAATCCCACCGCAAGAAATTATTCTCCGGTTGAGATAGTCGAGATGGCCGTGGATAAAAACAGCTCCACAATCTCTTTTACTTATTCGGAGCCGATCGTCTGGTACGAATTTATAGAAGATACTGCTCCCCCTGCAGATGAGCATGAGCTGGATTTAATTCTTGTTACCAATGGGTTTATAAATCGCAGGCCATTGAAGGAGTTAATACCTCACATTTCTGCCTGCAATGTCGATCTTAAATCGATGAATGCAGATTTCTACCGGCAAAATTGTGGCGGTGGAGATCCTGAACACGTTCGGCGTTCAATCGAAGAGTTATTTTCTGCAGGCGTACATGTTGAGGTCACCTATCTTCTGATACCCGGAGAAAATGACGATAGGGAGGAGCTTGTCGAGCTCTGTGAATTTCTGCAGGAGCTTAATCCGGGCATCCCTTTGCACATATCCCGCTATTTTCCCCGTCACCAGTTCAAAAGGCATAAAACACCGGATGAAACTCTTAAGGAAAGCCATGAACTGGCCAGCTCGATGCTGGACCATGTTTATCTGGGGAATATTGATCTGCCGAATGCTCGCACAACCTTCTGTCCTGACTGTGGGGCTGAAGTTATTGACCGTTCCTATTATGAGTTGAAAAATAAGCTGCAGGCGGGGAACTGTCCGGATTGCGGTGCTGAAATTTACGGTGTTTTTTGATGCATAATAAATTTACGGCCGGGAAAAATCATATCCACCATAAATCTAAGAGGAGGAAATTCAGTGGGATCATATTTTGGAACTGATGGAGTCAGGGGAGTGGCTAATAAGGATTTGACTCCAGAGCTGGCTTTAAAGCTGGGCAAAGCCGGAGGAGACCTGCTGCTGAAAAAGGCTGTCCCGGAAATCAGCCGGGAAGAAGCCCGGGTAATTGTGGGGAAGGATACCCGTATATCCGGTGATATGCTTTTTGGAGCTTTGATGGCAGGTCTGGCTGCTGTTGGAATCGATGTGGTGAATGCTGGAGTAGTTCCCACGCCGGCTGTAGCATTTATGACATCCAGCAGCAGGGCTGTTGTGGGGGGGATAATGATTTCCGCCTCTCATAACCCTGTGGCCGATAATGGTATTAAATTTTTTGATGGGGAAGGTTTTAAACTCTCCGATGAGGAAGAAGATGGAATAGAGACTCTGCTGGAGGAGGAATTAGATAGAGCTGCTCCCGATCAGGTAGGCAGGAGGTTTGAGGCAGATGAAGCTTTGATTGACGGCTATCTGGAGAGCTTAAAGGAGGCTGCTGGTATAGATCTTTCAGAACTTAATGCAGTTCTCGACTGCGCTCATGGAGCGGCCCACAAATTAGGCCCCCGTGTTTTGAAAGAGCTGGGAGTGGACTGCAAAGTGCTTAATGATGAGGGCAGGGGAGATTTGATCAATGTGGATTCGGGTTCTACTGACCCCGACCGTGTGAAAAAAACTGTTGTCAATTCTGAAGCTGATCTGGGTATTGCTCTTGATGGTGATGCCGACAGATGTCTTCTCATAGATGAAAATGGTAAAGAAGTCGATGGGGATCGGATTTTGAGCATCTGTGCACTCGATATGATTGAAAATGGCGTTTTGAACAAAAACAGGCTGGTCACAACTAAATACAGCAATCTCGGCCTGAGAGAGCTGCTTTTACGGAAAGGGGCTTCGGTCGAATTTGCTGCCAGTGGCGATAAATATGTGCTGGAAAAAATGAAACGAGAAAATCTTAACCTGGGCGGAGAAAAATCCGGTCATATAATTTTTCTTGATCACAACACTACCGGCGATGGACTTCTTACCGCTTTAAAAGTAATGTCGGTAATGGTGCGCCAGAATATCTCTCTGAGTGATCTGAGTAGCAGATTCTCGCCCTGGCCACAAAAACTCATCAATATCAGGGTCTCCAGAAAAAACGAATGGTCCGACAATGAGGAGATTAACAGAGAAATTAGCAGGGCTGAAGAGGATTTAAATGATGGCCGTGTTTTTGTCAGAGCCTCGGGTACAGAACCTCTGGTAAGGGTTATGCTGGAGAGCAGGGATGAAGAGAAAATAAAAAAATGGGAGGAACGGCTGGAAGCAGTAATTTCTCGAGAATTGAATTAATTGTTGTTTAAATATGAAAGTCTGGAGCAAAACAGGAGGTTAAACTGATGATTATAGGTCACGGGGTGGATATAGTTGAGATAGCCCGTGTTAAAAATATATTAAATCGCTTCTCTGACAGGTTTATGTCCAGAGTGTTTACCGAAGAAGAGAGAAAATACTGCCGTAATCAGGTGGTGCCGGCTGAAAGTTTTTCAGCCCGCCTGGCTGCTAAAGAGGCAGTGTATAAAGCGCTATCTCCTGAGATTGATATTCTTTACTGGCAGGAAATAGAAGTTGTCTGCCTTCCTGAACAGGTCGGCATACCTAAGCTGAAGCTGAGGGGAGAGACAGAAAACCTGGAAAAACGTCTGGGAATAAAAAACTGGCATTTAAGCCTGAGCCATGAAAGAGAGTATGCAGCAGCTTCAGTCATAGCTGAAGGAGGAGATTGATCAAATGATATTATTAACCGGCGAAGAGATGGCCAGGGCGGATAAAAAAGCAATCGATATGGGAATGCCCGAGTTGATTCTGATGGAGACAGCCGGACGATCGACGGCAGCAGGAGCATATTCGCGATGGCAGAATAGAGCAGAAGAGGGAATCGTCGTTATCTCGGGAGGCGGTAATAATGGAGGCGATGGTCTGGTCGCCGCCCGATATTTCGACAGCTGGGGGCTGGATGTTAAAGTTATATTGCTCGCTTCTCCTGAGGATCTGGAGGGAGTGAATAGAGAGAATTACCGCATGTGCAGGTTGCAGAATATCGAAATAATACCGAAAAACTCCGAGAAATTTGATGCAGCTGAGGATATGATCTCCGAAGCCGGTATAATAATTGATGCCATGCTGGGTACGGGATTGAAGGGAGCCGTTAGAGGTAAAGCGGACGAGATGGTTGAACTGGTAAATAAAGCTAAAGCTGCCAGAATAGCAGTTGATATTCCAACAGGAGTGGAAGCAGGCACAGGCAGGGCGCCGGGAGGGGCGGTAAAAGCTGATCTTACTGTCACCATGCAAGATGCCAAGGTCGGTCACCTGCTTTATCCCGGCCGCAGCTTCTGCGGTGAGCTGACAGTTTCCGATTTGGGCTTTCCCGATGAAGTTTACAATGAGATAGAGCCTCAACATTTCCGGCTGGTTGATGAAGAGGTGCGCTCTTTACTGCCTCCCAGACCGGAAACAGGTCATAAGGGTACTTTCGGCGAAGTGCTGGTAGCTGCCGGATCCAGGAATATGCCGGGAGCAGCCCTGCTGACCGCTAAAGCTGCCCTGGCAGGTGGCGCTGGAGTGGTCAGGCTCGCCCTGCCGGAGGAGTCAGCTGCCGCTATAACACCGGCCGCTCCTGAAATTGTGCTGATACCTCTTGCAGGTGAAGAGGGTGAGCTGTCGAGCTCGAACTTAGAAAAATTAACCGGATACGCAGACAGCGCTGACGCGATGGCTTTTGGGCCGGGCCTGGGCAGCGGAGAGCCGGCGGCGGACCTGGTTAATGGACTTTTAAAAGAATTAGATCTGCCGCTGGTGCTCGATGCCGACGGGATAAACAATCTTTCCGAACTGGGGCTGATTGCCGGGTATCCCGGTGAACTGATAATGACTCCTCATCCCGGTGAAATGGGCAGGCTTCTGGAAATGAGTCCTCAAAAGGTAGTTGAGAATAAACTGGATATCGCCCGGGAATTTTCCCGTGAACAGGACTGCGAATTAATTTTGAAGGGAGCAGATACTCTCTCCGCTCTGACTGAAGGTGAGGTCTTTATAAATCCGACCGGTAATCAGGGTATGGCTACTGCCGGGAGCGGAGACGTGCTGACAGGCCTGACCGCCGGCCTTCTTGCCCAAACCAAGGATTCCGAAATTTCCGCCTGCCTGGCTCCTTATCTTCACGGCAGGGCCGGTGATCTGGCTTTAGAAGAAAAGGGCAGCTATTCTCTTACCGCCGGCGATATACTCGATCGATTGGGAGCAGCCTTTTCCTCTGTGAACAAAAATGCTGTCCGTCAGGAGGACAAAAGAGAATGATACTCTCCGATAAAACTCTAAAAGAGATGATAGATGAAGACGTTTTGCAGATTGAGCCCCTGACTGAGGGGCAGCTGCAGCCGGCTTCAGTCGATCTGCGGCTGGGGAAAAATTTTCTCAAGATAGATGAGAACATGATGGAAGCGATGTCGCTCAAAGAAAAACCGGATTACACTGAGATGAACCGTTCGGAGATAGTAATTCCTCCCCATTCTTTTTTGCTGGCCAGCACCCGGGAAAAAATTTCTCTTCCCGATGATCTGACCGCTTTTGTGGAAGGTCGCAGTTCGATCGGTAGAATGGGCCTTTTTATCCAGAATGCTGGCTGGGTGGATCCCGGTTTTTCCGGACAGCTGACGCTTGAACTTTTCAATGCCAACAGGCTGCCGATAAAACTTTATGCGGGCAGGCGAATCTGCCAGCTGGTTTTTTCGAGAATGGATCAAAAGGCCGAGTCTCCTTACAGCGGCAAATACCAAAATCAACAGCGGGCAGTCGGCAGTCTGGCATGTCGGGACAGCGAGATAGCCTCCGAATCCGCTGATTGAGGAAAAGATAAGGATCCTTCAATCTGCTTTAGTAGTATGTTTGCACCCGGCTCGAGATTTATGTTATACTTCCTATTGTGGCAAAAACTCCAGTCGGTTCTGTAAAACCAGCAGCGGATAAAAGTGAGGTGGATAATATGGTCGAAATTATAATTTCAGAGTTCGATCACAATATCGGTCCTGGAGATATTGTGGGAGCTTTTATAAATGAGTGCGACATAGATAGCGAAGATATAGGAAAGATTAATATCAACGATCATCAGGCCACAGTCGAGCTGGCTGAGGAAGTGGCAGCTCAGGTGGTCAAAAACATGGATGGCAATCAGATTGGGGGAGGAAAGGTTTGTGTAGAACCTGCCTCTCCTGAAGAAATTCTCTCTCCGGATCTGGTTCAGTATATCAAGAAATTCACCGGGTTGGTCGAATTGGAGAGAGAAGAAGAGATGAAGCAGCATGAACTTGAGATCAAACATCTTTCTGCCCGGGAAAGGGAGAAAAAAGGAAGAGCTATTCTTCATCTGAAGGGCAGAGATGAAGGGACTGCTTTAGGACAGCGTTCGCTGGTCAAATTTATGCGTCAGCGGCCCGGAGAGAAATTGCCGGAAACTGAAATCACTGTTGGAGATCTGGTCATGCTGAGCAAAAAAGATCCTCTTGCAGATGACAATCCCACCGGTACTGTGGCTGAGATGACCAATTATTCTTTGACGGTAGTATTTGATGAAAAACCTCAGGGTTTTGTATACGGCAAAGGTTTGAGAATGGACCTTTATGTCAATGATATAACCTATCAGAGGATGCTCGATGCTGTAGAAAGTCTGGAAAAAGTGGACGGAGCTGCTAAAAGGCTGCGCGATATTATGCTTTTAAATCGGCGTCCGGCCCATACGCTTTCTCAGGCGGTGGAAGTTGAGAGCTGGTTTGACGATGAGCTAGACGCCTCCCAGAAGGAGGCCGTCAACAGCGCTCTTTCCAGCCGTGATTATCATTTAATTCAGGGCCCGCCCGGCACCGGTAAGACTATGACTGCCATAGAAATAATTCAGCAGGCCGCCCGCAGAGGCGAAAAAGTGCTGGCCACTGCTGACTCCAATGTGGCAGTCGACAATCTGGTTGAAAGGCTGGCCGATACTCCTACGGAAGCCATCCGTATCGGTCACCCGGTGAGAGTTTCTCCTCTTCTGAGAGATCATACCCTTGACTATCGAGTGCAGGAGCATGAGGACTATCAGCAGGCACAGGATCTGAGAAGAAAAGCCGAGGATATCAAGCAAAAGCAGGATGATTTAATTCATCCCAGCGGCCGGTATAGACGTGGCATGAGCAACGAGCAGATCAAGGATCTGGCTCAAAACGGCCGGGGATCGAGAGGGGTTTCTCCTGAAAAAATAAAGCAGATGGCCAGATGGCTCGAGCTTCAGGATGAGATAGATGAGATTTATGATGAGATAAATCGACTGGAAGATAAAGCAGTCGATGAGCTAATAGATTCAGCTGATGTGATATGTGTAACCAATTCCACAGCAGGTTCAGAGCTGATGGAAGATAGGAAGTTCGATCTGGTAGTTGTAGATGAAGCCACTCAGGCCACTGAACCCGCCACTCTAATTCCCCTCCTCAAAGGTGAGAGGGTGATTTTGATAGGCGATCATAAACAGCTGCCGCCAACTGTTAAGAACCAGCAGGCTTCAGAGCAGGGCCTCTCCCGCTCTCTGTTCGAGAGAGTTATTGAAGAACAGGGCCGCGATTTCTGGTCTCTTCTCAAAGTTCAGTACCGCATGCATGACAAAATTATGGAATTTTCCAGCAAGAAATTTTATGACTGCAAGCTGGAAAGTGATGAGCAGGTGGCTGATCATACTCTGGTTGATCTGGGAGTGGAGCCCGATGAAACTTCAGGGATTCTCGATGAAGCTTTTATGGCGAATTATCCGGTTGTATTTCTCGATACCGTTGATATGGAATCTCACGAAAAAAACCGGGCAGATTCGCCTTCTTATTTCAACCCGGTAGAAGCAGAAATGATCACTGATCTGGCCAGCAAGGCTATGAGTCTGGGGCTGGAGGCGGAAAATATAGGTGTTATTTCTCCTTATAAAGACCAGGTCGATGAAATAGATAATCACAATTTGCCCGAGGAGCTGGAGATAAAGACAGTTGACGGCTTTCAGGGCAGAGAAAAAGAATTGATTCTTTTATCCCTGGTGCGCAGCAATCAAAAAGGTAATATCGGCTTTTTGCGCGATCTGCGCAGGCTGAATGTTTCCATCACCAGAGCCCGCCGCAAGCTTATAATTGTCGGTGACAGCTCCACAGTGGGAAGCCATGAACTTTATGCGGAGTTAATCGATTATATCAGACAAAGCGGACTGTACTATCGCCTGTAGATCTTTGCTGGGATAATTAGTCAGGTCTGATATTAACAGGTATTATTTGCAATAAACCCCGGGCAGATTCCGTTCAGCCCGGGATTATTGACATTTTTATTTTTCTGTAATATACTTTATTGTGTGGCGAGTTTTATCATCATGCAGTTGCTGCCGGAGAAGATCCTCAGAGTTAAAATCATTAAGCCCGACACGAGTAGACAGAAAAAATTAATTTGGAGGGGAAAATATGGATGACTTTCTGAGGAATAACAGTAATTTATCCGAGGAAGAAAGGCGGCATATTGCCCGGAGAATGATAGAAGGTTATAAGAAGATGGGACCGCTAAACCGTGAACTGGCTTCCCGAAATGCCAGTAATTTAGATCAGCTATCGGATTGATATCCAATATTTATTGCTAAAGCTTTTAATGGTTCTCCTTGTTATCAGTTGATAAATATCGTATAAGATCACTATCATGAC
>CAYTDP010000078.1:0-10235 GCA_964436625.1 uncultured Halanaerobiaceae bacterium | reverse complement strand
TTTATATCTTCCAGTATAACTAAATAAGTATTTTTGACGCACCTGTCTACCAACTAATAACAAGAAGATCCAAATTTAAATTCCCCAGAAAAAGAATATTCCCAGCGAGACTACCGCCGCCAGAATCAGCTGCAGGGGCAGCCCCACCTTGAAATAATCTATAAAATCATAACCGCCGGGGCCGTAAACCATCAGGTGCACCTGGTTGCCGACCGGGGTTAGATAGGCAGTGCTGGCCCCGAAAGTCACGGCCAGCACGAAGGGAAAGGGAGCTACTCCCATTCTCAGGGCCGCGTCAACTGCCACCGGGACCATCATGACCACACTCCCCCGGTTGCTGATGACGTTGGTGACCAGCGAGGTGAAGAGATAAAACATGGCCAGAATGCCCAGAGGAGGCAATCCTCCGGCCAGCACCAGAAACTGAGCGGCTATATAATCGGCGGTACCCGTCATCTCCATGGCCGTTCCCAGCGGGATCAAGCCGGCCATAAGAAAAATTATCTCCCAGTTAACCGCCTCGTAAATTTCGGTCGGTTCGACGCAGCCGGTGACGACCATGATCAGCACCCCGGCCAGGGCCGAAATCACGATCGGAACGATGCCGGCGACCCCGAAGGCCACCACTCCGGCCAGTATGGCCACGGCGATAGGGATCTTTTCCTGCCGGTAATCCTCCTGCTCCATTTCCCGGGCCACGATAACATCGCGGCGCTGGCGCAGCCTCTCCAGGGTGGGTTCATTGACCAAAAGCAGCAGAACATCGCCCGGATGCAATACTATATCATCCAGGCTCGAGTGAGTAAGCTCGCTGCCGCGGCGGACCGCCATGACACAGGTATCATATCTCTCCGAGAAATTGACATCGGCCAGCGACTGATCGGCAAAATAAGAACCGCTGGGAATCACCACCTCGACGAGTTTCTGGCCCCGGGGCGGCTCTTCTAACTGATCCTCGCTCACCTGATAATCGGCGCGAAAACGCAGGCCCTCGCGGTTCATCAGTTTAAATAGCGTATCGCGGGAGCTGCGTATGACCAGATGATCCCCCTGGCGGATGCTTTTGGCCTGCAGCGGCTCGATGAACTGCTCTCCTTCTCTGGTAATCATCATAAGATCCATATCCAGATCGGATTCTCTTAAAGTTTCTCCCACGCTTTCTCCTACCAGCGGCGAGTTTTTTTCCACAATAACCTCGGCCATAAACTCATCCATCTCGTACTCCTCGACCAGGCCTTCCTCGGGCTTGATATGGCCAGGAAGCAGCTTCCGGCCGATGGTTACGAAATAAAGCACCCCGGTTATCAAAACCAGCACGCCCAGATGGGTAAATTCGAACATGGTAAAGGGCCGGTCGATCAATCTGGCGGAGATGTCGCTGGCCAGAAGGTTGGTTGCCGTTCCTATCAGGGTCAGCATGCCGCCCATGGTGGAAGCATAGGAGAGCGGAATCAAAAGTTTGGAAGGAGAGACGTTGGTGCTGCGGGCCAGATCGGTTACCATCGGTATAAAGATGGCGACGACCGGCGTGTTGTTGATAAAGCCGGCCAGCGTTCCCGAAAGCGAGGAGATGACGCCGATCTGCTTGACCTCATTGCCGCCGGTGATACGGGAGATCTTATCGCCGATTATCTGCACCAGACCGCTTTTTTGAATTCCCTCGCTCAAAATGAACATGGCCAGCACGGTGATGGTAGCGCTGTTGGAAAAACCGCTCAAAGCTTCCTCGCTGCCTATGCCGGTCCAGGGATTTAAAAAGACCAGTCCCACGGGAATTAACACCGCTATCAGATCGAGCCGGATCGGCTCCAGAATGAAAAGAGCCAGAATAGTTATAATATAGCCTATCATCACTATGATATCAATATCGAGAGCAGCTTCTTCGCCGGGCCCTGCTTCGACTTCGGGCTCTTCGGCCTGGACTGCCCCGGGCATAAGCGTTATTATCAGCAGCGATGAAAGCAAAATGACTGCCATTAATTTATATGTCTTATATATCGAATCTGTATCCCTAAAATTTAGAGAATGTAAAAAATCGAACATATTATAGCGACGACCTCCGACGCATAGATCTTAAGATCTTCCTGTCTTCAGCTGCTAAATAGGTGTGTCATAAAAACTTATTTAGTTATACTGGAAAATATTAAGCTCAGTTCACAATGAAATTTGGTTTTTCTCCAGAACAATTGGTGAAATTTCTCCTGCTCAACTCAAAAATTCAACGCTTCCCCTCAATAATTATAACATGGCACCCGTTTCACTGCAATCAGCCATCAGCTCCGGTTAAACTCTCGCACTCTGCCCTGCAATAAGCGTCGGAGGCCGGTCCACTTTCTTCTTCAGACACTCTATCTATATCAACTCTGCTTTATTTTAATCTTCCTCTCTTTTATCCGCATATTTTTTATCCTCATCACTATCCGCAGGCTCGTCATTTTCCGCATCATAGGGCAGATCGATATCCTCTGCCTTATCTATGGCCGCCTCGGTGGCGGAAAAGATATGATCATCGGCTGCGAACATGCACTGTTCACCGACTTTATCATCTATATCGTATTTTTCCAGCATCTTCTCTAAATTCTCATCCATACCGCAGACTATCACCGCCCCCTCATGACCCTGTACCCTGTCGATGAACTGCTCCAGCTCGCGCAGGGAGGTGAGATCCAGATTTTCCACATCGCGCATGCGAATGATAAATTTCTGCTCCTCCTGATAGCTCTCATCCAGCTCCTCCTTTAAGCTTTCGGCCGCATTGAAATTTATATTGCCGGAGAGGTTGATGACTATATAATCGTTTTCTTTGACCTCATCGAGATCCTTCTGGAAGAACTCGCTCTCGCGCTGATGATAATCAAAATGAGAATAATTGATCGAGCTGGTGTTTTTGAGGATGAGGGCAAAAGAGACAAGCACCCCGAAATAGATGGCGTAATCCAGCCGGGGTGAGAGTATGGTCATCAGGAATGTGGCCGTAAATACCAGGGCATCGAAGCGGTTGCGAAAACTGTCCTTGATCTCCTCGAAATCCACCATCTTGACAGCCACCATGATGACCAGCCCGGCAAGAGCCGGTATCGGTATATACTCACCTACCGGGCGGAAGAGGGTGATAAACAGGACGATGGTGAGAGCGGCAAAAAACTCCGACAGGCTGCTTCTGGCACCGGCCTGCAGGTTGGCGAAACTTTTGGTAAAGGAGCCGCTGACGGCAAAACCGCTGAAAAAAGAGCAGGCCATATTGATTATGCTCTGACTGAAAAAGGCTTTATTGAAATCCACCTCCTCACCGGTATGGACCTCCATCGATTTAAGCGGTCCTAAGGCATGGATAAAGCCGAGAACTGCAACCGAGAGGGCGGCGGGAAAATAATCGAACATAAATCCCGGGCTGAAGCCGACGGGGGTAAAATCGGGCAGGCCGCCGGGAAAATATTCGACGACCTCCACGAACTCATGCCAGCCTAAAAGCATGGTGATCACCACCGCTGCTATCATCGACATGAGATAACCGGGAAATGAGAAGGGGACTAACTTTTTTAGTATGATGATGGCTATGGTCAGCAGACCGATCATCAATGCGTGGATGTTGGCCTGCTCCAGGCTGCCGGCGAAATAATATATATCCATGACGATGTTAAAGCCGGAAGGATGCTCAACTCCGATCAGATCGCCCAGCTGCCCGGTTATTATCAAAAGCGCCACACCTGCCGTAAGACCGTTTATGACCGAGCGGGAGACGTAATTGACCAGCTCGCCCAGGCGCAGCAAGACCAGCATCAGCTGGAAGGCACCGACCATAAAGGTGAAGAGCAGGACTGCCTGGAAGTAATCGATCTCGACTCCGGATAGGCTGCTGGCTGTGGCCAGTGCCATCATGTTGGTCGGACCTACAATCAGATAGCGCGAGGGGCCCAGAAAAGCTCCCACTATCATGGCCACTATCGATGTGTAAAGTCCGTAGATGGGATCGAGTCCGGCGATCAAAGCGTATGCCATATTCTGGGGTAGAGCCAGAGCGGCCACCGAAAAACCGGCCAGCAGGTCATCTTTAACTTCACCGGCATCTTCGGGCAAAAACGGGAGATCGTTGGCGGATTCCATCTGATAACACCTCTATTTTGGCGGATCTTTCAGAGGAATTATCACAATTCACCAACATATTTTACAAAAAAAAGAGCCCGGATTCAACCCCGGAGCCCCTTTTTTCTTTATCTCTTTTTTAACTTTTCTTCTGTCAGCCCGCCGGCCATCTTTCGGGCTTTTAATCATTCAAATTCAACTCTCACAGCATTTATCCTCATCGCCGCTTTCATTCTGTTCGCAGGGCAGCTCGGTGTCATTGGCCTGTTCTATGGCCGATTCTGTCGAGGCTAAGAGGCTGTCGTGAGTCTCAAAGACATTATCATCGCCTATCTTGGCATCGAGCTGATAATTTTCAAAAAGCTTCTTGATCTCCTCATTGAGGCCGCAGACTATGACGACGCCGCCGTGATCATGGACCCTGTCGATAAATCTCTCCAGCTCCTTGAGCGAGGTCAAATCTATGCTCTCGACCTCGCGCATGCGCAGCACAAACTTCTGTTCTTCCTGAAAACTTACTTCCAGTTTCTCCTTGAAATTATCAGAGGCGCTGAAAACAATATTGCCGGCTAAGTTTATGACGGTGTATTCATCGTCCTCTCCTCCGTTATCCTCCTCGGGCTTTTTCTCGACAAAATCCCCGTTTTCCTCTTCATAATCTATATGGGAGTACTTGACCTGGCTTGTCTCCTTTAATATCAATATAAAAGATATTATCATACCGAAGTAGATTGCATAATCTATCCGCGGGGCCAGAATGGTCATCAAAAAGGTCGCTAAAAATATCAGGGCGTCGAATTTATTGAGGAAACAATCCCTGATCTCGCCAAAATCGACCATCTTGACCGCCACCATGATGACCAGACCTGCCAGTCCGGCGATGGGGATATATTCTCCCACCGGCCGGAAAACCGTGATAAATACGATCATGGTCAGAGCCGCTACCAGCTCTGAAAGCCGGCTTCTGGCGCCGGCCTGCAGATTGGCGAAACTTTTGGTGAAGGACCCGGTTACTGCAAAGCCGCTGAAGAAAGAGCAGATTATATTGATAACTCCCTGGCCGAAAAATACCCGGTTAAAATCCTGCTCCTCGCCGGTATGGGCCTCCATCGACTTGAGAGCGCCCAGCACGTGAATAAAGCCCAGCACGGCCACCGAGAGGGCGGCAGACCAGTAGCTGCGCACAAAACCGAAATCGAAACCTGTTATGCTCACCGGGGTAAATCCGGGCAGACCTCCCGGGAATCTTTCCACCACCGGCATATAACCCTGCCAGCCGCCGATAAAGACGATAAGTACGGAGGCTGTTATGGCCAAAAGATAGGCCGGCAGGGCGGGTTTGAAAGTCTTCAATATAATTATAATCCCCATGGTGACTGCACCCACGATCAGCGCATGGAGATTGACGCCGTTGAAGGCGGCAGCAAAATTCACTATTTCCAGAAAGAGATTGCTGCCCGACTCATATTCTATTCCGGTGAGATTGCCCAGCTGGCCGGCGATGATAAGCAGAGCTACTCCGGCCGTAAGACCGTCTACGACCGAGCGGGAGACAAAATTGACCAGTTCTCCCAGCCGTAAAAACGTCAAAAGCAGCTGAAATACTCCCACCATGAAGGTGAACAATAACACCGCTTCCAGATAGCCGGTCTCGGTGCCGGCCAGACTGCTGGCCACCGCCAGCGCCATGATGTTGGTGGGGCCGACGATGAGATAATTGGAAGATCCGACGAATGTCGCCGCCAGCATGGCGACTATCGAGGTATACAGACCGAATATCGGGTCGAGTCCGGCGATCAGCGCGTAGGCCATATTCTGCGGCAGCGCCAGAGCTGCTACCGACAATCCGGCCATGATGTCGTCTCTGGCGATGCTGCGGCTTTTTGGTATAAACGAGATTTTATCCTGTATTTTCATCAGCTTCTCCTCAAAATTCTTCTTTGTCTAGCATATTCTATCAGGTATGGAGGCTGATTGCAATGCTTACAGGCCAATTTTTTTATAAAATCCCAAAACAGCTTCTATCCTACGATTTTCATCCCTTTTGCTGGCCTTCTTCTGCTCCGGCGGGACGAGTTTTTTGGCTTTACAGGCCCCAGAAGAGGGTAATAAGCAACGGCACCAGCACCGTAAACATTATCTGCAGCGGCAGGCCTACTTTGAAGAAATCAAAAAATCTATAACCGCCCGGACCGTAGACCATGAGATTTGTCTGATAGCCGATAGGCGTGAGAAAGGCCGAACTGGCGGCGAAGGTCACCGTCAGGGCAAAGGCGAAAGGATTTAAACCCAGCTTGCCGGCCGCATCGATGGCTATGGGCAGCATAAGTATAACGCTTACGTTATTGCCCACCAGGTTGGCTATTCCAACCGTCATCAGATAAAAAAGAATCAGTATGGTCACGGGGGCTAAAATTCCCTCGAGACGCATTATCTGCTCGGCGGCGAATTCGGCCGTGCCGGTATTGTCCATGGCAATACCCAGCGGTATCAGACCCGAGAGCAGAAAGATAACATTCCAGTTGACGGCATCGTAAACCTCGCGCGGCTTGAGCGAGCCTGTCAGAACCATGGCTACCACACCGCCCAGAGCGGAGATGACGATGGGCAGCACGTTGAGGGCGGCCAGAGCGATGACCGCAAAGAGTATGCTCAGCGAGATCTTTATTTTATCGGTTCGATAGCCGGAATAATCTATTCCTCCGGAGATGATGAAATTGCGGTTGGTCCTCAACCTCTCAAGTGTATCGGGACCGGCTGTGAGCAGCAGCACAGCTCCGGGCTGGAGAACTATATCCTCCAGCTTGGTGTGCTGAAGTTCCTCTTCCTGTCTTATGGCCAGAGCAGTGGTTTGATACCTCTCCTGAAAGTTGACATCACTCAGCGTCTGTCCGGCCAGAAACGAGCCATGCGGCACCACCAGCTTGACCAGCTTCTGGTTTTCCTGTCTGGCCTCCAGCTCCCTCTGGGAGAAGTGGGTGCGGGAGAGTATACGCAGCTCCCGGCCTCTGATGACTTTGATCAGGCTCTCGTGATCGGAGGTGATAACAAAGTGATCGCCGGCCCGGATAATCTTGTTGTTCAGCGGTTCGAAAAATTTCTGATCATCCCGGATGAGCTGGACTATATCGATATCGTAATCGAGGCTTTCCAGCGCTTCCTCCACGGTCATACCCACTATCCGGGATTCCTCTTTGATCACGACCTCGGTCAGATATCTGTCCATCTTAAACTCTTCGGTCAGTTCTTCCTCGGGATTTATACGAGAAGGAATAAAGCGGCTGGCGAAAAATATCAGATAGATGGCACCTATTACCAGGGCGATTAAAGCAAGATGGGTGAATTCGAACATGGAATAACCCCGCCCGAGATGACTGCTCACTATATCGTTGGCCACAATATTGGAAGAGGTGCCTATCAGCGTGAGCATACCTCCCATCATGGCCGCATAGGAAAGCGGTATCAGGTATTTGGAGGGGGACATGCCCGATTTATTGGCTATGGTCATAACCATCGGGATGAAAAGAGCCACCACCGGCGTGTTGTTGATAAGACCGGCCACAAAACCGGATATGAAAATTATCAATATCATCTGTCTTCTTCTGTCATCACCCGTCATGCTCATGATCTTCTCACCCATCACGTGAACTACACCGCTTCTCTCCACACCCGTGCTGATAACGAACATAGCTCCGATGGTGATGGTGGCCGAGCTGGAAAAACCTGATATGGCCTGTTCGGGAGTAACACCTGTCCAGGGCTGAAGTATGACCAGCAGCACCGGCACGGAAAGCGCTATGAGATCGATGCTTATGGGTTCTATAATAAACATGGTTATGAGAAAGATCATCAGGGTGAAAACAATCAGCACTCCGGTTTCCATAAAATTAACCTCCAGGATCTTTTGACATTGCCGATAGATGATATATATTAATTTAAACTGTCATTGTCGCAGTCCACTGCCTTCCCGATGAACCAGAACCTGTGCTGTGATCAGAAAAGGAGGCAGCTGGAAAATTTCGGCTGCCGATAAAATAGCTCCCGTTCTCTCCGTTAAAAAACTGATAACCTCAGGCTCTGACCGGACGCGAAAGTCCTCGATACTGCAAAGCCTCGGCCAGATGAGAGTTCTCTACCTTTTTTGACTCCTCCATATCGGCTATCGTCCGGGCCAGGCGCAGTATTATATCGTAACCTCTTTTGCTGATCTCAAGCCGGTTTAAAGCTTCGGCCAAAAATTTCTTTTCACTGCTTTCCAGCCGGCAGATATCGGCGATTTTATCGCCGGCCAGCTGAGAATTGAAATGCCCATCGTTGCGGGATTTTTGAAAATTTCTGGCCCGCAAAACCGCCTTTTTCAGGCGGTCATCGAGAGATCCATCCGGACTGGTATAGACGATCTCCTCGGTGCTCAGGGCCGGCACCTCAACCTGCATGGCTATTCTGTCCAGAAGTGGACCGGATAACCTGCTGCGGTAGGATATTATCTGGTTTCTGCTGCAGCGGCAGCTCTGCGAGCTCTGACCGAAAAAGCCGCAGGGACAGGGATTTAAAGCTGCAACCAGCATGAAATCGGCCGGCATCCGCAGATTGTACTCGTGTCTGACCAGATGGATATAACCGTCCTGCAGGGGCTGGCGCAGAAGTTCGAGCACTCTGCGGTCGAATTCCGGCAGCTCGTCGAGAAATAAAACACCTCTGTGAGCCAGGGTCACCTCGCCGGGAGTGGGCGAGCGCCCGCCTCCTCCCAGACCGGCCGGGGTTATGGAATGATGGGGATCGCGCCAGGGGCGTCCGGCAGGAATTTTCTCACCGGCGGCGCTGGCTATGAGCATAATCTCCCGTTTTTCTTCGGGGGAGGGGATAGGCATGAGATCGGGAATCGAGCGCGCTATCGTAGTCTTGCCCGAACCGGGAGGACCGAAGAACATGAGGTTGTGACTGCCTGCTGCGGCCACAGCTGCCGCCCGGCGGGCTGACCTCTGCCCCTGAATGGGGATACGCTGAAAATGATAGTTTTCTTCTTTTTCACCCGGGCAGGCATCTCCCGGCTGCCAGGGTTTCAACCTGTCCCGCTTATCCTTATTCCTATCTATATTCTCATCTAACTTTTTTAAAATATCAACCGCGCTTTCGAGATCAAAAACCGGCCAGAGCTCAATTTCCGGCTCGAAGATTATCTCCTCTTTGTTTTCGGCGGGAAAGATAAAGCGATCAAGTTCGAGCTCGGCGGCCAGGTCCAGCAGGGGCAATATCCCCCGCACCGATCTGACCTCTCCATCCAGAGCTAGCTCGCCGACGATAAAAGAGTTTTTTATCGCCTCCCGGCTCAGACTTCCCTGGGCGGCTAAAAGCCCCAGCGCTATCGAAAGATCGAACTGCGGTCCCTGTTTGCGCCGGTCGGCTGGAGCCAGATTTATGGTGATCCTTCTGTCGGGATAACCCAGCCCGCTGTTTTTAAGGGCCGATCTCACCCTCTCCCTGGCCTCCTGCAGGGCCCGATCCGGCAGCCCCACCACCCGGAAGGCGGGCAGACCGCGCTGTATGTCGATCTCCACTTCGACTGCAAAGGCCGAAACTCCCAGAATTGAACCTGAAATCAGGGATACTGGCATAAAAATCCCTCAAAAGGCTCCGGGGATATGGTTTATCCTGAGATCGTTCCAGTCCCCGGTCAGGGTGATCACATCAAAACGACAGCTCTCGCCGTTGCCCCGCCGCGACATATACAGGCGGGCAACCTTTCTTATCCGCTGCATTTTGGCCGCGGTTATAGAATACTGAGGGGGGCCGTACTTATCCGACAAAGCCGTCCTGACCTCCACGAATACCAGTTCTTCGCCGCTGCTGGTGACAATATCTATCTCACCCAGCCGGGTGGTAAAATTGGTGGCCAGTATAATATGACCTTTCTCTTTGAGATATTCTGCCGCCTGTTTCTCCCCTATCTCGCCCAGATATCTGCGATGATCAACATACATTTTATCTCCTCCCTGGAATTATTTATTTTTCCATTATAAGGAATATTTCTCCTTCCAGGGAGTTTTACCTGCATCTATAACTAAAAAATTGCATAAATTTAGGGATCTTCTCCACAACCGTTGGTGCAATTTAAGACATATTCTTTTAAAGCGATAACTGCTCACCTCTTA
>CAYTDP010000077.1:0-10486 GCA_964436625.1 uncultured Halanaerobiaceae bacterium | reverse complement strand
GTGTTCTTAAACAAAACCAAAAACTGATGTGGAGAAGAGCCAAATTATTAAATGAATTAAACTGCATTAAACTACTCTGTGATATCTTTCGTTTAATATAATTATCTACTGGGCTCGATTTTCCTGTATTGCTCCCGGAAAAAGTCGAACCAATCAAATTGACCGATAAGTTCGGTCCTGCGGATTAAACTGAGGTGAGATTAGCCAGTTTCTGTATCCGCTGACCTCACGGCGATTTTTCAAAAGAGATGTGTATATGCCTGCATTGGCGATGTTTCCCAGCAGGACAAATCCGTTAATTCTGCCCTCCTTCAGATATATTTTGCGCAGGTATTCTTCGCTTTCGTCCCGAATAGTCTCTCCTTCCAGCTCTCCCACCACTATGAGCTTATAGCTGAGCTCTTTCAGCGAGTTCATGCTGAACATGCGCTCGTATTCTTCTTCGGCACCCATAATATTGGCTGCAGCTGTCCTGCCATGTCTGACAGCAACCGGATGAAGGCCGTGAGATGTGAGCTCTCCGCTCAAGAAATCGCGGGTAAGAGCTGCATCGCCGCAGGCAAATATATGGGGATGATTCGTGCGCAGCTTACCGTCGACAGGAATCCCCCAATCTTCATATTCTACTCCGCTATTTTTGAGGAAATCGGTATTGGGGGCGACGCCGGTGGCTGCGATATAGATATCGGCCTCCAGAATTTCACCGGAGGTGGTTTCGACAGCCTCGACCCTCTCCTTTCCGTGCAGATATTTACCTTCGGTATTTAGTCGAACATCAACCCCTTTCTCTTCGAGATCTGCGACCACCCGGCCGGCGGTTTCCCTATCCAATAGCCTGGGCATGATCCAGGAACGACGGTTGAGGACAGAGGGTTTTATGCCCATCTCGGCCAGACAAAGGGCGATCTCAACTCCGATAAATCCTCCCCCGATTATCACTGCTGTGCCGCGGCCTGAGGCTGCCAGCTCCTTTATTTTCCTGGTGGCTGAGAGATTTTTAAAGTTCAAAAGTCCCTCTTTATCATGTCCCTCTATCACTTCGGAGATCTTAAGCGAACTCCCGGAGGCTATGAGAAGCTTATCGAAAGCATATTCTCTGCCGGCCGAAGTAGTCAGAACTTTCCTTTCGGCCTCGACTGTGATCACTTTTTCTCCCCGGTGTTCGTCTATTTCCAGCCGCTCGCAGATATCCCTTCCCTGCCAGTAGAGGATATCCTCTCTATCCTCTATCAAATATCTGCCCAGGGAAGCGGGGGCATAGGGTGGGGCTTTTTCAGCTGAAAACATTCGAATCCGGGCGCCGCACCCCCGGGACCTGAGTGTTCTGGCGGCGGTAAGGCCGGCAGGTCCGGCGCCGATGATGGCTATATTTTTGGTCATATTCCCAGCTCTTCCCGCTGGCTTTCTATATGGTCGACTATAAGCTCTGCTGCTGCTTTCGGTTCAGGCTCGACGGCAAAATTAGCTCCCACAGCTTCTTCCAGCCCGCTGCTGAGCAGTTCGACAACCTCGCTGCTCCCGAAAATTTTAGGCGGAGGACCGAGAACGGTATACACGCCCGAAGCGACGAAATAGCTGCCTATAGCTACAGCTTTCTGAGCATACCATTCAGGAGCAGCCCCTGCCAGCGGCAGCTGATGAATCCCCACTCCGATCTCTCTGGCCAGGGCCGCAGCCAGCTTGAGGATGCGAGAGCAGTCGACACAGGCTCCCATGTGCAGTACCGGCGGCATCTCCAGGCTCTCCAGCACCGGCCGCAGTCCCGGACCTGCCAGCCCGCTGGCTTCTGGACTGAGAAGCCCTTCTTTGCCCGAGGCTACGGCAGCGCAGCCGGTCTCCACCAGCAAAATATCTTCCTGCAGCAGCTCTTTGGCCAGCTCGATATGTCCTTTATCATGCTTGATTTTGGGATTGTTGCAGCCCACTATCCCCGCTGCTCCCCTGATATCGCCGTTTTTTATGGCTTCGATCAGAGGATCCAGACTGCCGCCGAGGGCTTCAGTTATGGAGTGCAGCGAAAAACCGGCCGTCACAGGCTGGGGGTCCCCTGGTATGTTGACACGATTCGAACTGCGCTCGGAGAAATTCTCAATGGCTCTTTCCACTATCTTCCGGGCTGTGCTCTCCGCGGTCTCAGGCGCGAACTCGAGATGAACCGCTCCCGGTATTTTGGATTTATGGCTGGTAGTTATAATCTCCGTATGGTAGCAGTCGGCGCTCTCGACCAGCGAGGGAAATATGCACTGATAATCTATGACGGCTGCTTCGACCGCGCCTGTAGCCAGCACCAGCTCCTGATTGAGCATATTGCCAGCCATTGGAATACCCCTGCGCATCAGAATTTCGTTACCGGTACAGCAAAGACCGACCACCTTTATACCATCTGCTCCCTGCTCTTCAGCCATATTTTGCAGTCTTTCGCTCTCGGCTGCCTGGACGACCATCTCCGAGAGGACCGAGTTGTGGCCGTGTACGATAATATTGACTTTATCCTCGTCGATCACGCCCAGATTCATGCTGCTTTGATTGATCTCCGGGGTGCCGAACATAACATCTCCCAGCTCGGTTGCTATCATCGATCCTCCCCAGCCGTCACCCAGAGCTATTTTCAGACCGTGCAGGAGCATATTGGTAGGTTCTGCTCCCACGCCCATGTGGGTTCTATGCATGGCTTCTACCAGATCGCCCCCGATACTGTCCGGAGTAATACCCAGCTCATCCCATATCTCTCTGGTTTCGGCCGGAGCTCTCTCTGTCAGTGCCAGCCCATCGCGGTGGGTGCCGAATTCGGATAGTATTCTGCGGGCCAGTTTTTTGGCCAGCTCCTCTCGTGTGAGGTCTTCTCTGCCGACATCGAAGATATCGGCCAGCTCAGCCAGCCTATCCTCATCTCTGATCCCGTAACTTCCTCCGGCCTCGTCCTGCGCTGCTGCCTGGAAAATCTCCGCTACTTCCCGGCCGTGATCGGAATGAGCAGCGGCTCCAGCAGTTATATCGGCCAGCAGATTGCGGGCAACTATCAGATCGGCGTCGGCTCCACAGACTCCCCGCTCCGGTCCTTCTTCAAAGGGGTCGGCCTGGCAGGGCCCCATAGCACAGCGATTGCAGCATACACCTGTCTCGCCGAAACCGCACTGCGGCTGCTGATCCTGCAGCCTATCCCAGGCGGTCTCCATGCCTGCTTTTTCGGCCTCGGCCAGCGATTTTCGGGCCAGCTCGTCCTCCGTTAAATCGGAATATTTATTCTCTTCTTGCATCTGTTATTCCTCCTTTCGGCTGGCAGGAAAGGGTCCGAGTTCTGCCATCTTTTGTTTTAACTCGCGATATTTCTCCATGTTTTCAGGTCGGCGATCGCTCTTCCTGCCGGAAGCATCAGCTGTCAACAAAACCGCCAGCTCATCTCTTTCAGCAGAAACCATCTCATCAATCTCACCAAACTCCAAAGCGCCGGTGCGGCAGGCCTCCGCGCAGGCGGGAATCTCGTCCTGCTGACGTCGATCAAGGCAATCATCGCATTTGTAGGCAGGGGCCTTTTCTTTTTCAGCCGGAGTTTCCCGGCCGCCGACGGGAAAAGTTATAGCGCTGTAAGGACAGACCATAGCACACATTCCACAGGAGATACAGTCATCTTCGTTTACCTGGACAGTTTCCGTCTTTCTGTCGCGAAAAATAGCGCCGCTGGGACAGACTCCCCGGCAGGGCGCGGGCTCGCAGTGCTGACAGCGGAGGGGGAAATTGAGGAGATCTATGCCGGTTCTAACGCTTATTCGAGCAGGCAGGGGCGGACTATCCTGAAAAAGTGCGTGGATTTTGCTGCGGGGAGAATGCTCGAGAGAACAGGCCAGCTCACAGTGACGACAACCGACACATCTTTCTGTTCTGATCTTTACTGTTTTCACATCTTCACCTCCCTGGCTTCAGATTTTGCTGTAAATTCTTCAGCAAAAAAATTTCATTGTGAACAAAGCTTTATATCTTCCAGTATAACTGAATAAATTTTTTTACACACCTATTTGCCAAATGAAGACAAGAGGAGCCCAAAATAATCGCATCTATTCTATAGTTCAATATTCTGACATTTTCACCTTTTTCTCTCTCATTTGTTCGACTCCAGAGATTTTTCGAATTTTCGGGCGGTCTCGGTGTTGGCCAGCCCTCCTTCGGCTGTTTCCTTCAGGCAGGAAGGCATCAGATCACCGATCTCGCGCATGGCCTCCACGACCTCGTCAGCGGGGATGGCGCTCTCTATGCCGGACATGGCCAGCAAAATAGCCGAAAGAGCACAGCTGGCCGAGGTGGCATTCCTCTTGACGCAGGGAACCTCAACCAGACCTCCCACCGGGTCGCAGGCCAGCCCCAGAAGATTTTTCAGCGCCAATGTGAAGGCATTGATAGCTATTCGCGGACTTCCTCCCAGCATCTCTGCCCCGGCCCCGGCTGCCATACCGGCGGCCACTCCGCATTCTGCCTGACAGCCGCCGGCAGCCCCCGAGACGGTGGCCTTACGCGCTGCTATCTCGCCCAGACCGGCCGCCGTCAGCAGGGCTTTTTGCTGGCGATCTCTGGCGATATCCTTCTCCTCGGCGAGAGCTAATATCACCGCCGGCACCACCCCGCTGGCCCCGGCGGTGGGAGCGGCGACTATCTTACCCATGCTGGCGTTTACCTCGGCGGTGGCCAGAGCATAAATATTGACATTTTTAAAAAGCTTCATACCTAATTCATCCCCGGAAGCGGCCAGCCTGGCAGCCTCTCCATCGACCAGCCCTCCCTGTGAATCCAGCGTGTTTTCTACACCCGTTTCTATAGCCTGTTCCATAACATTCAGCCTGCTTTCCAGTTTTTCAAAAACTGCTTCGCGATCGGTATCCTCCTCTTCTATCTCCCTGGCCAGCACAACTTCCCAGAGTTTTTTATTCTCATCTTCGGCTGCGGCCAGGAGCTGAGAAAAAGTCGAATAAATCATGCTAATCCCTCCTGATATAATCTATCTCTAAAGTTTGGGAATTCTGCGCACAAAATTTATAAAATCGGTCTTCTCCAGCTCGGCGGCGGTCTCCTGCGGAACCGGCTGGTTGATCTCCAGAATGCAGGATCCCAGATCTTTTTCGCGCAGCTGCACGGCTTTCATGTTGATGATGTTGATATCTTCTTCCCCCAGTGTGGAAGTTATATGTCCGATGACTCCGGGCATATTTTTGTGCACGCACCAGATGGAGTCGTTATCACCCGTAATCTCGAGATTGAAATCGTCTATTCTGGTAATTTTGACAGCACCGCCGCCGATCGAAGCTCCCTGAATCTCCATCCCATCCTCCTCAAGGTCCTCACCGTATTTATAAAAATTGAAGATAACGGTGTTGGGATGAACCGATCTCCCCTCGACCTTCTGAAATTCAAACTCAAAGCCGCGCTTTTTAGCCTCTGCAAAAGCACTGCGCAGCCGGGGATCATTCGGCTTAAAACTCAGCAGCCCGCCCACTAAAGCCTTATCGGTCCCGTGACCCTGCAGAGTTTTGCCGAAGGAACCGTGAGGTTTGATCACGACTTTTTTTAATTCACCGCCGGCAATAACTCTGGCCAATCTGCCCAGATTCACCGCCCCGGCGGTATGCGAACTCGACGGTCCTACCATCTCCGGCCCCACGATATCGAATATACTCATCGATATTACCTCCTGAATTTATCTCCTGAATTTATGTATAGATATTCGGATGGGAATATCATTATTTCAGTCTTTACATTTTATATACATAATAGCATGGACTGGATATATTAAAAAGCCTGCATTATTATAGGGGATATACAGAGATAGAATGCATGGAAAAAATAAGTTTAGGTGATCGCCGGTATAGAATTATTCGGATTTCAGGCCGAAAAATAGCTGAGATGATATATTTCGCAACAGAATCATTTTTCAAAGGGCCTCCTGATATAACCGGCATATATCATCGAAGTCCGTCTGCCTGGGATTGATCTTCACGTTCCCGCTTTTCATGGCATCTTCTGCCATCTCAGGAATATAATCAGGGTCAACATCCAGCTCCGATAAAGAACCGGGAATCCCGAGTTTCTCATTTAGTTCATATACTTTTTCTGCTAAAAGCTCAGGCGAAAATTCCGCCGCGTCTTTTCTGCTGATATAATTATATATTCTCCTGTATTTCCCCTTATCTGCCAGGGCATTATAATCCAGAACGACCGGCAGCAGCAAAGCATTTGCCCTTCCGTGAGGAATATCAAAATATACTCCCAGGGGTTCAGCCATGGCATGGACGTTACCCAGCCTGCCCCAGGAAAAGGCCAGGCCTGCAAACATGCTCCCCAGCAGCATCCCGGAGGCTGCTTCATAATTTTTTCTATCCGCGACAAACTTCCTCACATTTTCTCCTATCAGCTCCATGGACTTCTCCGCTAAAGCGTCGGCAAAAGGATTTGTAATTTTTGATAAATAGGCTTCGATGGCATGAGTCAGCGCATCCATGCCGGTAGAGGCTGCTATATCGGCCGGCAAGCTGGTGATTAAATCCGGATCGAGCAGCGAAACTTCCGGGATTATTTTGTGACTGTATATTGTGAATTTAAAGTTATTCTCCTCATCAGTTATAACAGAAACCGGTGTGACCTCACTGCCGGTCCCTGCTGTTGTGGGTGCCGCTATTACCGGAGCCGGTGAGTTCTCAACCGTGTGCACGCCTTCGTAATCAATTATATCACCATCATTGGCGGCGAGAATCGCAATTGATTTGGCAGCATCTATCGGGCTTCCTCCTCCCAAACAGATGACTGAATCACAGTCATATTCCTCAAACCTGCTGTATCCATTCTCGACGTTTTCGATAGAAGGGTTAGGCTGTACATCTAAAAATGTTTTAAACTCAATGCCTTCATCGTTTAAAATATCCTCTACCCTTTTCACCAGTCCCACTTCTTTTAAGCCTTCATCCGAAACCAGCAGTGGCTTCTTCAGATCTTTCTCCTCTATAATTCGAGGCAATATTTCAATGCTCGCAAATTTAACTTCGCCGGGCACTTTGAATGAAAAATTATCCAGCATTATTTTCCCTCCTCAATATTTATAATCCGGTCTTGATACGGTTAGTATTCATTGTATTTTCACAGTATATTCATCTTGATTTTCACTTTCAGAATATGGTACTGCTTATCAATATACTGACCGCCGCCATCGAAGCTGCCACGCTGAAGCCGACTATGAAGGGCTTAACCCCGATCTTTTTTAAATCCTTAAATTTAACCTCAAGACCTATTCCCGCTAAAGCAAGCAGGATTAAAAACTGAGAGGTTTGATCAAACACCGCTTCCATATTTTCCGTGATAATTCCCAGGCTGTTCAGGATAATTAAAAACAAAAATCCCAGTATAAAGCTGGGAAAGATCTCGAGTATATTTATCTTTTCCTTTTTCTGCTTCTGCCTTTTGCCGTAAAAATAGCCCACAATTAGAATAACCGGCGCCATTAGAACATTGCGGGCCAGTTTTATCATGGCAGCAATTCTGCCGGCTTCTTCACTGAATATAAATCCGGCAGCCACTACCTGGGAAGTGTCATTTATCGCTGTTCCGGCCCAGGCGCCGAAAACAGTATCGGATATGCCGGCGGCCATCCCTATAAATGGATATAAAAAGACTGCCAGGACACCGAAGAGGGTAACTATGCTCACGGCCGTGAAAATATCTCTATCCTCCGCCTCGATCAGCGGAGCGGTAGTGATTACTGCTGTATTTCCACAGATCGAAAGTCCGGCTGCTATTAATATCTTTCTTTTCAAGGAAATATTCAATATCCTGCCCAGAATAAATGTGAGTATAAAAGCCAGCCCTATAATCACCAGAATAACGAAAAGGCCCCTGGCTCCAACTGTGGCCAGTTTTTGAAGGCTGATAGTGCCGCCCAGCAGCACAATCGCTATTTTCAATATTTTTTTAAGCCCCAGACTGATGCCCGGGCCAAAAATTGCTTTATTCAGATCGACGGTGTTATTTATCAATATACCTATTAAAACCGCTATAAAAACACTGCCGACATATTCCGGCAGAAAACCGGATATGAAGATAGCAATTATCGATATGACGAGCAAAAGGAGCAGACCAGGAATATATTTTTTCATTTTTTTATCTTCGTCAGTCACCCTTTTCTGACCGAAACTATGGTCTCCATGTTATCGCCGACATCCTCGATTAGATCAGCAGTATCCGATACGTTTTTTATCAGGCTGCGGTGAGCCAGTTTTTCTCCGGGAGAAATATGCTCCAGACTCCCCACCGAGCGGGTGATCTCCTCCTCTATGCCATCGACTTTTGATTCCAGCTCTTCGAGTTCGCCTGCATACACCAGCGACTGGTTCATGTCCTCAAAAAGAACTTCTATCCCCCTGGCCATTTTGCTGTACTGTTCTTCTATGAGCTCTGTCATCTCCTCCAGCTTCTTCTCGTCCAGACAGCAGAAGTCGAGATGAAGAAAGATTATCTCATCGAGCATATCCTCTGTATGATCGGCTATATCGTCTATGGATTCCAGGAGATGTAACATATCGACCCGGGTGCTGGGCATCAATGATCCCTCTATGATATTATTCAATATTTCGCGGCGGATGGAGTCAGCCTGACTTTCGCTCGTGTGTACGTTTTTATTAAGCTCCCGCACCCTGTCAGTCTCCCCTTCTTCGATATAGGCCAGCATGGCCTGAAAAGAACAGCTCATGCAGTCATTGACTTCCTCTGTCAATTTTTCAAAGTCCGATTCGATCCTGTCAAAATCTCCCCACAATCTTCCCATCTTTTCTTTTCCTCCTCTTTTCAGTCTGTTTGTTGTTTAATATTATGTATATTTTAAAGCATCTCATCATTAGCATCTCATCATTTAACATTATACATGAGGATAGGGTTTATGTCATCCTTTTAGGCCATTTATCAGGACATCCTTTCATTTGATTCTACTATTTTGCAAATAATAACTGTCAGCGCTTGATTTGTGCTGCCAGCTTAAGTACCATTAAAATAAGTCAAAATAAGTCGGCCGAAAAAAACTCATTTTAAAATAATGGATGGTGATGATAGATGGCGCACAAAACTGCTCGCTCCGCCTATAAAAATTTAGTCGAGAGGTTGAATCAATTTCCCCAGGGTGCTCCTCCTTCGGAAACTCTCTATAAAATTCTGGAGATGCTTTTCAGCGAAGAGGAAGCAGAAATTGTAGCCCAACTTCCCATCCGGCCCTTCACCGTCGATAAGGCCAGCCGCATTCTCGGCAGGGATGAAACCGAGACGGAGAAAATTCTCGATGAGCTGGCCAGCCGGGCCATACTGCTAGATGCCCGGGATGATGAGGGCAATAAGAGATATATTCTGCCCCCGCCCATGGCTGGATTCTTTGAATTTTCGCTGATGCGGACGAGGGAAGATCTGGATCAGGAGCTGCTGTCAGAACTGCTCCATCAATATATAAATGTGGAGGAGGACTTCATCAAAGAGCTTTTTCTCAGCGCCGAGACCCGCCCGGGCCGGGTTTTTGTGCAGGAGGAGGTGCTTTCCCGCGATAATCTTATCCACACTCTGGATTACGAACGGGCCAGCCATATTATCGAGACGGCCGAACACATCGGGGTCAGCACCTGCTACTGCCGTCATAAAATGCATCATCTCGATCAGGCCTGTGATAATCCTCTGGAGATATGTCTTACCTTTAATACCGCGGCCGACTCCCTGATTCGTCATGATCACGCCCGCCGGGCCGACACCCAGGAAGGGCTGGAACTGCTGCATCGCGCCCGGGAGGAAGGACTGGTACAGTTCGGAGAAAACGTGCGCGAAGAACCTTCTTTCATCTGCAACTGCTGCGGCTGCTGCTGTGAAGCTCTTGTGGCTGTTCGCAAGTTCGGCTCGCTCAATCCGGTGGAAACCTCCCCCTATCTCCCGGAGGTCGACGGCGAAAGCTGTACCGGCTGCGGCCAATGCATTGAGGCCTGCCATATAGATATAATAACGCTTAAAAAGCCGGAGACAGGGGAAAAATCCAGCGAAGACCCGGGCCGAGAAAGCCGCCGGGACGAAAAGCGGGTCGAGATCGATCAGGATATCTGCCTGGGCTGCGGCGTCTGCCTGCGGGCCTGCCCGAATGACAGCCTGCAGCTAAAGCGGCGGGAGCGGGAAATTATAACACCTGTCAACTCCATACACCGCACCGTGATGATGGCCATCGAAAAAGGGCAGCTTCCCAATCT
The DNA here is from genome assembly GCA_964436625.1 of uncultured Halanaerobiaceae bacterium. GTDB lineage: Bacteria > Bacillota > Halanaerobiia > Halanaerobiales > Halarsenatibacteraceae > Halarsenatibacter. The sequence goes on along the minus strand of CAYTDP010000077.1, from coordinate 245 downwards.
GATCTTCGAAAATCAAGCCTTTGCCAGCCACCGCGCCATGGCCGCGGTGCTCTCGGCCATTTTGAAGATGCCGCCTGCCGCTCAGGCTCTGGCCAGCGATCAGCTGAAATCTCGATATCTGGAAAAGCTGATCAGCAGGCTGTCCTGAATTGATGAGCAATTTTAGGTTCTTCTTGTTATCCGTTGATAGATATCGTATAAGATCACTATCATGATAATAATAGCTGGAAGATATAAAGCGAAGT
>CAYTDP010000076.1:0-10598 GCA_964436625.1 uncultured Halanaerobiaceae bacterium | reverse complement strand
TGTTAACCACTGAGTTTTATCCTTTTCAGGGAGATCCTATTCCGGTGGAAATAACTGCTCGCAAATATAATATTCACAACAAGTAGCAGATACTTTGAGCTGCCCGTGATATAACAGAAAAGAAAAGAAGAAAAGAAGTTGAGAAAGTTAGAAATTTACTTAAGAATCTGGTTAACCAGGATCCCGGTGTGACTTTTCAATATCAATTATTTCCCGATGGTTCTTCAGCTTTTCCCTATGCCTCAGAAGGCATAGAAGAAATTTATGAAATATCTCCCGAAGAGGTAAAAGACGATGCCAGCAAAGTTTTTCAAAGGATACACCCTGATGATTATGAAAGGGTGGTAAATTCTATTCAAAAATCAGCTAAAAATCTGACACACTGGCAGATGGAATATAGAGTTGTTCTCCCCGAAAGAGGAGTAAGATGGGTTAAAGGCAATGCCAGCCCCGAAAAACTTTCTGATGGCAGTGTTCTCTGGCATGGAAATATTAACGATATTACAGAGAGAAAAAAGAAGGAAAAAAAATTAGAAGAAATCTCTCTCTATGACCCCAATAGCGGTCTCCCTAATAGCTCCAATTTAATTAAAAAAGTGGATAAATTGATAAATGGCGGAAAGAGAGATAATATTCATCTTGTTGTTCTGGATATTGAAAATTTTGAAGAGATTATGAAGGCAATTGGTCACACAAGATGGGGCGAATTTTTACAGGAAGTCGCCACCCAGCTTAAAGAAAGACAGGAGATTAATTTTACTCTTAACAATATAGAGGATCGGAATAAAGACATCGAGATAAAAGTTTACAATATATATCGCAATAAACTCGGTTTTCTGCTGGTAAACGTATCCGAAGACAGGCTCCCGGACTTTGTACATACAATTAAATCAAATGCTGAACTTCCCTTTTATTACAATAAAATACCTGTATTTTTGAATTCTTACCTCGGGGTGGCTTCTTATAAAGAAGAGGATTCAGGGGCAGATTTGCTGCAGAATGCCTATCAGGCCATGAGTTCTGCCGCAAAAGAGAAAAAAAAGGTTAAATTTTATAAGGAAGCAATAAAAGATGAAACCAGAGAGAATTTTCAGCTTCTGGGAGAAATTCAGAACGGCCTTGTCGAAGATCAATTTGAACTGCATTATATGCCCAAAGTTAAATTGAGCTCCGGTGAAATTGTGGGGGTAGAGGCTCTGATTAGATGGCTACACCCGGAAGAAGGCATTATATCACCCGGGCGATTCATACCGCATGTAGAAACAACAGGACTCATTAATGAGTTGAGCCGATGGGTGGTCAACGAGACAGCGGAGGAGAGACTTCTTTTAGCAGAAGCGGGGATTGATGTTAGTATGGCAGTCAATATTTCACCCAATAATTTAAAACAGGAAGACTTTGTGCAAGAAATAAGAGATATAATTGCAGAAAAGAACCTATCTCCAGATCAATTTGAACTGGAGTTGACGGAGACGGAAATAATGGATGAATTAACGACTGGCAATAACACTCTTAATATGCTGATGGAAGAAGGCTTTAAAATCGCCATGGATGATTTTGGCACAGGATATTCTTCCCTGTCCTATTTAAAAAATTTAGATATAGATTCCATTAAAATAGATCTCTCTTTTATCCAGGCTATGCAGGAAGATAAAAAAAGTTACGAAATTGTAAAGACAGCTATAAGGCTGGGAAAGATTCTGGATAAAGAGGTTGTAGCTGAAGGTATCGAAAGCAAAAATGTTATGGAAGAATTAAATCATTTAGGTTGCGATTACGGACAGGGGTTTTATATCTGCAAACCTCTGCCCAGAGAAAAATTTGTTGATTTTTATAATTACTGGCAGACTTATAATAGAAAATGTTGATTCAGAAAACGTGAAAAGGATTTTCGATTCGGTCGATCTTTCAGATGTTATTAAAATTAGAGATTGATTAGATCCCGCCAGGGACAATCATGGCAAAACAGGTAGCCGGGGCACCGATTTTGTTATTTGCAGAGTTAAAGCATCTGTGGTACAATTCCCTTATAAAATAAAAAATACTAACTGTTACTATCAAAAATAGGGGGGTCTCTGGATGAATGATAATGAACAGGTTCTGGAGAATAATATCTTAAACAACCTGGATGAAATTATTATTTATATGTCCCCGGACTTTAAAATAAAATGGCTCAATGAGGCTGCCCTGGAACTTTTCGACAGAGGTCAGGAAGGTTTGAAGGACAAGTTTTGTTATGAAAAATGGGGCCTGGAAGATTTTTGCCCTGAATGTCCAATACAAAAAGCTCAAGAGACCGGAGAGATAGCTAGCTCTATTGTGAGAAAACCAGATAGCAGCTACTGGAAAATGAAAGGCATCCCCGACATTGACGAAGATGGTAATATTAAAGGGTTTATAGAAACAGCTCTGGATGTTACCCAGCGGATTAAAGCCGAAGAAAACATAAAAGAGTACAATCGGGAACTCGAAAGGCAAAAACAAAAATTGATGCAGGCCAAAAAAGAAGCGGAAAAAGCCAGCCAGGCCAAAAGTGAGTTTCTCTCCAATATGAGCCATGAAATACGCACTCCCATGAATGCCATAACAGGTTTGAGCGAATTATGTCTTGATGAAGATCTCGATCCAGAAAAGAGAAAAAATTATCTGAAGAGGATAAACGCATCGGCTGAATATCTTCTCAACATAATCAATGATATTCTTGATTTATCTAAAATCGAAGATGGGAAAATTGATTTGCAAGAAGAGATCTTTGAACTCGATGAAGTTCTGAAGCAGACCTGGCTGGTGATTGCTGAAAGAGCCCAAAAAAAGCCTATCGAGGTATTATTTGCTCGTTCACCGGAGATTCCCAATAAATTGATCGGTGATAAGATTCGTTTGACTCAGATTTTGGCCAATCTAACCAAAAATGCCATCAAATATACCGATTCCGGAGAGATAGTCATCAAAGTTGAGATGCTGGAAAAAGACGAGAATAATGTGAAATATAAATTTGCCGTGGAGGATACCGGTCCGGGAATCCCTCCGGAGAAGCAGGAAGGCATTTTTGAGAGATTCAACCGCGCGGAGGCTTCTACCGAGAGCGGCGGAAAAGGTGCCGGTCTGGGACTGGCAATTAGCCGACAGCTGGTAGATCTGATGAATGGAGAAATTTGGATAGAGAGTGAGATGGGGGAGGGAAGCACCTTTTTCTTTACAGCTGAATTTGGCTGTTCTGCAAAGAAAAAAAGAGTTATTTCCACCCCTCCAGAATTGGATGGTTTGAAGGTGCTGATTATCGATGATAATTCCTCCGCCCGCAAAATAAGTGAAGAATATCTGCAGTCTTTAGGCTTTCGGACAGAACTGGCAGTGGATGGAGAAACTGCTCTGGAGAAAATGAAGGAAGCTGAAACCTCTTATGATCTTCTCCTTATGGACTGGAAGCTGCCGGAAATAAGCGGTCTGGAAGCAGCCCAAAAAATCAGAGAAGAGCATGCTGTTGAATCCAGGCCGGAGATCATACTCGTCTCCGCCTATGATAGAGAAGAGATCATGACTGAACCCGGTTCTCGATATATTTCTGATTTTTTAATCAAACCATTCAGCCCTTCCAGTTTATTCGATGCCATTATGTATGTTTTTGGATATTCCGGGCGTGATATTGTTCAGGAACAGGAGCAGGAGCTGACCGATGAAAAATTAATGGCAGGTGCTGACAATAAAATACTGCTGGTAGAGGACAACGAGACAAACCAGGTGCTGGCCAGGGAAATTCTGGAAAGTTACAATTACAGGGTTAAAATCGCTGAAAAGGGAAGGGAGGCACTGGATAAAATTCAGACAGATAAATATGACTGTGTTTTAATGGATATCCAGCTCCCGGGACTCAACGGATATGAGGCCACCCGCATAATCAGGAATGAATTAAAATTATCAAATATGCCTGTTTTAGCCCTGACCGCCAACGTCATGGAAAACCATCGAAAGGAAGCTGAAAAAGCCGGTATGAATGGACTTATATCCAAACCGATCGACATTGAAAAAATGCTGATAAAAATCAGAAAAGCCATCAACGGTTCCGAGGGCGAGTTCATTTGATTTAAATTTTGCATTTCTTGAGGTGTGATGATGAAAGTACGGAATATTATCTACCAGGGAAAAGACAAACTAAAAACATTTATAAAAAACGAGGAGATAACAGACGAAAATCTTCTAATACAGGTTTTCACCGGTGTCTGCAAAAAAAGTTTTATAGAGAAAACCACTGCTGCAATTAAGTCACTGCTGCCGCGGGCAACGATAATTGGAACTACTACAGCAGGTGAGATAATAAACGGTGAGGCCAGAGAAAATGAAACAGTGATTTCTTTTACCAGTTTTTCCAGCACCCGTCTTGAGGGCAGTTTTATCCCCTGCAATGGTGAAGACAGTTTTGAAATGGGTATAAAAATGGGCAGAGAACTCATCTCTGACAGCACCAGGGCTATTATTGTGTTCTCGGACTGGTCGAATATCCAGGATGGTGTATTGGATGGTCTGAGCTCCATAGATGACAGCGTTGTCATTGCTGGAGGCAAGGCAGGGGACAACTTTGAATTTGCCTTCAAGAATAATTATATATTTTTGAACGAAAGAGTTTCGGCTCATGGCCTGGTGGGGGTGGCATTAAACAGCAGCCGGTTAAAAGTTTATTCTGATTATAATCTGGGATGGCAGAAGATAGGCAAAAAAATGCAGGTGACCAAAAGTGAGGGTAATAGAGTCTATGAAATCGATGGTCAGTCTGCCTGCGATATCTATGAGAAGTATCTGGGCGAAGAAATTGCCGAACAACTGCCTCAGACTGCCGGGCCGGAATTTCCACTCATCTTAAAAAGGGGCGATACTTTGATAGCCCGGGGAGCTGCTGCCAGGTATGAGGATGGCTCTTTGGGCTTCGGTGGAGAAGTCCCGGAGGGAGCAGATGTATATCTGAGCTACGGCCATATAAATTCTATTATCCAGAAAAACATCAATCTGTCAAAAAGAATAATAGAACAATTCAAGCCCGAAGCTCTTTTTCTCTATTCCTGTGCTATCAGAAAGGCAGCTCTGCAGGAAAATTTAAACAGGGAGTTATCCATATTTAAAGAGATTGCTCCTGCGGCAGGTTTTTTTACCTACGGAGAATTTTACAGCAGCGGAGAATTAAACTGTCTGCTCAATATAACTCTAACGGCACTGGCTCTGACTGAAAACGATAAAAAGTCCGTTGATAAAAAGGAGTTCTTCGATAAAGAGAAGTTCGCCGGCCGCAATGAACGCAGCACCAACACGATTAAAGCTCTGACGAACCTCGCCAACACGGTTACGGATGAACTCTCAAAGGCCAGAGACGAGGCCGAAAAAGCCAGCAGAGCCAAAAGCGAATTTCTTTCCAACATGAGCCATGAAATTCGCACCCCAATGAATGCCATCACAGGTCTGAGCGAGCTATGTCTGGAACAGGATATAAAAAAAGAAAAAAGAGATAATTACCTCAGAAGGATTAACGCCTCCGCTGAATATCTTCTCAATATCATAAATGATATTTTGGATTTATCCAGGATTGAAGATGAGAAAATAGAACTCAAAGAGGAAGTATTCGAATTAGATGAAGTGCTGGAAAAGACCTGGCTGGTTGTAGCCGAAGAATCCAGGGATAAACCCATTGAAGTTTTGTTTTCTCGTCCTCCGACAATTCCCAATAAATTGATCGGCGATGAGACCCGCCTGGTTCAGATTTTGGCCAATCTGACCAAGAACGCCCTGGAATATACCGGGTCGGGCGAAATTATTATCGACGTTAAGATGGAAAAGAAAGAGCAGGATAAGATAAAGTATCAGTTTGCCGTAAGTGATACCGGTCCCGGAATCCCTCCGGAAGAACAGGATAATGTCTTTGAGCGATTTGGCCGGGCTGAGGATTCAACTTCAGGAGGCAGTGCAGGGGCGGGGCTGGGACTGGCCATTGCCAGACAGCTGGTGGAGATGATGAAGGGAGAAATCTGGCTGGAAAGCGAACCAGGAGAAGGCAGCACATTTTATTTTACCGCTGAATTTGGCCGGGCTGAAAATGAAGATAGCAGATACATTTCTCCCCCGCCAGATCTGGACGGACTGAAGGTTTTAGTAGTTGATGATAATCCTTCTGCCCGTGAGATATGTGAGGAGTATCTTCGGGCACTGGACTTTCATCCTGAAATAACCGGAGATGGAGAAACCGCACTCGAGAAATTAGAATTTGCTGAAGAAGCTTACGAGCTGCTGCTTCTGGACTGGAATCTGCCGGGAATAGATGGTCTGGAGACCCTGAAAAAAATCATGAAAAAACTAGAGATTCATCCCAAACCGGAAATTATTTTTGTTTCTGCCTTCGACAAAGAAGAGATCATGACGGAGTCAGGCTCTGAATATATTTCCGATTTCCTGACCAAACCTTTCAGTCCTTCCAGTTTATTTGATACCATTATGGATGTTTACGGATATTCCGGCCGGGATATTGTCATAGAACAGGGTTCGGAACTGGCTGAAGAGGATCTGGAGGCAGGTAATGCTGACAGTTTGCTGCTGGTGGAGGACAATGAGACAAACCAGGTGCTGGCCCGGGAAATTCTGGAAGGCCACGGTTATGAGATGGATCTGGCCGAAGAGGGCAGAGAGGCTCTGAGCAAAATAGAGGAAAATGAATATGACTGCGTTTTAATGGATATTCAGCTGCCGGGACTCAATGGATACGAGATCACCCGCAAAATAAGAGATGAGCTGAAACTTTCAAATCTGCCGGTTATAGCTCTGACCGCCAATGTAATGGAAAAACATCGTCAGGAAGCGGCAGAAGCTGGAATGAATGATCTGATTTCCAAACCTATCGACATTAGAAATATGCTGAAAAAAATTAAACAGGTTATCGACGAAAGCGGATTCAATTCCGGTGCCGGTTTTCAATCAGATAATGACGGCCGGAATAAAGCGGTGGAAGCTGAAAAAGTCCTCGATCTTGATACTATAAACGCCAGCAGGGGGCTTAAACGCCTGGAAGGCGACGTTGAGATTTACAGGAAAGTATTGAAAAAGTTTGCCCAAAATTGTCCGGGGCTGAAAGAAAAACTACAGCATGCCCGCAGTAAAGCAGATTACGATGCTCTGGATGACATAGCTCATGAGATTAAAGGCACAGCCGGTAATATTGGGGCGGAAAATCTGCAGGATAAGGCTGGAAAATTAGAAAGATCGCTGGGAGAGATCTCAAATACAGAGGATATAGAAAAACTGACTGGAAATTTGGAGCAGGAACTGACGAGAACTGCCGGGGAAATAAACTCTCTGCCGGAGAGAGAATCGGCCGAATCCGAAAGTTTCCGGGATATTGCAATTTCTGAATTTAAATCTGAGCTCCAGAACATCAAAACATTGATTGAAGCTTACGATATTGAAGCTGCTGATAAGATTCAGGATGAAATGCTAAAAACGGGCAGAGATTGGCTGGATGAAAGTATGCGGGTTTTAAAGGATGAGCTGGCAGCATATGAATTTGAATCTGCGTTAAAACAGGTGAAAAATATAAATGAACGTCTGGAGGAAGAGCTGGAATAATTTTTATCTGGTTTGCGGGGGGTAGATTTATGCCGGAAAGCAGAAAAGAATATGTAGATATCGATAAAACTATTTCAAATCTTATGGGCAGAAAAAATCTTTTAGCCAAAATCGCCAGAATTTATATCAGGGATTATCAAAATCAGATGGATCAGCTGCAGAAGTCTATTGATCGGGAAGATGATGAAGAGATCGAGAAGGCCGCTCATAAGGTAAAAGGCAGTTTGAGCAATTTTTCTGCCCCGGAGGCTTTCAATATGATCCAGAGCATTGAAAGCAAAGCCGAAAAAGACAATCTGGCCGGTCTGGAAGAAGATTATAAAGAGTTTGAAAAGGTTATGGAGGATATAGCCGGGACACTGAAAAGCTTCATCGAAGAAAATGAATGATTTGAGGCTGGTTTATGAGTTTCAAATTTCAGCTTTAGATTATATGATCGATGGGCGGGTGAAAATATGTCAATGGAAGAGCTTATTCTCGTTGTTGACGATAACAGACAGAATTTAGTAATGCTCGAATCTTTCCTTCAGGAAGAAGGATACTCTGTAAAAGCTGTTTCCAGCGGTGAAGAAGCACTTGCGGTTTTACGCGAAAATGCTAAAATAAAATTAGTACTTTTAGATGTGATGATGCCGGGAATAAATGGCATTGAAGTTTGTGAAAAAATAAAATTTGAAATGGGAAGGGATGAACTTCCTATAATCCTGGTAACCTCGCTCGATGCTCGCGAGGATAGACTGGAAGGTCTGGAAGCCGGTGCCGATGATTTTATAACAAAACCCATAGACTGGGCCGAGCTAATGGCCAGAGTGAAATCACTGCTGAGGTTTAAAAGAGCTCATGATCGCGTGGAAAATCAGCGTCAGCGGCTGGAGCATCAGCTGAATCTGGCCAAAAGAGTCCAGAAAGCTCTGGCAGATTTAGAACTACCCCCGGAACAGCCGGGGGAAATATTTTATCGCCCAATGGAAAAAATAGGCGGAGATGTTTATGATTTAATTTCCCTGTCCGATGAGAAATATGGAATTCTGCTGGCCGATGCTATGGGACATGGAGTGCCGGCTGCCATGGTCATGGTAATGGTGAAATTGATATTTAAAAATCTGGACTGTAATAAGTTGACACCGGCAGAAGTTATGAGCAGGATGAACTCGCGGCTGGCAGAAATTTTTAGAAACGAGATTGGGGAGATGTTTGTCACCGGGGTTTATATGGAATATGATAAAGCTGGTGAGGAACTGGTCTGCTGTAATGCCGGGCATCCGCCTCCTTTGCTCTTTAACGGAAGAGGAGAAGTGAAAAAGCTCACTGCCAGCAGCACGCCTCTGGGGATAACAGGTGACAATAACTTTAGGGTTGAAGCGATCGATGCTGCAGAATTCAAGGAAATATTTATCTATACAGATGGTCTTGTAGACCATATATGCTCTAAATCTCTTGATCTATCCCAGGAACATATTGACCATATATATAAAAAAATAGGCGAAAGGGCAGAGAACGGAGGTTTTACAGCCTTTTATCGTGAGTTGAAGAATGAAATTGATTTAAATAAGGGAAATGATGATATAACATATATGCTTTTGAAGATCGATTAAATGATCGATATCAGGAAAAGTTCAGCCAGGCTGATTTCCTGGAAATAAAACCAGAAAAGGAGAAAATCATGAATTCTTCTGATAATGAAAAGCTGACAGTACTGGCTGCTGATGATATTCCCGAAAACCTGGATATTGTCAAGAATGCTCTGACGCCAGAGTATAGAGTTAAAGCTGCAGTAAACGGTAGATTGGCTTTGAAGATAGCTAAAAATCAGGAAGTTGATTTAATTTTACTCGATGTTAGAATGCCAGAAATGGATGGATATGAAGTGTGCCAGAGGCTTTTGGAAACTCCCTCCACCGCCAATATACCTATTATCTTTCTGACCGGGCAGGATACTATCTCCGATGAAGTTCTGGGGCTGGAGATGGGGGCAGTGGATTTTATAAAGAAGCCGATCAACCCAGGTATTTTGAAAAGGAGAATCGATACTCAGCTGGAGCTGCGGGCCACCAGAAAAAAACTGAGGATTCATAATAATTATCTTGAAGACCTGGTCGAAGAGAAGACCAGGGAAATCTCTGATTCCCGTATGGCTATGATCTATGCGCTGGCTCAACTTGCTGAATCCCGGGATAAAGAGACGGGAGACCATCTGATTAGAACTCAAAAATATTGCTGGTATCTTGCCAATAAAGTCAAAGATACGGGTAGATATGAAGCTGAAGTGGATATAAATTACTGCAAAAATTTATATATCGCCAGTCCTCTCCACGATATCGGCAAAGTGGGAATTTCAGATTCGATCCTTTTAAAGCCGGGAGATCTGACTGAGGAGGAATTCGAACGGGTAAAACAACATACTGTCATCGGTTATAAACTCCTCAAGAAGGTGCATAAAATGTATTCAGAAAATTATCTGCTGGAAATAGGTCTGGATTTAATCCATTATCACCATGAAAAATGGAACGGTGAAGGATACCCCGAAGGATTAAAAAAAGATGAAATTCCCCTGGCCGCCCGGATTATGGCAATAGCCGATGTTTATGATGCCCTCAGAAGCGAAAGACCCTATAAAGAAGCCTTTCCCCATGAAAAAAGCTGTAACATCATCGAAAAGGACAGCGGAACTCACTTTGATCCTTTTCTGGTCAATTGTTTTCTGGAAATTTCAGAGGAATTTAAGACTGTCAGCCAGAAAAAAGAAGCAGAAATAGAGGATTATGGAGATATCCCTGTTTCAATCCAATTTTAAAGTTCGGATCTTCCTGTCTTCAGTTGGTAAACAGGTGCGTCGAAAATACTTATTTAGTTATACTGGAAGATATAAAGCTTCGTTCACAATGAAATTTTTTCTCTGCTTTAAGTTTAGTTTTCGGCCAAAAAATTGCGCTCCCTTCGCGAAAGCTCTTCCCTGAGCTCTCGCTCAGCCCGGCACATCCTGAGCCGGGGACACTATT
>CAYTDP010000075.1:0-10905 GCA_964436625.1 uncultured Halanaerobiaceae bacterium | reverse complement strand
AACTAAACTTAAGCAGAGGAAAAATTTCATTGTGAGCGGAGCCTCATAGCTTCCTTGATGGGGAAGATCCAATTATTATATACAGCAAAATAAAAAAATGGAGCTGACGGCCGGACTTGAACCGGCAACTTGCTGCTTACAAGGCAGCTGCTCTACCAATTGAGCTACGTCAGCTCGTTTCTATTCCTTTTTATTCAACTGCATTGACATTATAACGCAGCCATGTAATTTCGTCAAGGGTTATAATTATTTAAATTATTTTTTGAAAATTTTATTTGCAAATATGTTTCTATGTGTTATAATTTTTTTAGGTGATTTTTTATGAGCGGCAAGTACAAAATCAATAAAGTCAAACAGGAGCATACAATAATTGAAGATATCCTGCCCCTGCTGGAGGATATGGCCCGCCACCCTTCCATAAAAAGCATAATTCCAGGCAGGATAAACAGGAGAAGCGGAAGCGGGGTTGAACCTCATCTGCAGATAAAGTATGAAACTTCCAGCGGAATTAAGCTTCAGGCAAAAAATAGTTCTTCTATACAGGAAGTATTTGTGGTAGCTGATAAGAGCCAGAGAGTCTTAAACTGGCTAAAAAAAAGCAGCAAGGTAAGATGTTAGACGATACTGGTTGTTTCCTGCGTAAATTGCTTGACAATCAGCTCTCAATTTAATATAATCTATATTGTCGATTGAGTAGCAGGCCAAAAATTTGCTCGGGTTGTGGCGCAGTTTGGTAGCGCGCACGCCTGGGGGGCGTGAGGTCCCGGGTTCAAATCCCGGCAACCCGACCACTTTCAAATAAAATTTTTCTGATGCGGATAGAGTTCGGCAAATATAATCTCACTCTCTGATCGGTTAACCGCCGATCAGTTTTTTTAATGCTTCTTTTAGGCCCGGGAACAATTAACAACATGAAAAATGCACTTGAAAGTTTTTATAATAAAGTTTTATAATTTAAATGAGATGCGAAAAATCAGGAGTGTGAAAATGATTAATATATATATTCAAAATCTGGGATGTCCAAAAAATGAAGTTGATGGCCAGTATTATGCTGGTTTGATTGAGGAAATAGCCGAAGTTAAAATCGTGGACGACTATAAAAAAAGCAATATAATTATAGTAAATACCTGCGGTTTTATCGAGGATGCCAGAAAAGAATCCATCGAAGCTATATGGGAGGCTGTTGAACTGAAAAAATCCGGCGTCTCTGAAAAGGTTGTCGTCACAGGATGTCTCTCACAGCGTTATCACGATGAACTCAAAGAACAGATACCTGAACTGGACGGGATTTTTGGAGTGGGAGATTACGATGGTTTTAAGGATTTCATCAAAAAAATTCTGGCAGGCGAAGAGATCAGCCTGATCTCTGAGCCCGAACAGAAGCTGAATCAGAGACTTCCCCGAAAAAAAAGAGAGGGGTCTTATGCCTATCTCAAAATTGCCGATGGCTGCAGCAAAAATTGTTCCTATTGCGCCATCCCTCTGATAAAAGGTGATTACCGGAGCCGCGATAAGAGTTTGATCATCGAAGAAGCGGAAAAAATCCTCTCCGACGGCATCAGCGAACTCATCCTTATAGCTCAGGATACGACCCAGTATGGAATAGATCTGGATACCGATTATGGAACTGTTGATCTTCTGAAAGAGCTGCTCAAACTGGACGGGCTTGAATGGCTGAGGCTGATGTACACATATCTCGATCAGATCGACAGGGAGTTGATCGAACTCATGGCGGCTGCCGATAATTTTTGTTCCTATCTCGACCTGCCTATACAGCATGTGGCCAAAAATGTCAGAAATAGGATGAACAGACCGGGCGGCAGCAGATATGTTCTGGATAAGATTGAAATGATACGTTCTATAAATCCTGAAACTGCTCTTAGAACTACCCTTATGGTCGGCTTTCCTGGCGAGACCGATGAGGATTTTGCGGAATTAAAAAACTTCGTTCGCGAGGTAAAATTTGATAAACTGGGAGTGTTTTCCTATTCACAGGAAGAGGGAACTGATGCTGCTGAAATGTCCGGGCAAATTCCTGAAAAGGTCAGGAGAAGAAGAGAAAATGAGCTGACCGAAATTCAGGAGGAAATAGCACATCAAAAAAATCAGGAGCTGGTCGGAAAGACTCTGCCGCTCATGATAGATGAGCTGGGCGATGAAGAATTTATCGGTCGGACAGAATATGATGCCCCGGGGATAGACAACAGCGTCAGAGGCCCTATTCCAGCTGATGATCAGGAGGTATCTGCCGGACAGATAGTAAAATGCAAGATAAAATCGGCCTATAAATACGATATTACAGGAGAGATAGTTAATGAATCTAGCCAATAAGATCACGCTAATCAGAATCGCTATGATTCCCTTATTTATGCTGTTTATGTATCTTCAGCCCCTGAGGCCCGGCGTGATGGAAATTATCGCGGTTTTGTTGTTTTTGGCCGCCGCTGGAACTGACAGGGTGGATGGATATGTAGCCCGAAAGTACAATCAGATCACCAAGTTTGGAAAGATTATGGATCCAGTTGCTGATAAGCTTTTAATAGCCGGCGTCTTCATAACTCTGGCGGATATCCATCCTCAGGTTTCTGCCTGGCCTGTAACGATAATAATGGCCAGAGAATTTTTGATAAGCGCTCTGCGCATGATAGCTGCCAGCGAAGGTGTTGTAATATCGGCCAACATCTGGGGCAAGGTCAAGACCAATATTCAGGTGCTGGTGGCATTTTTGCTGATTCTTCATCCGGGAGTTATTTATCTCCCCGGTCCGACTCCTTTTATCATTATCTGGCTTACAGCCCTCTTCACCATCTACTCGGGCCTGGTATACTTCTGGGAATCCGATCTGGAATTTTTTGCTCCTCCCGAAAAATAACTTCGGAACCAATCTGGAGGAATACGAAATGAATTTAAAAAAGATGAATAGATTTTTCTCCACCTCTATGGGGCTGGGCAATTTATCCCGGGCTCCCGGTACTCTCGCTGCTTTCGGTGCAGCAGTACTGTATTTTTTCTTTCCGTTTCTCGCTCATCCGCTGCTGTTACTTGTTCTTTTTATCAGTGGCACGATTTCCTGTGAAATTGAAGGAAGAAATTCAGGCATTAAAGATGATTCTACTCTGGTTTTAGATGAAATACTGGGAATGTGGATGACATATTTATTTCTGGATGGCCTCTCTTTGAGCATGATTGTACTGGGTTTTTTTCTCTTCCGTTTATTCGATATCTGGAAACCGCTTATCATCGGCAGCAGTCAGCGGCTTCCCGGCGGCCTGGGAGTTATGATCGACGATGTCCTGGCAGCAATTCCCTCTAATCTCATTCTCAGAGCAGTTTTAAGGGTGATTTGATGAATAAATTTTCGATAATGACCATCGGTGACGAAATCATCCGGGGAGAAATATCTGACGACAATTCTCGGATATTAGCGGATAAACTGCACCATCACGGATTTGAAATTGCCAGAATTATCAGTGTGGGCGATGGTTATGAAGAGATCAAATCATCGCTGAAATTTTTAAGGGAGTCTTCCGATTTTATCGTCACCACAGGCGGACTTGGCCCAACAGGCGATGATATCACCCGTAAAGCAGTGGCCTCGGCCTGCAGTAGAGAGCTAATTTATAAAGAAGAGATCGCAGAAGAAATTTCAGCTTATTTTGAAGATCTACCATTTGAGATGACTGATAACAATAAAAGCCAGGCTTACATTCCGAAAGGAGCAGAATTAATTGCCAATCCACAGGGGACGGCTCCCGGATTCATGCTCGAACATGAAGGCACTTATATTATATCTCTTCCCGGTATTACCCCGGAAATGAAAAGCATGCTGGAGAGAGTTCTTGCCGATAATTTTGAAAAATATCCTGTCGAAAACATTTATCTGCTCAAAGCTGCCGGGATCGGTGAAGCTGAACTGGAGGATACTCTGCAGCCTATTATCGACGAATCTGACTTTTATTACAGGTTTTTACCCCACGGCGGCGTAATTGAGATCAAAATCTCTGCTGGCGGTATTAATGTAGAAAATTCCAGGGAAAAACAACAGTCGGATATAGAGGAAGAAATAGAAGCCATAAGAGATGAACTGGGAGATAAAATATTTGCGGTCAACAAAAATATTTCGCTGGCCGGAGCCGTTAAGGAGCTGGCGGTAAGCCGCGGTGTGCAGCTGGCGCTGGCGGAATCCTGTACCGGAGGACTTATCAGCAAAAGAATAGTAGATGTTCCCGGTGCATCCAGGTTTTATCCAGGAGGAATTACCTCTTACAGCAACAGAGCCAAAATGAATCTGCTGGATGTTTCTGGTCAAACTTTAAACAAAAAGGGTGCGGTCAGTAAAGAAGCTGCTGTGGAAATGGCCGAGGGCGCCCGAAAAGTTTTTGATGCCGACATGGCCGCTTCAGTTACCGGTATAGCCGGACCTGAAGGAGGAACAAAGGAAAAACCGGTAGGTCTGGTCTACTTTGCTATAACCGATGGAGACCGTTCCCGCTGCCGGGAATGGCATTTCAACGGTAAAAGACAGGAGATCAGATGGTATACCTCTCAACATGCTCTAAATCGTATCAGGCTGGCGCTGCTCAACGGCTTGAGCTGTTGACCTTTAAAAATCTGGCCCTTCTCCATATCAGCTGGTTGAATATAGTTTTAGTCATATTCATACAGTTTATTATTGGAATATATAAAGCGAAGTGATACTCGAAATTTTTTAAAGTTCGGGGCAGTTCCCTGGCCAAAAAATTATGTCCCCGGCTCAGGATGTGCCGGGCTGAGCGAGAACTCAGGGAAGAGCTCTCGCGAAGGAAGCGCAATTTTTTGGCCGAAAACTAAATTTAAAGCAGAAAAATTTCATTATGGACGAAGCTTTATATCTTCCAGTATGACTAAATAAGTATTTTTGACGCACCTGTCTACCAATTGAAGACAAGAAGATCCATTATTGGAAGCTATAATGCTTTTTTCACACTTACGGTTCGGGAGAAGAACCAAATATTTTAAGCAGGAGGTGGTTTTAATGAGCGATAGACCGAGAATTTTTTTCGCCGCTTTTGCCAATGCCCGGGCCCGACAGCTGCTGGAACGAAAAAGTAACTGGCTGCAAAAACAGCTGCCCAGGGGAATAAAATGGGTTAAACCGGAAAACTTTCATATTACTTTTAAATTTTTAGGAGAAACTGATAGGGAAGTGGTCGAGGATTTAAAGGCTAGATTTACCGATATACCTCTTGATATAAAAAAAGCTTCCTGTAAATATAAGGGTCTTGAAGCTTTTCCTCACCCGGAAAACCCCAGAGTAATTGTCACACCAGTCGAGCGAGGGAAAAAAGAACTGCAGAGAGTACACGAAATTGTGGAAGAAGTGACAGGAGAGCTAGGATTTGAGCCGGATGATAGAACCTTCAAGCCTCATTTGACACTGGGCAGAGTAAAAAATGATGAGCTTAAAGATGAGGTAGCTCAGTTCTTTGATGAACTTGAAGACCCCTATGTGATTAGTGTCCTGGATCATCTGGAAAAAATTTCTCTTATCGAGAGCAATTTAACCCCGGAAGGTCCTCAATATGTGGAAATTTTTTCAAGAAAAATAAAATAAAGGGTTGATTTTTTTAAACAAGTGTTCTATAATGCTATTAACGCGAATTAAAATCTGCCCTGGAAAGGTGGGGTCATATTGGCTGAGGAAGAAAAAGAAAAAGCGCTGGAAAAAGCAGTCAAAGATATTGAAAAACAATTTGGAAACGGTGCCATAATGAAATTGGGGGAGTCGAAATCTTTAGATGTAGATAGCATTCCTACCGGAGCCCTGCCGCTGGATGTGGCTCTCGGTGTGGGAGGAATACCCCGGGGAAGGATTACAGAATTATATGGTAATGAATCCTCTGGAAAGACGACTCTGGGTCTTCATATTATAGCTGAAGCCCAAAAAAGAGGAGGCATAGCTGCTTTTATAGATGCCGAACACGCCCTGGATCCTCGCTATGCCGAAAATCTCGGGGTCAACATAGATGATTTATTAATCTCTCAGCCCGACAACGGGGAAGAAGCGCTTGAAATAGCTGAAGCTCTGGTAAGAAGCAACGCTATAGATGTGATTATTCTGGATTCTGTGGCCGCGCTTGTACCGCAGGCCGAACTCGAAGGTGAAATGGGCGATTCTCACGTGGGTCTACAGGCCCGGCTGATGTCTCAGGCTCTGCGCAAATTATCGGGAGCTATCAGCAAGTCCAAAACAGCCATAGTCTTTATCAATCAGATAAGGGAAAAAATAGGGGTTATGTTCGGCAATCCGGAGACGACTCCAGGAGGTAGAGCACTAAAATTTTATTCTTCCGTCAGAATTGAGATACGCCGATCTCAGACGATCAAGGAAGATAAAGAAATAATAGGCTCACATGCCAGAGTAAAGGTTGTTAAAAATAAAGTTGCTGCCCCCTTTAGAGAAGCCGAATTTGACATCATGTACGGCGAAGGGATCTCACAAGAAGGCTGTGTACTCGACATGGGAGTTGATCTGGATATCATTGAAAGGGCAGGGGCCTGGTATTCCTATGGCGAAGTCAGGCTGGGACAGGGCCGTGAAAACTCCAAGGAATTTTTGAGTGAAAATCCGGAAGTAATGGAGGAAATTGAGGAGAAAATCAGAGTTAAAACCGGCCTTGCGGAGTCAGAGGCAGAAACAGAAGAAGAGGTGGATACCGAAGAAGATGACGAAAGCTGAGATAAAAAAGAAAGCTTTGGATCTGCTGGCTCGCAGAGAACATTCCCGACAGGAGCTTCGGGAAAAATTGCTCCGTCGGGAATTTAATATTTCAGAAATAGAAGAAGTGCTCGAAAAATTGGAGTCTGAAAATTATTTAAACGATTCGCGGTTTGCCGAAGAATGGATCAGAAGCAGAAAGAAAAATAAGCCCAGGGGTAAAAATTTGATAAAAGCTGAACTGCTCGATAAGGGAGTCGAACGAGAAATTGTCGAAGCCAGGCTGGCAGAGAATATTTCCCGCAGTGAAGAAAGAAAAATGGCCAGAGAGCTGGCAGAAAAATGGCTCCGAAAAAAGTCAAGCCAGGATTACGAAACCAGAGAAAAAAAATACAAGCTGACAGGTTATTTGAGCAGAAAAGGTTTTTCCCGGGAGATATCCAGAAATTTGGTGGAAGAGTTGATTGCAGAATAACCTTCAATTAAAACGATTGATAATCCTTCAGTCTTGACACCAACACAAAAAAGAGATAAAATGTTAACAGATTGTCATTGTTATTAATGATAATTTGATCGTATTTTTGATATAAAAACGCAGTTATCATTTACCAACACTGGAGGTGGATAAAATTTATGAATTGATCTACTGGGGGGTTTTTAGATTCCTCCCTGTGATAGGTGTTTTAGCCGGCCTTATCGGCGGCTATTTCATCAGAAAATATATTGCGGAAGCCAGAATCCAATCGGCTGAAAAAGAGGCCGAAAAAATTAAACAGGACGCCAAAAGAGAAGCTGAATCTACGAAAAAAGAAATAATTCTGGAAGCAAAAGAAGAAGCTCACACTTTCAAGGAAGAAGCCAATAACGAAATTCAGGAAAGAAGGGCTGAGCTTCAAAAACTGGAAAATAGACTTGTTAAAAAAGAGGATGCACTGGATAAAAAAGAAGAAAAGCTGGAGAATAAGGAAAATAATCTGGAACAATGGGAAAAACAGCTCGCTAAAGAAGAAGAGGAAATTGAAACGATAAAAGAAAAACAAAAGCAAAAGCTGGAAGAAGTTGCTGGCATGAATGAAGAGGAAGCTCGCAATTATCTTCTCTCCAAGCAGGAAGAAAAACTTGAACACGAATACGCCAGAAAAATAAATGAAAAAGAAGCTGAACTGAGAGAAAAAGCGGATAAAAAAGCCAGGGAAATCATTTCGATGGCTATACAGAGATGTGCGGCTGACCATGTAACTGAAAATACGGTCTCGGTGGTTGACCTTCCCAGTGATGATATGAAAGGAAGGATTATCGGTAGAGAGGGAAGAAATATCAGAGCCTTTGAAAGCCTGACCGGAGTGGATCTGATAATAGATGATACCCCGGAAGCAGTTGTGATTTCCGGCTTCGATCCAATGAGAAGAGAAGTTGCCCGTATAGCTCTGGAAAAGCTTATAGTAGATGGAAGAATTCATCCCGCCCGCATCGAAGAAATGGTCGAAAAAGCTGAAGATGAACTGGATAACCATATCCGTGAAATTGGCGAGGAGGCAACTTTTGACAGCGGAGTTCACGGTCTGCATGCTGAATTGATTAAAAACCTGGGGAAGCTCAAGTTCAGAACCAGCTATGGTCAAAACGTGTTACAGCATTCCCTGGAAGTTTCACAGCTCGCCGGAATTATGGCTTCTGAGCTGAACGCAGATGTAAATGTAGCCCGCAGAGCAGGGCTGCTGCATGATATCGGCAAAGCCATAGACCATGAAGTAGAGGGTCCACACGTAGATATCGGTCTCAATCTCCTCGAAAAATACGGCGAGAATAAAGATTCAGTTCTGCATGCCGTTGAAGCTCATCATGGAGATATTGAGTTCAAATCGGTGGAAGCTGTTCTGGTCGCTGCCGGTGATGCTATTTCCGCTGCTCGACCGGGAGCCCGCAAAGAAACCCTTGAATCTTATATTAAGAGACTGGAAGAGCTTGAAGATCTTGGTAAGTCATTCGATGGTGTTAAAAATTCTTACGCTATCCAGGCCGGACGGGAAATACGTGTCATAGTTGAGTCAGAAAAGATAGATGATGCGGAAGCAAGCAAGATATCTCGTGATCTCTCCAAAAAGATAGAGAAAAACCTGGACTATCCCGGCCAGATAAAAGTGGTAGTCATTAGAGAACAAAGAGCTGTAGAATATGCCAAGTAAATTATAAAACAACTCAAGACCAAAAATTACGGGGACTCATTGAAAAATATGAGTCCCTTTTTTTGAATTTGAAGTTGTAAACTGGTGATTGAAACTGAACTAAATTCTGGATTTATGATCATAAATTTCTGTATGAGGTGATTGAGTTAGATATGAATTTTTTGCTGATCGGAGATATAGTTGGGAGAGCAGGGAGAAGAGCGCTGAGAAAATATCTTGATGATCTTGTTGAAAAACATGATATAGATTTTGTTATTGCCAATGGAGAAAATGCCGCAGGCGGCTTTGGAATAACTAAAAAAGTCGCTGAAGAACTTTTTGAATATGGAATAGACTGTCTAACCATGGGAAATCACACCTGGAAAAATAAAAACATCTATAAATTTATAGATGATGAACCCAGGTTAATACGCCCTTTAAATTTTGCTCCGGGGATCCCCGGGCGGGGTATAGGATCTTTTTTGAAAAATGGCAGAAGAATTATTGTGGTTAATCTGATCGGGCAAATTTTTATGCAGTCTCACGATTCCCCTTTCAGAGTGATAGATAAAAACATCAAATCTTTGAATATGGATGCTGATATTGTTCTTGTGGATTTTCACGCGGAAGCCACCGGTGAAAAAATAGCGCTGGCGCGTTTTCTGGATGGAAAAGTTGATTGCGTCTTCGGTACTCACACCCATGTTCAGACCAGCGATGCTCAAATTTTGCCCGAAGATACTGCTTATATTAGTGATCTGGGATTTTCAGGAGCGGTAGAGTCGATTCTAGGAATGAAACCAAAGGAAATAATTAAAAAGCACCTCACCGGCATGCCCACAAAATTTAAGGTGGGAACCGGTGCTGTCAAGCTGGAAGGGGCCATTTACAGGCACGGACAAAACCAGATTACCCCTTTAAGGATTAAAGAAGATAAGGAAACAAGAGAGGCAGAGGTTTAAAATGGCTGCTGATCTTCATCTCCATACCAGAGCTTCAGATGGATCTTTTACTCCGGAAACAGTCGTAGAAAAGGCCGATCAACTCGGGTTCAAATATATCTCAATAACTGATCATGACACCATCGCCGGAGTAAAATCTGCACAGGATCATTCTCAGGACAAAGGTATAGAGGTTTTAACCGGTGTAGAGATCAACACTGAATTCAAAGGAGAAGATGTTCACCTGCTGGGGTATCTCTTTGATCCTGAGGACGATTCTATAACCGGTATGATGGAATCGATATCTAAAAGCAGAATCGAGCGCGCTAAAAAAATTATCTCCCGATTGAAAGATGCTGGCTATCCGGTTAGTTTTGCGGAGTTGGAGGATTATGTTCCAGGAGAAATTTACACCAGGTCTCATATAGCGGAGATGCTGTCACAAAAAGGTCTGGCGGATTCATATGAAGCAGCTTTCGAGCAGTATCTGGGACGGGGCAATGACTTTTACATAGGCAGAGATTACATTACAGCTGCCAGAGCTATTGAATCCATCAAAGCGGGGGGCGGAGTGAGTGTTCTGGCTCATCCGGGCAAGCTTGAAAATCAGAATCGGATCATTGAAGGACTCAGGAATTTTGAACTGGAAGGGCTGGAGGTATATTATCCCGATCATTCATCACGAACAAATTTGAATCTATTACAAAAAGCGGATAAACATGACATGCTCATCACTGGAGGTTCGGATTTTCATGGGCATGATAAGAGGAGCTCAAATCAACTTGGGACAATCAAATTAGCTGATCACCATGTAGAAAAACTGAAGAATTTCGCCCTGAGAAAATGCTGACATCTCTGCTGCCCTGACGTTCTTGACATAAAAAATTGATTCTGTTACACTTAGTTTTGGAACATTATCATCGGGGGAGCGGATGATTTTTGTCCTGTTGTGTTACAAATTTAACAAGGCTATTATTTTATGCTCTGGCTGTTATAAGCTTCCATAAATATTAAATAAATATATAAAATTTATTTTACTTTTTTCTGGGCTCTTCTTGTTATCAGTTGATAGATATCGTATAAGATCATTATCATGACAATA
>CAYTDP010000074.1:0-10947 GCA_964436625.1 uncultured Halanaerobiaceae bacterium | reverse complement strand
GAGCGACAAAATACCGTCCAACCGCCGACAGTTTCAATAAGTATTAGTTATTACACCTGAGTGCCTGATAACTTAATTTCCCACCTGCAGATAGTTTCATACAAATATGGACTTGTACCTGCACAAAACAGACCATATAATTCCCCATTTATGAATTATTCTGGGCTCAGGTGAAAGTGCTGGCCCTCTTTTTCAAAGATTGCCTCTTTATTTTCCCAGTTGATAAAACTATAGCCATAAATTTCCTCTCCTAATCCCAGCAGTTCAACAGTCGATCCATCTTTAACAGAAGCCACCATCTCACCGCCCCGCCGGACAAGACCGGCAAGTGCAAATTCCGGCTCCGGCACGGTTACAGCCGGCTCTTCCTCGGCAATTTCTGCTTCTGCCGCTTCATCTTCTGGCTCCTCAATATCCTCAACTTCGGGCCGACCGAAATAATCAAAGGGATCGCGCTGTAATTCCAGCGCTTCTTCCAGGTCGAACTCAAACCCCTCCTCTATATCTTCCAGCTCCTGCTCGATCTCCTCTTCGGCTTCGATAATAACATCGTATTCATCATTTTCCTCATTCTCCTCATCTGCAGAAGCATTGAGCTGCAGCGTGAAGGTCAAAACTAGGACCAGCAAAATTAATATAATTCCTCGAGCCCTGATATCCATCACCTCCCCGAAAATCATTCCAGAAATTCTCTAATATCCTCATGCTGATGAAAGAAAAAGTCAAAATCTGCCTCCAGGTTATTCTCCTCCCTGTTCGCTGCCAGAGCAAAATCTTCGATCTCGAGCCGGTAATCCCAGTCATCTATCAGCCAGATGAATTCAAGCATGGAGGTGTAATCACCCTCACCGCTGAGATAGAATGGGTATCCCTCTTCAGTTTCATCCAGCTCATAACTATTGAGCCTGACCCCTGATCTGCGCGAAAAAAGATTCAGCCGGGCCAGAACCTCCTCGGAATCGTGATAGCCCATCTCCAGAATGGTCTCCCTCTCCTCGCGCAGCTCCTCCAGCTGCTGCTCCAGATCCGGTATCTGTTCAATTCTCTCCTGAGCGGTGACAATGCTGCTTTCCAGATCGGCTATTTCGCTCTCAAGCGCTGTCCTTTCCTCAGTCAGCGGCTGATACAACAGATAATTATAGGCAGCCGCCCCCACAACCAGAATGGCAATTATTAATAGAATTTTTTCTCTTCGACTCAGATTTGTCATTTTGGCAGCTCCTCTCTGGTGTCGAAGTATAGACTCATGTTGAAGTCTATATAATCCTCCCTCTGGAAGTGATTCAGCGATTCCAGCTCTAAAAGCTCTGAGCCATGTATATTCTCGGCCAGCTGCAGTATCATCTCTATCTCGCTGGCAAAACCTGCCAGTTCCATCTCGCCATCGCTGTAATCCATTCTCTCAAGCGAGAGCTCTTCCGGCATGATATTGCCGAACTCCCTCATGGGCTCGCGCAGCCGATAGCGGGTGATCTCGATCTCCTCGGGCATCTCAAACTCGCTGATTTTTTCCCGCAGCTCGAAATATTCTTCCTCCTGGGCCCGCAGGCTTTCCAGCTGGTTGGAAAGCCTCTCGCTCTGATCGCGCAGACTCCTCACTTCCGTATAATTTAAATAGAAATGAATGGCGGGCAGTACTATGAATATTATAATCAAAACTGTGATAACAATCCTGCCCCATCTTATTTCAGGACGGGATTTTTTCCGATCAAAGAGATTAACTCTCATCGTGTATCACCTCTCCCGCCAGCAGGCCTGCAGCCACCGCCATACTGGCTTCTGGAATCCCGGAGGGTTTGTTGCCGGCAAAGCCAGCAAAAGGTGAAAGAGGATTGACAGATAGCTCAATATTTCGCTCAAGATAATCTTCCAGCCCTTTGAGGGCAAAGCCCCCGCCGGTATAATAAACTCTCTGCAGCGAATCATCCGAGAAGCGGCTGGTGAAAAAATCCAGCGATCTGTTAACTTCCGACACCAATTGATCGGCCAGCGGTATAAAATCAACCTCTTCTTCTTCGGCCTCGAAATCTTCAAACCCGGACTCGATGGCCAGCTCATCTGTTTCCATTTCGCCGGATTCAGTTTTTAACTCGCTGTCTCGTTTTTCCCGCTCGGCCTCCGCATAACTCATACCCCTATTTTCGAAAATTTCGGTAAAATCATCTCCTCCCAGCTCTACCGTCCTGCTCAGATAGAAGTCATCATACCGGGCTATCATTATTTTTGTCCTCTTTGCCCCCATGTTCAAAATCATAAAGCTATCATCGCATTCCTCCTGATATTCCATCAGAGAGACCAGGGCCATATCCTGAATGCTGGCAGTCTGGGGAGTATAGGATAGCTCCTCGAATACTTCTTCGTATCTATTGAGCTCACTCTGGTCCAGCACAACCAGCAGCAGAACCTGCTCCCCTTCATTTTTCCCCAGCAGCAAATAATCGTAGGCGGTAGCTTCAGACGGTTTGTCCAGGTGCTTTTCTATCTCCCAGCGCACCGCTTCCTGGAGTTCATCTTCCGGCATATCCGGTACAGTTATCCGGCGGACATATTCCCTTCCGCAGATGGGAGAAAATACTATCCTGCCGGGGGAGGAGGGCAGCTCGTTGAAGATTTTCTCCAGAATCTCGACCACCCGGGGAATATCCTCCAGCTGACCGTCTGCAATGGCAGCTTCCGGCACTCTTTCCGCGCTGCCACCCAGTATTTTTGCCTCCTTACCGCTTTTGGTTCCCTGGATAGATTTAATGCTGTAATGGCCAAAATCTACTGTCGTGAATTTTTTACTTTTTATCCAGTTTAATGGATTTAAGCTCATTATTACCAGCTCCATATATTTAAACTTTGGGTCCTGAAATTAAAATTAAATTTGAGTATAAATTTCAAACATCGGCAGAATGATAGAAGCCACGATGCCGCCTACAACCACCGCCATTACGATGATGATAGCCGGTTCTATCAGCGAAATTCCACCCTCGATCGTCTTTTCTACCTCCAGCTCATAATATTCAGCCAGCCTGTCGAGCATCTCCTCCATGCTGCCGGTCTGTTCTCCAACCTGAATCATCTGGATGACTATAGGAGGGAATTCACCGCTTCTTTCCAGGGGGCGGGATAAATCTGTTCCCTCCTGAATTCGGGAGCGGGCCTCTCCCAGCACATCCTGCATCACCTTATTTTCGATGACGTTTTCCGTGACAGGCAGAGCATTGAGCAGATTGACACCGCTGGATAACATCAGCGAGAGCGTGCTGGCAAAGCGGGAGATCTGCACCTTTCTGATCAATGTACCCGCCACAGGCAATTTTAAGAGTATTCTATCGCGCCTGCGTTTTCCTTCCGGGGTTTTAAAATAATAACGGAGTAACATCAAAACGGCTGCCAGCACCAGCAGCATAAGCCACCAGTAGGAGCTCATAAGAGAGCTGACACCTATTAGAATTCGGGTGGGCAGAGGTAATTCTCCTCCCAATCCCCTCAGCATATCTGTTATGGTGGGAACAACAAAAGTCAGCAAAATTGTGATGACAACTGCAGCCACCAGCAAAACGGTAACGGGATAATATAAGGCTCCTTTGACTTCTTTAGTTATCTCATCACGGCGCTGGTAATATCCCGATAGCTCCTTTAAAACTTCGTCAAGAACTCCTCCTGTCTCTCCTACCCGCACCAGCTGGATAAAAAGATTGGGAAAATACTTCGGATGCTCGGCCAGGGCATCGGAAAAAGAAGTGCCGGCCTCGACCGACTGGCGCACCTCCCTGAGCATTCCCCTGACATCTTCCTCCTCGCTCTGCTGACGGATAATTTCCAGCGATTGGACTAAAGGAATGCCGGAGGCCACCAGCACGGAAAACTGCCGGGAAAAATGAGCCAGTTCGGCTGTTTTAAAACCGCTGCCGAAGGGAAGCAGACTGCCAATATCCAGCTCTATATTTAGACCTCCACCGCCGGAATCGGATCTATCGATGGAGGTAACAAAAAGATCATCTTCATGCAGGCTGCGGGCTGCCTCTCTTTCGCTGTCAGCTCTTACGCTCCCCTCTATTATCTGTCCGCTGTCATCTCTGGCTTTGTAATTGAATTCAGGAGACACTTTTTCACCTCACCTAAAACATTATCCGCTTGAGCTCTTCGACATCTGTTTTTCCTTCTCTCAGTTTTCTAATCCCATCCTTTTTGAGAGTGGTCATACCTTTGGAGAGGGCTTTTCTCTTCAATTTTTCTTCATCAGCCTCATTGGCGATCATCTCTTTGATCTCGGACTCGAGTTCCAGAATTTCCTGCAGGGCCATTCTGCCTTCGTAACCTGTGTGGCCGCATTTCTGACAGCCTTCCGAGGTATAGGCCTGCTCGACTTTTTCCGGAGCCAGAAAAGCCTCATCCTCGGCAGTGAGCTCCGCTTCCCTTTTGCATTCAGGACAGAGCCTGCGGACCAGCCTCTGGGCCACCACCCCTATGACAGATGATGAGACGAGATAGGGCGGCAATCCCATGTCAACAAGCCTTGTCACCGAGCTCACCGCATCGTTGGTATGCAGGGTGCTGAAAACTAGATGGCCGGTAAGAGCCGCCCTCACCGCAATCTCAGCCGTCTCGGAATCTCTCATCTCTCCAACCATAATTATATCGGGGTCCTGGCGCAGTATCGAACGCAGCGTGCGGGCGAAGGTTAGCCCCGCTTTGGGCCGGGCCTGGACCTGATAGATTCCCTCCACCTGATATTCCACTGGATCCTCGATGGTCGTCAGGTTTAAAGAAGCATCTTTTATCTCATTCATCGAAGCAAACAATGTGGTGCTCTTGCCGCTGCCCGTCGGCCCTGTCAAAAGCAGAATTCCGTGCGGCTTGCGGATGAGATTTCTCAAAGTCTCCAGATTATCGTCGGAAAATCCCAGATTCTCCAGGTCCAAAAGTTCGGTATCCCGCGATAAAAGACGGATAACGACTTTTTCTCCGTGAACAGTCGGCAGCGTCGAAACTCTCATGTCAATTTCATAACCCTTAACATTCATCTGAATCTTGCCGTCCTGGGGTACTCTGTGCTCGGTGATATCCAGATCGGCTATTATTTTAAATCGGGAAACCAGCGCCCTCTGCGAAGCTTTGGGAGCCTTCATCTCCTCATGTAAAACTCCGTCAATACGGTAACGAATCCGGATATGGTCCTCCTCCGGCTCCACATGAATGTCGCTGGCCTCCTTTTGAAAGGCTCTGCTGATGATGGAGTTGGCCAGTCTGACGATGGGAGCTTCCTCGACCATCTCCCGCAGCTCGTCTTCGGCAAAATCCTCCTCCTCTTCTTCCTGTTCTCTTCGATCGAAATCCTCCAGCAGCTCGCCCACATCGATGCTCTCGTCGGCGTATATCCAGTCCAGAGCCTTGCGCAGTTCACCGGGAGCGCCGAAATGAGGTTTGATATTAAAACCTGATACCCTCTCGATATCATCGATAGCTATCAGATCGGTCGGATCGCTCATAGCCACCTTCAGCTGTTCCCCATCTCTTTCCAGCGGAACGACCATGTGTCGCCGGGCGATATTTTCCGGCAGGTAATCTGCCAGTCCCGGATCCAGATAACGGTCGCTCAACTCCGCATAGGGTATATCTTTCTGTTTTTCCATGGCTTCCATGAGTTCTTTTTCTGATATATAACCTAGATCGACCAGAATCTCTCCAATTCTGGCATCTTCCTCAGATTGTTTTTGAATTTCCAGGGCTTCTTCGAGTTCTTCTCGGGATATGCAGTCCAAATCCATCAGCAAGTCTCCTAATTTCTTAATGCTTCTCTCTTCCAAAAGAATTAACCTCCTGAAATCTTAAAAACGATATAATTATCTGTATTATCAGATTTAAACATGCTCTCAAATCTTATATTTATTTTTAGTCTTCCAGGTTGATCTCTTCCTCTATATTTATGGTCAAACTTTTTTCGTCTTCAGGCAGCCAGAGCTTCAGCGTTCTTTCCCCCGTCTGAGCATCTTCCGGTATAACTACATCTCCCGGCCTCAGATCATCCTGAATGTTGTAACTGTCACCGGCTTCTATCACCCGTACCATGTTATAAAGTGTTTCTTCAGTATAGACAGGATCGTAATACCTTATCTCGATCCTCACTGTTTCTTCACTGTCTCCCTGATTTTCCACTGTCCCTTCCACTGAAGCAGTTATGTCCTCGTTTTGCTCGGCCCTTCCAGGAGCGGCGAAATCTTTGACTGCCAGTTCAGTTTCAACTTCATCTGCTTCGATCATTTCTTCATTTATTTCATCCTCATCTTCGTAGCGGGACATAAAATCATCCAGCGCTGTATCCACCCGCTCCGAGAACGAATCTTTATCTTCTTCCACATCCTTTTCGGGGAGAGGTTCATCGACTTCAGGCTCTTCTATTTCCTCCTCAGGGGGTGTTTCCCGTTCTAAATCCTCTCTCATGCCTTCGTAAGGATCAGAATGAATCCTGAAATCCCCTCCTATATCTTCGAATTCATCGGGATCGATCTCTTCCAGATCCAGTTCATCTTCCATTATGTCGACAATATGGGCTTCGATAAAGAACAGAATTTCGGTCTGTTCTTCCTCAATCTCCTCATAACTGAATAGCCTTCCCAGCAGCGGCAGATCTCCCAGATATGGAATTTGACTGACATTGTGCCTTTCTTCTTCCTGGATCAGACCTCCCACGGCAAAGGTCTGGCCGTCATGGAGCTGGACGGTATTTTCAAATCTCCTGGCCCTGGTTTCCGGTGGGGCTTCCGGGGCAGGAATCTCTACCATCGTACTGACTTCGGGTTCCATGTGCAGATTGATGGTATCCTCCTCTGTAATCGTGGGATTAAACTTCAAAGTGACACCCACCTCTTCATAATCCCAGCTAACATCTCTTCCATTGTCCACATCGACTTCCTCTCTGTAGGGAACATCGGTAACAATTTCCAGCTCCGCCTCTTCTCCATCCATTGTGAGCAGACTGGGATTGGCCAGCGTTTCCGCTGCACCATCCTCTTCAAAAAATTCAAAAGGACCGGGCATATCCTCGTCTTCTATATCGAAACCGGTTGGCCGATAATCGTCATAATCGAGTCCTATAGAGGCAAAATCCCGAAGTTCATCCGGATTTATGCCTTTTTCTTCCAGAACATCATGAGATACTTCCTCCACGTGAACTTCCAGCAGCACCTGCCGGCGGGGTTGATCGAGCTCCTGTATAGCGTTTTTAACCCGCTGAACCCTGCTCTCACTTCCCTGCAGTAAAAGCGTGCTGCGCTCGGTGCTGGTTTGCAGACTGACTCCTTCCTCCAGATCGGAGATTATTTCTGCCATCTCTTCTACATCTACATAGTTAAGCCTGACCGATGTCTCAACCATATCCTCTTCAACTTCTTCTATATCTGCCAGGACATTTGTCGCCTCTTCCACGGCATACGGCCGGCCCTCCAGGACGACAATACCGTCGCTCACCTCAGCTCTCAACTCCTCTCCGGGATACATATCATCCAGCCGCCGTTTTAATTCTTCGGGTTCAAGATGGGCGGGCAGATAGGTTTCTCTGATTTCAGATCGAGGAGTATCGATATCCGCAATCAACTTTTCAACCTCGCTCAGCTCATCGATATGACCGCGTACTATGATGTCATCATAGGCCTGTCGGGGACTGACGATAATTTCCGGGAAAATATTTTCAATCTCGGCAGCTGCTTCTTCAGGAGAAACATTTTCCAGATCAAATACCTGTGATTCATGGGGAGTGGGTTGATCTACATCATTCAAAATCTCCTCTGCTTCGATCAGGTCATCGGGGAGGCCGCTCAATATCAATCTCCGCTGGTCCGGGAGCGGATCGACATCTACCTGGGGCAGAAGCTCGCCCACCAGATTCGCCGCCTCCTCCGTTCCAGCATGATCCAGAGTATATATTTTTCTCTCAACCTCGCGGTAAAGCTCATCGATTCTCTCCGGACTGGCCACTATCATGATATCCTCCTGTATGTAATAATCCAGGTCCTTAACCGAGAGAATTTTGTCCATCGCCGTGCGCAGACTAACACTTTCCAGCTCGAGCGTAATATCGCCTTCCACTGTCTCATCGAAGACTATATTCTCGCCGCTCAATCTGGCCAGCGAACGCAGGACTTCCCGCACCGGGGTATCGACATATACCATTTCGATATTCTGATCTGAAAGCCCGTTGGCTCTCACCTCTTCCTCTGTACAATTCATCGAAACTGTCAGCAGAGTAAATATAAAAAGCAGGGCCATCATCAGAATAATTTTTGTTTTTCCGGAACTATTTCTGTTTTTAAACAATATTTATCACTCCCCGATTTTGAGGTCAAATCAGCTCCCGTAATTTAATAAGGCTTTATCATCATTCTAATATCATTCTGACAGTTCTGAAAAAAACAAAGTGATCTGTCTGGACTGGATAGTTTTTGCCCTGACAGCAATTTTTTCGGTGTCATTGATTATAACATATGGATCTAAAATAAATCTAAAATTAGTGAGACTACTGAGACTAATGTACTATTTTGTATATCCTTTTAAATTAAGTTGAATATTCAGGAGCATTATCCTGCAAAATTATTTCGGTGTTATCCGAAATGTTATAAATTTTTGTTATTATTAACTCCACCAGGTCAAATCTGAAGCCTTGATAATCAGGAGAGAGGGACCTCAGTCTTTACCGTAGCTTTATCACCCTCATATTCGACCGAGAGGATAACCTCATAACCATCGAGCCCGCCTCTGATGGGATCTATTTTAAAAAAAGTTATACCGCTCAATTTTCGGCCGCTTTCGATCAGTTTGATTTCACCTCTGGATTCGTCATATTCGAGCACACCCGCAATTCCATTTCTCTTTATATTTTCCGGATCGGCATTGCTCAGATGACGGGATATCATGGCGGCATGCGTCTCTGCTCTCTGTTTTGCCCCCGTTTTGCCGGCAGGTGTGGTCAAATTTTGGAGCTTTCTGGTTAATATGCCTTTCAGGATATTGACTATAAGCCAGGCAATTCCCAGCACGACCAGAGCGGCCCCAAAAAATATAAAAAGTTCCACTGCGTATTATTATCTCCTCTCCTCTTCAACAAAGTTTGCTATCTCTTCGGTCAGTTCATCCAGCAGTTCATCGAGAGTTTTGCTTTTGCGGCCTATCAGCTCAAAATGGGGCTGCTGTATCGATAGAATGAATTTTTTAGCCCCGCTTCTGGCAACGGCTTCGGCCACGGCGGGGCTTATCTCTCCCATCATGGAGTTGGGTATCATAATACCCAGCGGGCCGGCGATAATATCCACCCGCCCGCTCATGTGAATAATAGCATTGTCGCGGCTGGCTCCCCTATCGGCGCCGGCCTCGAGCATGCGGCCGGTGGCCTGAGCATTGGCTCCCAGAGCGATTATTTCGACCTCATCTCCGACGGCGCCGTCGATCTTTTCGGTCAGCTGAGCTCCCAGGCCGCCCCCCATTCCGTCCACAACTGCTAGCTGCAAAATTCATCATACCCCCTTTTCGACGAGCGCGGGCAGCTCGGAAAAAGCCTTCAAGACCTTCTCGCTCTTATCGGCCGGCGGCATGGTAAAGCGTATCCAGCGGTCTAAGCCGAAGGATTTGACCGAGCGGACCACGACTCCCCGGCGGGCAAAATGTTCGAAGGCTTCTTTAGAGGAAAGACCGGTATCTACGATCATGAAGTTGGCCTGACTGTCAACATACTCCAGGCCGAACTCCTCAAATTTTTCGGCGAAAAGACGGCGCTGCTCCGCATTCATCTCCCGGCATTTTTCTATATGATCCTGACATTCCAAAGCTTTGGCCGCGGCCAGCTGGGCCACCGCGTTGACGTTAAAGGGATTTCTTATCCTGTGCATATGCTCGATAACCTCGCTGCTGCCCAGGCCGTATCCGACTCTGAGAGCAGCCAGTCCATATATCTTGGAAAACGTCCCTAAGACCAGCAGATTAGGATAATCCTCCAGGTTATCGATTCCCCCGAAATAATCATCGGCGGTTACGTACTCGCGGTAGGCCTGATCGATCACCACCAGGATATCATCGCGAATCTCGTCCAGAAAATCTTTCAACTCTTCATCCGAAACCGTGGTGCCGGTGGGATTGTTGGGATCGCAGATGAAAATCACCCGCGTCCTCTCGGTGATGGCCTCCTGCATGGCCTTGAGATCATGGCGAAAATCCTCATCGAGCTCCACTTTCACCGGTTTAACCCCCAGCGCATGACAGGTGAGCTGATATTTGGCGAAGGTGGGATCGCCCATCAAAATCTCATCCCCGGGCTCGGTCACCAGCTCGGCGGCCAGATCGATGATCTGATCGGAGCCGTTCCCGACTATTACATTTTCGAAATCCAGATCGTAAAATTCCGCCAGCTTCTCCCTCAACACCCGGCATTCTCCGTCGGGATAACGAGCATAATGAAACTTCTCTTCGTTTAGAGCCTGCCGGACCTCATCAGCACAACCCAGCGGATTCTCGTTGGAGGAAAGTTTTATAACCTCATCCAGGCCGTACTCTTCGGCTATCTCCTCCTTGCCCGCTCCCGGCTTGTATTTGCTCATCCTGCCTATCGATTGATTAATCTGCTCGAAAATAGCTGGTCGCAAATTAATTCTACCTCCTTTTTTCGTTTAGCGCGACAAATTGTTAAAACGATTTGGTAAATATTATATACTTTATGCTCAAAGCTGTCAACAGATACAGCATATGCAGCTTACCTCTTATTATAGGAAACTATGAGGCGAAGTGATGCTCGAAATTTTTCGAAGCCTGAGTCAGATAAACTGAAGCAGAAGAAAAATTCATTGTCAGCGGAGCCTCAAAGCTTCCCTGAATGTGAAGAAGAACAATAAAATTTAAGTATCTTCTTGTTATCGATTGATAGATATCGTATAAGATCACTATCATGATAACAATGGCTGGAAGATATAAAGCGAA
>CAYTDP010000073.1:0-11151 GCA_964436625.1 uncultured Halanaerobiaceae bacterium | reverse complement strand
CTTTATATCTTCCAGCAACTGTTATAATGATAGCGTTTTTAAACGATATCTATCAACCGATAACAAGTAGAACCTATTTTGCTGTCTGTAGTCAGCTCTATTCTTTAAGCTTTGCCAGTAGAAGCAGTTTTGGAGGAAGACTTTAAATCCCAGCTGACCAGAAGAGGACTGGCCACAAATATCGATGAGTAGGTGCCGGCGGCCATCCCAACAAAAAGTGCCAGCATGAATGTCTGTATCGCTGCTCCTCCGAACAGATAAATAGCCAGTATAGCTACCAGAGTGGTCATAGAGGTGTTTATAGAGCGGGGCAGTGTTTCTACCACAGCTCTATTGGCCTGCTTTAAGAAGCTATCCCGGCGATAAAGTTTCATGTTCTCTCTTATCCTATCAAATATCACTATCGTATCGTTCAAAGAGTAACCTACAATCGTGAGAAGAGCAGCTATAAAAGCAGTATTTATCTCTCTTTGCAGCATTGCAAAAACACCGACCGTGAAAACGACATCGTGGGTAAGAGTAGCCAGAGAAACCACTGCAAATTTAAACTCAAAACGGAAGCTGATATAGGCCACGATACCGATCGCAGCAACCAATAGGGCCAGCAAGGCCTGCGTTCTCAGCTCCTGACCGATAGTTGGTCCCACCATCTCAGTCCTCAAAATTTCTGTTCCGGCAAACTCCTGCTCCATAGTTTCATTGACGGTAGTAATCTCTTCGGGGCTCATCTCACCCGTCCTGATCATAACTCCCTGAAATTCCTCTTCAGTCACTTCCTGCATGGCTGCCTCTTCAGCAATGTTCATTTCGAGGGGGGCTAGAGCTTCTCTCACCTCTTCATTGGTGACATTTTCTTCAAAACTGTATTCCAGTATCGTACCGCCGGCAAAATCCAGGCCCAGATTAAGGCCATTGACCAGCAAAAATAACAGAGAGGCCGCAACAATTATGGCGGAAATTACGAACCATATTTTTCTTTTTCCCATCAAATCAAGATCTTCGCTGAAATTATACATTTTCCTGCCCCCTCACACCAAATGATCCTGAAAGTCTAAATGCTCTGGTTCCGGCAAAAAGATCCATAAAAGTCTTCGTGACGAAAAAGGCTGTGAACATGCTCAAAAGGATCCCGATACCCAGCGTCACAGCAAAGCCTCTTACCGCACCGGTGGTAAAATAAGCCAGAATAAGCGCGGTAATTAAAGTTGTGACATTGGCGTCAACTATTGTAAGATACGCTCTTTTAAAACCGGAATTTATGGAAGTCTTTAAAGGCTTTCCGTTTCTCAGCTCATCCTGTATGCGCTCAAAAATAATTATATTGGCATCGACAGCCATACCGATAGATAATATCAACCCCGCAATACCCGGCAGCGTCAGCGTAGCCTGGAGGCCAGCCAGCACTCCCATAAACAATACCCCGTATATCAATAGGGTGGCAGCAGCTATAATCCCCGGGAATCTGTAGTAGAAAATCATATAAATTCCTACGAGCAGAAGCCCTATCAGCCCGGCTCTTATACTCTGCTGCAGAGCGATGGATCCCAGGGTTGGCCCAACCGTACGGCTCTCTATAACTTCAACGTCCACAGGCAGAGCGCCTTCCCGAATTAATATTGCATGCTCTTCAGCTTCTTCCACGCTGGCATACCCGGTAATTTGTCCCTGATCTCTGATCACAGATTGAACTGTAGGATTGGTCAGCTGCTCATCATCAAGATATATTCCTATCGGCTCACCCATGTACATTCTGGTGATCTCCTCGAATGTCTGCGCTCCGCTGCTGGTCATTTCAAAGGAAACAACAGGGCGATTGTGCTGATCATAGCTCGCCCGGGCATCGGCTATTTCTTCGCCCGTCAGCAGGATATCCCCGGCCTGATTGCGGATGGTCAGCATCGCCGTCTGTCCTATAGTCTCGATGGCATCATCCGGATTATCGACCGCCGGCAGCTCGATAATAACTCTATCCTGCCCCTGTCTTTGAACAACAGGCTCTGTAAGTCCCATCTCGTCGACTCTTCTCTCGATTATATTTACAATTCCCCTCATTACCTCATCATCTACTTCTCTGCCTTCTGTCTCCTGCGCTTCCATAACCACATGTGCTCCCCCGGCCAGATCCAGGCCGAGATTGACCCCATAATTAAAGTAAAGAAATACACCGAAGGCCACTACAATAACCAGAAAAGCAGCCTTCAGCTTCCTCTTTCTCCTGTACCTCATTTTTTATCCTCCCACACAGTTTTTAACCGTATCAGCTAGAATTCGCGTCTGAACTATTTTTGTCTTCCAGAGAATACTCGGCGTGATCAACAAGTCTCATCTCATTTAGAGGCCAGAAAACCCACATAGCCCTGCCATGAATTTTGTCTCTGTCTACATATCCGACCAGATTGGGGAAACGGCTGTCGGCGCTGTGATTTCGGTTGTCTCCCAGAACAAAATAGCTGTCCTCGGGCACTTCAAATGGCCCGGATTCTCCAACTTCCCTCATCTCTTCTCTGATGTAGTCCTCTTCAATTGGCTCACCGTTAACGTAAACCTGATCATCTCGTATATAGACTGTATCTCCAGGCAGGCCTATAATTCGCTTGATGTAGCGGTTTTCTTCATCTTCGCCCGGAGTAAAAACCACAATTTCTCCTCTATCAGGTTCGCTGAAGCGGTACACCAGTTTATTAACTATCAACCGCTCCCCATGCTGCAGCGTTTCTTCCATAGAGCTGCCCTCAACCACAAAGGATTGAGCCACGAAAGTAATTATCAAAAACGCCAGAACGGCAGCTATTGCCAGGGATTGGGCAATTTCTATCAAGTCTCTTTTATCCACCGGCAAAATACCTCCCTTTGTTTAGCACTTAACAGCTTAAGATGATTATTCTCCCTCAATTTCACCCGCTTTGTCCTCAGCCTCTTCTTTCTCCAGACGGCTTATGGAATTCTTCATCAAATCGATATCGACATCAGTCGATATTCTCAGCCTCACACTTTCATCTCTAATCTTGATTATTTTCCCCTTAATTCCGCCGGCGGTCACCACTTTGTCGCCGACCTGTAAATCCTGCAGCATCTGCTGATGCTGTTTCTGCTGCTTTTTTTGTGGTCTGATCAGAAAAAACCAAAAAACACCAAAAATTAGAACCCAGGGTAAAAGTGAAACGAGTATTTCCATTTTTGAGTTTCCTCCTCCGGTCACTGCTTATTTTAAATTTAATTGTAAAGAGACATTTAACACCAGGGGCTGGAGCGATTTTATTCCTCTGCCCAACCGCTGTAAAAACTTTCAACAAAATCATCCAGTGTGTCCCGTCTAATATTATAGCGCAATTTTCGCATCAGGTCCAGAAAAAAATATATATTGTGATATGATGCCAGCCTCAATCCGTAAAGCTCATTCCTTTTTATGAGATGACGGAGATAGGCTGATGAATAATTCCTGCAGACATAGCAGCTGCAGTTCTTATCAGGCGGATTAAAATCTTTTTTAAAAGCTGCGTTGGTAATATTTATTCGTCCTCTGGAAGTATACAGACTTCCATGTCTGGCCAGTCGCGTCGGCAGAACGCAATCAAACATATCGATACCTCTTTTAACTCCTTCAATCAAATCCCGCGGGGTTCCCACGCCCATCAAATATCTGGGTTTTTTAGAAGGAAGTTCGGGAACTGTAACATCGAGCATCTGATACATGAGCTCATTCTCTTCTCCAACGCTCAATCCGCCGATGGCATAGCCGGGAAAATCAAGTTTTCTGGTTCGACGCGCACTTTTCTTTCTGAGGTCGGGATAAGTTCCTCCCTGAACAATTCCGAATATATGCTGATAATCCTGCAGATCTTCGGCAGCTTTTAAAGATCTCTCTGCCCATCTCAGGGTTCTATTCAGAGACTTTTCCACATACTCCCTATCCGCGGGATAGGACACACATTCATCGAAGGCCATAATTATGTCTGCTCCGAGCTTTTTTTGAATTTCGACAGATTTTTCAGGGGTGATGAAATGCTTTGAGCCATCCAGATGCGATTGAAAATGTACTCCCTCATCGGTAACTTCATTCATATCGGAAAGGCTGAAAACCTGAAAGCCTCCGCTGTCGGTCAAAATTGGACGGCTCCAGTTCATAAACTCGTGCAGTCCGCCCGCTTCAGCCACGACATCTGCTCCCGGCCGCAGATAGAGATGATAGGTATTGGCCAGCAGTATGCCTGTTCCGCATTTTTTGAGCTCCTCCGGAGAGAGGCTTTTTACGGTAGCCCGGGTGCCGACCGGCATGAATATAGGAGTTTCAAACATTCCGCTTTCCAGCTCCAGAGTTCCTGTTCTGGCCGGACTATCACTCGATCTGGATTCCACTGAAAAATTAATCGTCATCTCGATAAACCCCATTTCTTCCTGTTACAGGATAAGCATAGCATCTCCGAAACTGTAAAACCTGTATCTTCTTTCGATTGCCTCTCTATAGGCTTCCAGAACTTCTTTCCGGCCGACCAGAGCTGAGACCAGCATTATGAGAGTCGATTCAGGCAGGTGAAAATTTGTTATCAGAGAATCAATTACCTGAAATTCATAGCCGGGGTAGATAAAAAGGTCAGTCCAGCCCTTTTTCCCTTCTCCCCTGTTTAAGGCCTCGCTGGCTCCTTCCAGGGTCCTGGTGACGGTGGTGCCCACCGCAATTATTCTTCCTCCCTGCTGGCGGGTAGCATTGATCTCCTTTACGGTTTTCTCGGGTAATTCAAAATACTCAGAATGCATATCGTGATCTTCTACTCTTTCACTTCTAACCGGTCTAAACGTTCCCAGTCCCACATGCAGGGTGAGATAACTGATACCAATTCCCTTTGATTTCAGCTCTTCGATAAGTCTTTCAGTAAAATGCAGTCCGGCCGTGGGAGCTGCCACAGATCCCTCTCGATCCGAGCTGGCATAGATCGTCTGATACCGGCCAGGATTTGCTGGTTTTTTCTTTATATAGGGAGGAAGAGGCATTTCACCGATCTCGTCGAGCACAGACCGCAGTTTATTTTTCGGAGAAAAGCTCAATATTCTACCGCCAAAATCGGTCACATCATCGCATCTGGCCGATATTTCTCCTTCAAAATCGATCTCTGTACCCGGTTTTACTCTACGTCCGGGATTGGCCAATACCTCCCACCTGCCTGTTTCGAGCTCATTCAACAGCAGGATCTCTATCTCGATACCGGAAGTCTTTTTCTGACCGTACAATCGAGCCGGTATAACCTTGCTGTTATTCAGCACAATTCTATCACCCGGCTGTAAAAATCCGGGTAGTTTTTTAAAGATGGAATGATCTTCTATATTCCCGTCTTTATTCATAACAAGAAGCCGGGATTCATCCCGGCGCTGGGCTGGTTCCTGAGCAATCAATTCTTCGGGCAGATCAAAAGAAAATTTATCGACGTCCATCCTCTATAAAGTACCTCCACTCTTATTTTTCCTGATCGAAGAGAGATTTTTGTTCATCCGCTGATTTCATCTCTTCGGGAAGATCTATATTCATATGTTTATAGGCAGCCGGTGTGGCCTCCCGCCCCTGAGAAGTTCTTTTCAAAAAACCCAGCTGGAGAAGATACGGTTCATAAACCTCTTCAATGGTGGAGCTGTCCTCATTAATCGCAGCAGCTATAGTCTTCAAGCCCACCGGACCTCCGGAGAATTTGATTATTATCGTCTCCAGCAGCCGATGGTCTATCC
Organism: uncultured Halanaerobiaceae bacterium; assembly: GCA_964436625.1. Taxonomy (GTDB): domain Bacteria; phylum Bacillota; class Halanaerobiia; order Halanaerobiales; family Halarsenatibacteraceae; genus Halarsenatibacter. Next base: position 5,436 of record CAYTDP010000073.1, on the reverse strand, counting down.
TGTCCAGACCTTTTTCATCTATTTCCATCAGCTCCAGCGCTTTTGTCACAACTTCTCCGGTTATAGTTCCTTCTGCCTCGACCTGAGCGAAATCTCTAATTCTGCGCAGAAGTCTATTTGCCACTCTGGGAGTCCCCCGGGCCCGCCGGGCAATCTCTGCCGCTCCCTCCGGGGACACCTCGATTTCAAGGATGCGGGCTGATCTTTTCACGATCTCGCTCAATTCCTTATCGCTGTAAAAACCCAGCCTGTTAATGACTCCGAATCTATCACGCAGAGGAGAACTCAATCTACCTATTTTGGTGGTCGCTCCTACCAGGGTAAAGTGAGAAAGATCAATTCTTACTGATCGAGCCGAAGGCCCCTTGCCGATCATAAGATCGAGGCCAAAATCTTCCATGGCGGGATAAAGGACTTCCTCAACCACCGGATTTAATCTGTGAATTTCATCTATAAAAAGGATATCTTTGTCGGATAAATTTGTGAGTATCGAGGCCAGATCTCCCGGTCGCTCGATGGCCGGTCCGCTGGTGGTGTGCAGGTTGACGTTCATCTCTCGCGATATAATATGGGCCAGAGTTGTCTTACCCAGTCCGGGAGGACCATAAAGAAGAACATGATCTAAAGCTTCATTTCTTTCACAGGCGGCCTGAATGAATATACTCAGTTTCTTTTTTACTCTCTCCTGACCCACGTAGTATTCGAGCTTTTCGGGTCTGAGAGTGCTATCCATACGATTGTCATCAGGCTGCTGTTCAGGAGATATAACTCTTTCTTCGTCCATCTAAAAATTACTCCTTTCCCAAAAAGTTGAGCACAAGACGTATCTTTTCTTCCAGCTCATGATCGGAGTCAAAAGAGATATTGTTCAGCGCAGTTCTTATCTCCTGATCTCTATATCCCAGATTGTTCAGAGCAGAAAAGAGCTCTTCTTTTCTCTCCTGTTGATCATCCGCAGCTATCTCAAGGTCCTCGCTGGCGACCAGTTTGTCTATTTTACTCTCCAGCTCGAGTATCATCCTCTGACCGCTTTTAGGCCCTATGCCGCTAACCTTTTTCAGGGTGGGTAGATCTTCGCCCAGTATGGCTGAGACTAGCTCCTGAGGATTCAGGGTCGAAACGGTATTGAGAGCAACTTTAGGGCCTATACCGGAAACCTCCAGCAGAGTGCTGAAAAGATTTTTCTCCTCTCGATTTTTAAAACCGAACAATTCTATGAGATCCTCTCTCACATAGGTATAGGTATATACCTCTATTTCCTCTCCTTTCTTACCGAGAGGAAAATCATCGGGAACCTTCACATCATAACCAACTCCGTCAACTTCCAGCAGCAATTTATCTTTCCTTCTCCCTATCAATATTCCTCTTAAGTAACCGATCAAAGCATTTCACTCCAGCTATTTCTGGTTGATTCAGTGTGACAGTGGCATATCGAGACGGCCAGTGCATCAGCTGCATCTTCAGAAGCAGGGATTTCCGCCAGCCCCAGCAGGGTTTTAACCATCTGCTGAACCTGCATCTTTTCAGCCCTGCCATGTCCCACCACAGCCTGCTTGACTTCCAGCGGTGTGTATTCAAAGACGGGGATACCTGCCCGGGACCCGGCCAGCAGAATAACTCCTCTGGCCTGACCGACGCGGATAGCCGTTTTGGCGTTCTTATTAAAAAACAATTCCTCTACAGCCATCTGTTCCGGTTCCAGTCTTTTTATAATTTTCGTGAGTTCTTCAAAGACAATATTTAACCTCTCCAGATCAGATTTCTCGCTGGATGTTCTGAGCAGGCCAAATTCTATTTGAGAAAGAGAATTTCCATCTTCTTCAACTACTCCATAACCTATTTCAGCCAGTCCGGGATCTACGCCTAAAATTTTCACTTCATCACCTCATGAAAAAAAATAAAGACACCGACCTACCAGTGCCCTTTTAATAGAGCCAGCAGCTATAAATCAGGCTATTTCCTCTTTCTTGAGCTCCTGCATGACTGATTCCGGGATGTTAAAATTCGTGTAAACTTCCTGAATATCGTCATGTTCTTCCAGCTCATTCATCAATTTCAGAACTTTTCTGGCTTCTTTATAATTTAAATCCACTTCGTTGTTGGGCACCATCACTATATCTGAATCGCTGAAATCATATTCGTCATCCAGCTGCTCTTTAACATCTATATAATCCTGAGGGTCAGTCATAATTCTGATAAGATTATTTTCTTCGATGACATCTTCAGCACCGGCTTCGATGGCATCCAGCATTACTGCCTCTGAATCTTTTTCAACCTCGTCTTTTTTCAGAAGAAGCTGTCCTCTCTCATCGAACATCCAGGCCACACAGCCTTCCTGGCCCAAATTGCCACCGTTCTCCGAAAGGATATGTCTTAGCTCTGAAGCTGTTCTATTGCGATTATCAGTAGTAATTTCAAAATAAAGCGCCACGCCTCCCGGGCCGTAACCTTCATAGGTGAAGCTCTCATAATCAACACCTTCAAGCTCTCCGGTGCCCCTTTTTATAGCCCTCTCGATATTTTCTTTGGGCATATTGTTATCCTTGGCTTTCTCTATAGCCATCCTCAAATCAGGATTCTTATCCGGGTCACCCCCGCCCTCTCGGGCAGCTACGGAGATCCTGCGGCTTAATTTGGAAAATAATTTAGCTCTTCTCTTATCCTCTTTTTTCTTCTGATGTCTGATATTATGCCACTTAGAATGACCAGCCATTTTGACCCTCCTATAATTGTCCTGAACTTAATTTTAACACAGATAAAATATCTTTTCAATAAAACAAAAGTAAATAAATGGCAATAAAAAAACCAGGACCAGCGGTCCCGGCGTTCAAATAAGATATATTTATATTTGATGTGTTCAGTAAATCAATCCAGAATAAAAATTATGATCTCTCCTCCAGTTCTTCGATGAACTGGACAAGATCGCTTCTACCTCCTTCTTCCCAATCCTGCAGAAAATTTCTCAATCTGCTTTTTTCGTATTCGGAAAGACCGGCGATCATTTCATCCAGCTTTTCTTCATCCTTGTCAAGCTCTTTGAGTTTTTGAATCCCTTTTTTTAAAGGGTACTGCACTCTGTAATAAATTTTATCAGCCATTTTCAGCACCTTCTATTCTGCTTTGAATTTTCTTTAAAACATCTATGCCATCTTGATCAAGGTATCTAAGATAACCTCGAAGGGTGATGATCCGATTTTTCACAATATCCTCATCAATGTCAGCTTCCAGGGGATCAATTTCTTCTACTTTTTCCAGACAATAAGAGAGTTTTTCAGCAACTATCAGTATATCGCTCTTTTCCTGTGCCATAAAGTTAACACCTCAATTCTTTATGTTAAGCTGGCCTATAAGCCGGGTTCTGTCGAAGGTGATCATCTATCTGGAGCTGCAGTTGCCTGCAGCCCTCAAGCGTCCATACCCGAAGGCATAAGGACGGGCCATCCTATTGCCTTCCTATTTGGACTTACTCCGAAGGGGGTTTGCCAGGCCCTTTCGGTTTCCCGAAAGGCCGGTGCGCTCTTACCGCACCATTTCACCCTTACCAGCAAAAAGCTGGCGGTATATTTTCTGCGGCACTTTCCCGGGGTTTCCCCCGCCGGGAGTTGCCCGGCCTTCTGCCCTGTGGAGCCCGGACTTTCCTCGGCGGTTTAAACCACCGCGATCACCCGGCCAGCTTATGTAATAAAAATTGTTTCTTCTCCACATCAGCTGTTGGAATTTGTTTAAGAATACCTGCATTTAGGAGATTTTCCCGTTTTATATAGTACTCATTCATGGAAGCTATGAGGCTTCACTCAGCCCGGCACATCCTGAGCCGGGGACACGATTTTTGGTTTGGGCCAGGGACCTGACTCGAGCTTCGAAAAATTTCGAGTATCACTTCGTCTCATAGCTTCCTATAAATAATAAGAGATGAGCAGTTATCGCTTTAAAGAAATATGTCGTAAATTTCACCAGCGGTTATGGAGAAGATCCTAACAATTTAATGTATTTTCTTGACCTTTTAACTGAAGAATTGTTAATTATAGTATATCACTACTCGATATAAATATCAAGAAAAATCAGTAAAACATATCTACTGTTTATCAATTCAACATATAACTAGATATTATTGAGATCAAGCAAAAATTTCAGAGAGGTTCTCCTGCCGATCAGATAAAATTAATTCGGGATGAAAGCCGTCCGAATCGAGAGCCGCCAGTATTCTCTCCGCCATCAGGCCGGCAAAATGTTTTTCAGTATCGTAATGACCTGCATTGATCAGAATGAGATCTTTATCCCGGGCCAGCTGCCAGTCGTGATATTTAATATCTCCAGTCAGCAACGCATCAGCACCGTTTTTCGCGGCAGCCCCTATAAAATCGCTGCCGCTGCCGCAGGCAACAGCCACATTTTTTATATTCCTGTCATCATGACCAAAATATTTCAGGTTTTCAGCATCCAGCTCTTCTTTTACCCTGGCCAGAAACTCATTCAAGCTCATTTTTTGGGTGAGCTCTCCCCTGCGGGCAGGCAGTATTTCTCCGCTGTGCTGCTCGAGTCTAAAAATATCGTAAGCAGGCTCTTCGTAGGGGTGTTCTCTTTCAAGACAGGAAACAATTTTATCGGTGAATCGGGCCGGATAAATCATCTCCAGCCTGTATTCTGACACTTCAGTGTAATCGCCTTTTTCGCCTACAGCCGGACTGCTGGCTTCCAGAGGCCTAAAAGTTCCGGTACCCTCGCTGTAAAAACCGGCCATATCGTATTTTTCAAATTCTCCCGCCCCTGCTTCATGGAGAGAGTTTTTAACAGCCTGCAAACTATCAACAGGAATAAACACGACCAGCTTATTCATGTCTTCATCATCGTTGAGGGGTTTTATATTTTTTAACCCGATTTTGTCAGCCAGATAATCATTCATTCCGCCCTCACACTTATCAAAATTTGTATGAGCTGAAATCAGGGTTATTTCATTCTGGATTAAACTGCGGACTATTTTCTCTGTACCGCTGGCTTCGGTCACACTATCAAGCTGGGAAAATATCAATGGGTGGTGTGAAATTATCATCTCACAATCCCTGTCCAGAGCTTCTTCGATTATCTTTTCATCGACATCCAGGGTCAGCAGAATTTTTTCGACCTTTTGATCTCTAGCTCCTACCTGAAGACCGGAATTATCCCACTCCTCGGCAAGATTGAAAGGAGCGATGTCATTCAACATTTTGAGCACATCTGAAACTGAATAAGCCATAAATTGACCTCCATAATATTTTGCGGTTTTTCTTCAGAACGGATTATTGGATTTGTTGGATTTTGTTTAAGAACACCTGCATTTAGGACGTTTTCACACTTAATAAATTACTCATTCATGGAAGCTATGAGGCTTCGCTCAGCCCGGTACATCCTGAGCCGGGGACACGATTTTTGGGCCATGGACCTGACTCAAGCTTCGAA
>CAYTDP010000072.1:0-11290 GCA_964436625.1 uncultured Halanaerobiaceae bacterium | reverse complement strand
AAAATGTCCTAAATGCAAGTGTTCTTAAACAAAATCCAACAACTGATGTGGAGAAAATCCAAGAAGAAAATAGATTCTTCTCCGAAAGGAGTGAGCTGATATGACGGATGCGGAAAGAAGCTGGCAGCAGGAAGGATTGACAGCAGAGGAATATGAGAAAATATGCTCTGATTTAAATAGAGAGCCCAATCGGCTGGAACTGGGAATGTACGGGGTGATGTGGTCAGAACACTGCAGCTACAAAAACTCCCGGCGGCTTTTAAAAAAGCTTCCATCTGATGGAGAAAAGGTTATTCAGGGTCCGGGAGAAAATGCCGGCATCGTTGATCTGGGGGAGGGGCTGGCGGCTGCTTTCAAAGTTGAAAGTCACAACCACCCTTCGGCTGTGGCCCCTTTTAAAGGAGCGGCTACCGGGCTGGGAGGAATAGCCCGGGATGTTCTCTCGGTGGGCGGCCGTCCGGCTGCAGCCCTGGGAGCTATATGCCTGGGAGAGTTGGATTCGGAACGTTCTCAGTGGCTGGCGGCTGAGGCCGTTGACGGCATTCTCTCATACGGAAAAGGAATTGATGTGACGACTGTCAGGGCCAGTTTCAATTTTTCGCAGGCCTATGAGAACAATCCGCTGGTAAATGCTATGTGTGTGGGTATTTTGCCCGCTGATAGAGAGGTGAGAGCCAGGGCGGGCAGTCCCGGCAGCTTAATAATTCTGGCCGGAGCCGCTACCGGAACTGAAGGGGTGAGCGGGGCTAGCTTTGCTTCTGATGAGCTTTCGGCTGAAGAGGAAAACAAAGATGAGAGCGAAGCAGTTCCCGCCGGCAGGCCGGAGATAGAGAAGAGGTTGATATCGGCTTCGCTGGAGATTATAGAGAAAGATCTGCTCGTCGGCCTGCAGGATCTGGGGGCGGCAGGCATTACCGGAGCAGCCAGCGAGATGGCCGGAGCCAGCGGTACAGGTATAGAGTTAGAACTGGAAAAGGTTCCTTTAACCAGGGAAGAACCGGGCAGCTACGAAATTATGCTGGCAGAGACTCAGGAGAGAATGATGTTCTCCGTCGAGGAGTCCAGCTCCGAAAAGGTTCTGGAGATCTTAAGGAGTTATGATCTTGAGGCGGAAGTTATCGGTACTGTCATTGAGGACAAAAGCCTCAGAGTAAAAGAGGGAGAGGAGACCAAAGCTGATCTTCCGATCGGTTCGCTGACAGAGGGGTTTCCGATACCCGAACGGGAGATAGAAAAACCGGACTATTCGAGTGACTTTGTTAAAAAATCATCGTCAGATATTTCCTGGTCTGGTACTTTAAGGGAGGCAGCTTTTGAAATGCTGCGTTCGCCCGAGCTGGGAGCGAACAGGTGGTTTTTAGAAAAAGCTGGAAATGAAAGAAGAGAAGAGGTTTTAAGCAGCTCAGAAGAGTGTGCAGGAGCTTTTATGCTTCCCGATGAAAGAGTTCTGGTGGCTGATATTTCTTGCCGGGGACATTACTGTCATCTGAACCCCCGGCTGGGCAGCAAATTGACTGCTGCTGAAGTGGCCCGGTCCATAAGCAGCTGCGGGGCAGAGCCTCTGGCTGTCACAGATGGTTTGAATTTTGGCAGTCCTGAAAATCCCGGCGTTTACTGGCAGTTAAACGAGGGAGTAGAGGGAATTAGAGAGGTCTGCAGGGAACTCGATCTGCCTGTTATCGGAGGCAATGTAAGCCTTTATAATGAAGGGCCGGAAGGATCTATCTTTCCCACTCCTGTGATCGGCATGATAGGTATAGCCGGGAAGGATAATTATATAACCTCAGACTTTAAAAAAGAAGGGGATGTTATCTATCTTTTAGGCGAGACGAAAGCTGAACTGGGAGGCAGCGAATTCATGCGCAGGGCAGCCGGGGAAAACTGCGGCCCTCTTCCCGGTCTCGATCTGGATCAGGAAAAGAATATTCAGAAAGTATGTCGACAGGCAGCCGGTCAAAATTTATTGCAATCTGCCTGCAGCTGCGGCTCCGGGGGTCTTTTTATGGCTCTGGCCGCTGCCGCTGTATCGGGAAATTTGGGAGCCAGTCTGGAATTAAATGGCGATCTGTCACTCGAGGAAGAGCTCTTTGCCGAAACCCCCGGCAGAATTCTGGTCTCGCTCTCCAGCGAAAAGGAAGAAGAATTGATCGATATGGCTGCTGAAAAAGGCGCAGCGGTCAGGAAGCTGGGGCAGGTAGGAAATAAAGAAGTTTCAATTGAAAACAGATTAAATATTTCTCTGGAGGAGATGAAATCTGAATGGAACTCAGCCATAAGTGGCAAACTAAAGGGATAATGGAAGGGCCAGCCGAAGAATGTGGTGTGATCGGCATCTATTCTCCTGAATGCGATGCAGATATCGCCAGCTTGAGTTATCTCGCACTTTATGCGCTCCAGCACAGAGGTCAGCAAAGCGCCGGTATCTGTGTGAGCGGTGAAGATGGTTTTGAATCACAGCGGGGTCTGGGACTGGTTACAGACGTATTTGAGAAAGAGGATCTGGCGGAGATGTCAGGAAATCTGGCTTTAGGACATGTTAGATATTCCACTACCGGTTCCGATAAAATGGTCAATGCTCAGCCACTTTTGACCAGTTCTATCAAGGGAGATCTGGCTCTGGCTCTCAATGGAAATATTATAAATCACAGTGAGCTTCGCAGCAATCTGGAGGAGAGAGGAGCTATATTCCACTCTGATCTGGACACCGAAGTTATAGCTCACCTTACCGCTCACTCTTTTAGTGATGACCCGGTCGAAGCTCTGGTTGAGAGCCTGCACAAGCTGAAAGGGGCTTTCAGCCTGGTAGCCATGACTGAAAACAGGCTGGTCGCTGCCAGGGATCCCCGCGGTTTTCGGCCGCTGGTCCTCGGAAAAAGAGAGGATACCTATATTGTGGCTTCGGAAACCTGCGCTTTTGATATACTGGAGGCGGAAAAATTAAGGGAGATAGAACCTGGAGAGCTGATTGTTGTAGATGAATCGGGAATTCAAAGCCGCTATTATCGCGAGCACTGCCAGAGCAGCTTCTGTTCTTTTGAATTCATATATTTTGCCCGCCCCGACAGCATTATAGGCGGACAGAATGTGCGGCTGGCCCGCAAGAAAATGGGATGGAATCTCTCTAAAGAGGCAGGGATAGATGGTGACATTGTCGTTCCTGTTCCCAGTTCGGGAATATCGGCCGGACTTGGTTTTTCCGAGGAGTCCGGGCTGCCCTACAAACAGGGGATACTGCAGAATAAGTATATAGGCCGAAGTTTTGTCATGCCCACCGAAAATATCAGGGATCTGCAGGTTCGGGCCAAACTCAATCCAATATCGAGCATCATCAACGATAGTCGCATTATATTGATAGATGACTCGATAGTTCGGGGGACAACCTCGAGACAGATAATAAAAATGCTTCGCAGTGCAGGGGCGCGTGAGGTGCATATGGGGGTTTCATCTCCAGCGCTGGCCTATCCCTGTTATTATGGCATGGACACCTCCCGCAGACAGCAGCTGATTGCTGCCGAGAAAAGCAGGGAGGAGATAAGAGAGCATATAGGTGCGGATTCTCTTACTTATCTCAGCAGAGAAGGACTTCTGGCTGCAATTAATGCTGAAGACAGGGATTACTGTACCGCATGCTTCGACGGAGAATATCCGCTGGCAAGATAAGCTCTAAATGAAAGTGTACAGATCAAAAATATTAGCTGCAGGAGGGGATTTCAACTTGGGATATACTTACAGGGAGGCCGGAGTCGATATTGAAGCAGCCGATAAAGCGCTGGCCGGGGTTGCAGATATGATAAATTCCACCCATGATGATAATGTGCTGGATGACGTCGGGGGATTTGGCGGCATGTATCGGCTGGATGTCGAAAAGTTCACCCGGCCTGTGCTGGTCGCCGGCACTGATGGAGTTGGCACCAAGCTGAAGGTGGCGGTGAAAGCCGGTGATCATCGCACCATCGGGATAGATTTAGCAGCCATGTGTGTAAACGATATTCTGGTTCAGGGTGCCGTTCCGCTGTTTTTTCTGGATTATCTGGCTCTGGGTGATATCAGGCCGAAACTTCTCGAAGAGATCGTAGAGGGGCTGGCAGCAGGCTGTCGGCAGGCTGGATGTGTTCTGCTGGGAGGAGAGACGGCCGAGATGCCTGATTTTTTTGCCGGGGAAGAGTATGAGCTGGCCGGATTTGCTGTTGGAGCTGTGGACGAGGAGAATATAATCGATCCCGGAGAGATCGCCCCCGGTCACAAATTGATAGGTCTGAGCTCCAGTGGAATTCACAGCAACGGCTTTACGCTGGTCAGGAGGCTCTTTTTCGATGTTCACGATTACAGTGTAGATGATTATATAGAAGAACTTGACTGTCAGCTCAAAGATGAGCTTTTGACCCCTACCCGTATCTATGTCGAAAATGTCTTAAAACTAATCGATGACTTTGAAATCAGCGGACTGGCACATATAACCGGCGGAGGGATTCCGGGCAATATCGCCAGAATTTTACCCGACGGAACCAGAGCGGTGATCGATTGTGAGAGCTGGCAGGAACCTGAAATTTTCTCTCTCATACAGAACCTGGGAGATATAGAGGCAGAAGAGATGTATAAGACTTTTAATATGGGCGTCGGGATGGTTATAACAGCTCCGGCCGAAAGTGCCGGCGAAATCATTAACCGTGCCGAAAAGCTGGGGGAAGAAGCTTTTTTGATAGGTGAAATAACGGCTGAAGAAGCCGGAGATTCTGCTCCGGGAGTAGAACTATGCTGAGGCTGGGTGTGATGGCTTCTGGCCGGGGCAGCAATTTTCAGGCTATCGCTGAAGCCTGCCGGCAGGATGATTTCCCGGCGGAGATAGCTGTTCTGTTTTATGACCGGCCGGAAGCTCAGGCAGCTGAAAGAGCTGAAAATTTTGATATCCCTGTTCATTATCTCGATTATGAGAAGACATCAGGAAAAAAAGTGCCGGAAAGAGAGCTGATCGAAAAAGCCTGGAAGCTGGATGTCGAACTTCTGGCGCTGGCCGGTTTTATGCGCAGGTTGAGTTCTAGAGTGGTGGATGAATTTGCCAATAGAATTATGAATATTCACCCCTCCCTGCTGCCGGCTTTCAAAGGACTGGATGCTCCCGGGCAGGCTCTGGAATACGGGGTCAAGGTTACTGGCTGTACGGTGCATTTTGTAACGACCGAGCTAGATGCGGGTCCCATCATTCTTCAAAAACCCGTTGAAGTTAAAGAGAGGGACACGACCGATGAGCTGGCCGCCAGAATCAGGTCGGAAGAGCACGTTATCTACCCCCGTGCCATCCGACTTTATGCTGAAAACAGGTTAAAAATACACGAGGGTAGAGTGGAAATAAGGCAGAAAACGAATTGACAGGCAAATTAGCATTGACAGCTGAGTCTGCCTCTGATATACTGCATTTAATAATAAAAAATATCCTTTAAACTGGTCCCGTGAGGCCGGCAAGGAATTATTAAATAGGGAATTTTATGTACCTTCTTGCCGGTGCTGTCGGTAAGAGGGTTTTTTAATTTGATAGATCTTCCGATCTTTTCGGCTGTCAGGGATGCGGTTTAATAAGGAAACCAAAAAAACGTGAGGTGAATCGATGGAATCGATGGAATTCACTAAAAAGAATTTGCTGAGCATGAAAGAACTGGATCGGAAAGAAATCGAGATGATACTGGAAACCGCCGATTCTATGAAAGAGATTTTGACCCGGCCCATCAAGAAAGTTCCGACCCTGCAGGGTAAGCTTATAGTCAATCTTTTCTGCGAGCCCAGCACCAGAACTAAATCTTCTTTTTCGCTGGCGATAAAAAGAATGAGCGGGGATTCGATGTCGATTTCCAAAGAAAGCAGCAGCTTCACCAAAGGAGAGAGTCTGGTCGACACCGCCAGAACCCTTAAAGCCCTGGGGGCAGATGCGGTGGTAATCAGACACAGCGCTCCCGGTTCACCCCGGCTGCTGGCCGATACACTGGAGATACCGGTTATAAATGCCGGCGATGGCGTACATGAACATCCGACTCAGTCGCTTTTAGATCTGCTAACTATCCAGGATAACAAAGGAAGTCTTGAGGACCTCGATATAGCCATCATCGGGGATATAAAGCACAGCAGGGTGGCCAGATCGAACATCTGGGGTATGAAAGAGATGGGAGCCAATGTCAGGTTGATCGGTCCTTCCACTCTGATGCCGGAAAAAATTGAGGATTTAGGTGTTGAGGTACATCACAGGCTGAAACCGGGCATCAAAAATGCCGATGTGGTTTACCTTCTGCGCATCCAGATGGAAAGACAGCAGACAAACTTTTTTCCTTCTCTGCGGGAATACCGCGAGAATTATGGGCTGCGCAAGCGCCACTTATCAAACACAGCTTCTGACTGTATTCTGCTTCATCCCGGGCCGATAAATAGAGGAATAGAGATTTCACCTGAGCTGGCTTACGGAGATCTTTCTTTTATCGAACGTCAGGTTTCTCATGGAGTTGCTGTGCGCATGGCTCTTTTATATCTGCTGGTCGGGGGAGGCGAGATTAAAGATGAACAAAATTCTGCTTAAAAATATAAATGCTTTTCGGTCTGAAGATCAAAAACTGGAAAATGTCGATGTTTTTATCGAAGACGACGTGATTGCAGCAGTGGAAAGCAAACTGGAGACTGACGCTGATGATCTGCGAATTATCGAGGCAGAAGGTTTAACAGCTCTGCCGGGACTTATCGATATGCATGTGCATTTCAGAGAACCGGGTCAGGAGCACAAAGAAACAATCGCCACAGGCACAAAAGCCGCTGCCCGCGGTGGCTTTACCGCGGCTGCAGCTATGCCCAATACCGACCCTGTTATAGATAAAAAAGCGCTGGTGGAATCTGTCTATGAAAGAGCTGAGAACAAAGCGAGAACTCATCTCTATCAGGTGGGAGCGGTTACCGAAGAAAGTCAGGGAGAAGAGCTGGCTGAGATGGGAAGGATGAAAGAAGCGGGAATAGTGGCGGTTTCCGATGATGGCAGACCGGTGATGAATTCTCAAGTGATGAGGCTGGCCATGGAATATGCCCAGACTTTTGATCTGCCGGTCATTTCTCATGCCGAAGATGAAAATCTTTCCGCCGCGGGGATGGTACATGAAGGTTATTATTCAACTCTGACCGGATTGAAGGGCATACCCGGCAGCGCTGAGACGATAATGGTGGCCAGGGATATTTGTCTGGCTGAACAAACCGGGTGTCCTCTTCATATAGCTCATGTCAGCACCGCCGATTCAGTGGATCTTATCTCCAGGGCTAAAAAGAGAGGTGTGAGGGTAACCTGTGAGGCGACTCCGCATCATTTCACTCTGGATCACTCACTCCTTCCCTCCTATAATACCGATTTAAAGGTCAATCCCCCTTTGCGCTCAAAAGAGGATGTTGAAGCTATCAAACAGGGGCTGGCCGATGGTATAATAGATGTAATTGCTACAGATCATGCCCCTCATGCTCCCGAAGAGAAGGATGTGGAGTTCGACTATGCGCCCTTTGGCATCTCCGGAGCTGAAACGGCGCTGGGTCTTGTTTATACCGAGCTGATCGATAAAAGAGTTATAGATAGGGCGGAGGCGGTAAAATGCCTGAGTGAAAAGCCGGCTGAAATTTTGGGGGTTAGAAAAGCGGAGATCAAAAAGGGATCACCTGCTGATCTGACCCTGGTCGCAGAAGATAAAAGCTGGCAGGTTGATCCGAAAAACTTCCGTTCTAAGGGTCGCAACACTCCCTTTAAAGGAAGAGAACTTGAGGGTAAGCCGGTTTTGACCCTGGTCGAGGGAGAGATTGTCTGGGAGGAGGAAATGTAAATGAATTTTGCTGATAGAATTATCGAGGAAGTGCTCGCAAAGAAAAGTCATGTCTGTGTGGGGCTTGATCCGCGCTGGCAGAGAATTCCTCGATCCCTCAGGAAGAACTATGGCGGCAGCAGGCCTGACACGGGCGAATCTGCCCGGCAGGTCATAGAAGCTTTCAATGAGGGGCTGCTGGAGGCGGTGAAAGATACGGCGGTGGCGGTCAAACCGCAGATAGCGTTTTATGAAATTTATGGTGAAAAAGGGATAGAAGCTTTCTGGAATACGGTTAAGATGGCCCGAAAAAGAGGACTCCTGGTAATAGGTGATGTGAAGCGGAATGATATAGGATCTACGGCTGCAGCTTACAGCCGGGCCTATCTGGGCAATTCATCGCCGGCAAGAGATAATGATAGAATGCTGCCGGATGCGATAACTATAAATCCCTATTTCGGCAGCGACGGAATAGAGCCATTTTTGCATAGCTGCGAGAAAAATGATCGGGGAGTATTTATACTGGTCCGCACCTCCAATCCCTCGGCGGCTGAAGTTCAGGATCAGAAGCTGGTTGAAGGTGCAACCGTGGGTGAGAAAATTGCCGACATGGTGGCAGAATGGGGAGGTCCCCTAAAGGGCAAAAACGGCTACAGCCCGGTCGGAGCAGTGGTTGGAGCTTCCTGTCGAGAGGAGGCTGCAGAGTTAAGGGCCATTATGAATTCCAGTTATTTTTTGGTTCCCGGTTACGGAGCCCAGGGCGGGGGAGTCGGGGATGTTATACCCTGCTTTGATGATGAGGGGCTGGGAGCTTTGATCAACTCCTCTCGAGGCATCGACTATGCCTATGAAAAAGATGAATACAGCGGTGATTACCGGCAGGCAGCCAAAAAGGCAGTTCATGATATGAGTGAGAAGATAAATTCAGCACTGGCGGAAGATCCCGGTCTGGCCTGGGAGGAAACAGAATGAAGGCGGTCAAAAGCTGTGTCCGGATACTTAAAAACATAGAGATGGCTGAAAAAATATTTTTGCTGGAGCTAAAAGCCCCCAAAATTGCCGCCCGGGCCCGGGCGGGCCAGTTTGTTCATCTGAAGGTCGGGGGCGGAACAGCAGATAGAGATCCTCTGCTGCGGCGGCCTTTCAGTTTCAACAGAATTGATTCTGAGGCCGGAAAGATCTCCATAAAGTACAGAGTAGTGGGCAGAGGAACTGAAGCGCTGAGCGATAATGAGCCGGGAGATATTCTGGATGTTATGGGGCCGCTGGGAGAGGGTTTTGACCTTTCATCTGCGGGAGATTCTCCTCTGATAATAGGCGGCGGCATGGGGATAGCTCCCCTGGGCCCAGCTGTTATTGATCTGGAGAAAAAAAGCGATCTCACGGTTTTTTTCGGTGCCGTCTGCGCATCAGAGCTTATGGAAATTTCTCTGCTGAAAAAGACGGGAGTAAATTTTCAGCTGGCTACAGATGATGGGAGCGCCGGCATCAGGGGGGCTGTGACCGAGCTGCTGGAAAGCCGGCTCGAAAAAGAAAAGAAGACTTACACCTCTTTTGATTATGTTTACGGCTGCGGACCTGAGCCCATGCTGAAAGAGCTGCAGCTTCTGAGCAAAAAATACGGTTTTACGGGGGAAATTTCTCTTGAGTCCAGAATGGCCTGTGGAGTGGGAGCCTGTCTATCCTGTGCTCGAAAAATTGAGCAGGGCAAAACCGGCGGCGAAAATTCTGGATCAGAGGAGGAGTCCGGGGGGAGCTGGAATTATAAGAATGTTTGCCAGGAAGGGCCGGTCTTTTCGATAGGGGAGGTAATATTCGATGACTGAAAGAAGCGAAAAAACTGCAACTCTGGCGGTCGATTTAAACGGCCTATCGCTGAAAAATCCGGTGACTGCTGCTTCGGGAACCTTCGGATTCGGTGAGGAATATTCTGATTTTGTCGATCCCGATATACCCGGGGCGATTTTTGTGAAGGGCATTACCCCTGAACCGAAAGCCGGCAATGAACCTCCCCGGATAGCAGAAACACCCGCCGGCATGCTGAATTCCATAGGTCTGCAAAACCCCGGCGCAGAAAGTTTTATCCAGGAGATACTCCCCCGCATCCGTGATTTTGATACCAGAATAATAGTCAATATTTCCGGCAGCAGACCGAAAGATTATTCTCTGCTGGCTGAGAAACTTTCGCTCAAAGGAGTTGACGCTCTGGAGGTGAATATTTCCTGTCCCAATGTCAAAAAAGGGGGGGCTGCTTTCGGCAGGGATCCTGAACAGGCTGCTCGTATTGTGCATCTGGTTAGAGAGAAGACCGATAAGACTATCATAACCAAGCTGTCGCCGGAAACTGTAGATATTGCCGAGGTGGCCGCAGCAGTTGAAGCGGCAGGCAGTGATGTTATATCTCTGATCAATACGTTGACCGGGATGAAGATCGATATTGAAACCGGCAAACCGGTGCTGGGTAACGTAAAAGGGGGGCTTTCCGGACCCGCCATCCGACCTGTGGCTGTCAGAATGGTTTACGAAGCAGCGCAAGAAGTTGAGATACCGATCATCGGCCTGGGAGGAATCAGCTCTGTTCGAGATGTGGTGGAGTTTTTGCTGGCCGGAGCCCGGGCTGTGTCCGTAGGCACCGCCAATTTTGTCAATCCCCGGATCATACCTGAACTAATCGCGGATCTGGAGGATTATATGCTGGAGCATGGTATTGATAACATAGAGGATCTGGAAGGAGGAGTTGAAAGATGAATAAAGAAGAGATAAAAGAGATTTTTCGGGAAAAGGGTGCTCTTCAGGAGGGGCATTTTGAGCTCAGCTCGGGTTATCACAGCGATAAATACGTTCAATGCGCCCGGGTTCTGCAGTATCCTGACAGCGCTCAAAAACTGGCTCAGGAACTGGTGAAATCGGCTGCTGAATCTATAGATATCGAAGAGATAGATGTAGTGGTTGGTCCTGCGGTGGGAGGTATAATACTGGCTTATTCTGTAGCTTTGGAGATGGGCGTAAGAGCGGTATTTTCGGAAAGGAAACATGATGATATGGAATTTAGAAGAGGACAAAAGCCCTTTTCGGGTGAAAAAGCGCTGGTGGTGGATGATGTGATGACGACCGGCGGTTCTCTGCAGGAACTAGTTGATCTGGTTGCTGTTCATGGGGCTGAAACAGTGGGGCTGGCTGTGCTGGTCGATCGCAGTGAAGAAAAAAAGCTAAAAATTGCCCGCGATATTCCTCTAGCTTCAGTTTTTCAGCTGGATCTTGAGGTTTACAGCCCGGAAAAATGCCCTATGTGCAGCAGAAATCAATCTCTTGACAAGCCGGGCAGCAAAACGATGAAATGAGATGACTCGATGGGAAAGCAGGAGATTTTCTACTGATCGAGAATTTATTCATGTCAGCAAAACACAAAGAATAATTATATTTTGGATCTTTTAAAGCGATAACTGCTCACCTCTTATTATAGGAAGCTATGAGACGAAGTG
>CAYTDP010000071.1:0-11611 GCA_964436625.1 uncultured Halanaerobiaceae bacterium | reverse complement strand
AGAGCATTTTAAAAGATTTTCCCTCACTGCGTGTATACCAGATATCTCTGGTTACGGTAAAGCCCAGCCCGCCAATGATTATTAAACCGGTGAAAATTAAATTGACACTTATATCCGAGGTAAACCTGACCAAACTGTCCCCAAATATATCGAAACCGGCATTACAGAAAGCCGATACGGAATGAAATATAGCAAACCAGGCTGCCCGTAAATTTTCCATATGTAAACGAAAATTGAAAAATAACAAAAGAGCTCCCAAAAATTCTATGGCAAAAGTCAAACCTAAAACATATCTTACCAGTCTTACCAGCCCTGAGTATGTAAGGTTTCCTATATCCTGTTTTATCAATAATCTTTCACTAAAAGTGATCCGTTTACCCACCAGCATAAAGCCCAGGGTGGAAAGTGTCATAAACCCCAGGCCGCCGATCTGTATCAAAATCAAAATTGTAATCTGGCCGAATAATGACCAGTTGGCCGCTGTATTTACTACAATCAGCCCGGTCACACAGACGGCAGAAGTGGCGGTGAATAAAGCATCGAGAAACCTGGTCGAACCAGCACCCTGAGTAGCTATAGGCAAAGAAAGTAAAATCGATCCCAGCAGTATAACCGTTAAATATCCCAGAATAATAATCCTGGGAGGATTTATTTTTATAGGCAGCCTTGAAAACGGATCGATAATTCTCAAATTCCATCAACTCCCGATTATCTACAAAATTCATTTATTGCTTTATTTGATCTTCTCCAGCTGCTCATTTTGCCCCAGAATTACCAGGACATCCCCTTCCGCGATGCAATCATTACCTCCAGGAGTAAAATTTAGGGTTTCTCCTCTTTTTATAGCCATGACATTTATGTCATATTCAGATCTTAAATTTATATCTTTCAGAGTTCTATCAACCATAAATTCCGGCGCTATTATTTCTATTATGCTGTGATCAGAGGTTACTTCTATATAATCCAGCATGTTTTCTGAAATAAGATGTTGAGCCACCCTTTCCCCCATATCTCTCTCGGGAAATACCACTTCATCTGCTCCCACCCGGGACAAAATTTTACCATGCATATCATTAACAGCTCTTGACACAACCCGCGGAACTCCCTTTTCTTTAAGTATTAAGGTGGTCAAAATATTGGCATGAACATCATCACCTATACTCACTACTCCTACATCCAGGTTGCCAACCCCTAAAGATTCCAGAACCTCACCGTCAGCTGCGTCTGCTTCCACTACATGAGTGAAGTCGTCTCTTAATTTATTCACTCTCTCCTCTTCTTTGTCGATGGCCACAACTTCATTACCATTTTTCATTAGATTTTTAGCCACGCTGGTACCGAAACGGCCCAAACCAATTACCACAAATTGCTTCAAGAAATCATACCCCCCTGCCTAAAATATAGATAATGATGAAGATATACCATGACAAAAATAAATATTTTCATAAATACGATTGCTAGAAAAATTATATCACAGTCTAATAAAAGTAACAAGATATATGATTTATACAGTATCCTTCTCATCATTTTTTGTATCTAAATGTGCAGAATCACATCACCTATATTTCTTCATATCATTTACAATATAAAACTCAAAGCATCATAATCTTCAATTTAAAATTATCAGACAGGATCGCTCTGTAATTTTTCCTCTGCTTAAGTTTAGTTTTCGGCTATGGATCTGATTTGAGTTTCGAAAAATTTCGAGTACCAGTTTGCTTTATATCTTTCAACCATTATTATCAAGATAGAGATTTTATACGATATCTATCAATCGATAACAAGAAAAACCTCAAATGAAAACGCGAAAAATTAATAATAGTTTTCTGAATATTTGGGTTAAAACAGATATTCGAGCCTACAGTATTCCCGGACTAAGGGCTGGATGCAGAAATAAGAGTTCCAGGATGTAAACCAGCCCCAAAATCGCCCGGATTTTTTAAATTTATCGGGAATGATCAAAAAAATTTCAGGTTAAAAATAATAACCGGCTCTTTCCATCAGGTCAAGGGTTCCCTGCCAGTTATCGCCTATTTCACTGAGATCTATATCCATATGCTCAAAATCGTCAATGCTGACTTCATAAATATCATGCTCGGCCACCAGTGGGGTCTCATTGCTAAGGCCGGCATATTCAATCATCGTTTCTTCTTCGAGCAGAAAGTTTATTAGCTCATCACGGGCCTCAGGGTTCGGGCCTCCCTCTATAAGGGCGGCACCGGCTACATTCACAAAAATTCCCATCTCATCTTCTCCCTGATCGGGATATATAGCTCCCATATTATCGTGGTTATCCTCTTCGAGCTGCAGCCGATAATAATAGTTATTTACCAGCCCCAGACTTACCTCTCCTCTACCTACTGCCCGACGTATATCGGTATGGCCATCAACTATTGTCGGATCATTGTCCATGAGGTCCTGAACAAAATTTTCGGTCCATTCATCTCCTTGATAAGTCCTGAGTCCAGCCATATGAGATATCATCGATCCGTTGCCCGGTCGGGTAAGAGCAAAATCACCAGCATATTCAGGATCGGTTAGATCCTCTAAAGAATCCGGCAGTTCTTCCTCGTCGATAAACTCCTCGTTGTACATTAGAATCCGTGATCTGGCCGAAAGTCCAAACCAGGATCCGTCCTCTGCCCTTTTATCGGCAGGAATTTTTTCCAGCACCTCTTCTGGAGCCGCTGTCAGCACGTCAGCTCGCCTGAGATCTTCCATAACTCCGGCGTCATTGGCCAGAAATATATCCGCCTGAGGGTTGGCTGCTTCCTCCTTTATTCTCATGTTGAACTGAGCTTCTTCCCCGGTCAGCATATTAACCTCTATGCCGGTTTCCTTTTCAAATTTATCCATAATCGGACTGACAAACTGCTCCCGGCGGCTGGAATAGACTATTATCTCTTCCGCTTCCGCTGCCCCCTGACCCGGAACAATAAGTATTCCCAGAGCTACAAAACCGATCAGAAAAAAGACTAAAATTTGATATATGCCCGCAGAATAATCGAAATTATCATGCAAAAACTCTTTGATATTTTCAGCAAATTTCATGCAAACCACTCCTCTGTTTGGATTTTTTGATGTTCTTAATTGAAACTTATTTTCAATTTAAGCATTATTTTAAATTATAACTATCCTGACTTTTTCTGTCAAGTATACTGCAGCAGACAATCCCCTAATCCTGAGTTAAAAGCTTGACAAAGTAATTTTTAGAATCTATAATTGGAATACGGTCAAATGAAAATGTTTTTCAGTTCTTCGGATAACTTTTACCGAGAGGTTATTTAATATTATGAAATATAAATTTAACGACAGCAGTAAATTCGCCTCTTCTCCCACAGGGATAATTCATCGATTAAAAAACCGCTGGCTCTCTCTGTGGCCGGAACTGCCGCCACCAGCTGCTCTGGTTATTTTTTCGGCTCTGGCGGCCCTGGCAGCAGCGATACCGCTTTTTTATACTATCTGGCAGGGCATAAAAGCAGAATTTGCTACCTGGGAACTTCTCCTGGACCAGCGCATTCCTGCTCTTCTTTTCAGCACCCTTAGTCTGGCAGCGGTTGTTACGGCTGCCGGCGTAAGCATCGGCCTCATTTTGGCCTGGCTGGTGGTCAGGACAGATCTGCCCGGCCGAAGATTTTTCCGCTGGGCTCTGGCCATTCCCCTGGTCTTCCCCACTTATGTTGGAGCACTCAGCTATATCATGGCTTTTGGCCCGGTGGGAGTGATTAAGAACTGGCTGGACCTACCCTTTGATATCTTCAGTTTTCCCGGCGTGGCCCTGGTGATGACAATTTTTACCTACCCTTACGTCTTCCTGATTACCTCATCTTCATTAAAGCGCATAAATCCGCATCTGCATGAATCAGCCCGCAGCTGCGGATTAAGCACGCTCGAGGTCTTCAAAAAAGTCGAACTCCCTCTGCTCAGGCCCGCCCTGGGGGCCGGGGGTTATCTGATAGCTCTTTACGTACTGGCTGATTTTGGTGCGGTCTCGATGCTGAGGTTCGATACTTTTGCCACCAGCATTTATTTTCAGATGACGGGCCGATATGACCGCGAAGGTGCAGCTGTTCTCAGCCTGGTCCTCATAGTGATCACGATGACTATCGTCCTGCTGGAATATTTAAGCCGCAAAAAGAACAATCTGGCCGGTGAAGTCGAAAGCGAAGTGATGCCACCCCGCATCGAGCTGGGAAAGTGGCGCTGGCCTGCTTTTACCGGAGTCATGCTGGTATTTGGAGCCGGGGTAATTTTGCCGGTGGGCGTTTTATTGAACTGGCTGCAGGCCGGACTGGGCCAGGGCATCAGCCCTGGAGATATTGTACCCTACGTTTTTAACAGTCTGCTCAGTTCCGGCCTGGCTGCATCAGCTGCTATGATAATATCGGTGCCGCTGGTATATCTGCGGGTCAGGTATCCGGGAAAGCTTTCAGGATTGATAAATAATCTGGCCGCCACCGGCTATATTCTGCCCGGAGTTGTGGTGGCGCTGGGATTGATCTTTTTCTTCAATAATTTCCTCCCCTCTCTTTACGGAACTCTGCTGGTCTTTTTACTGGCTTTAATAATCAAGTATCTTCCCCTCAGCCTGCAATCCAGCGAGGCCAGTTTACAGCTGGTGGGCAAAACCGTGGAAGATGCCTCCCGCGATATGGGAGTTTCCGGTTTTAACATGATGAAAAAAATCGTGCTTCCGCTGGCCTGGCCCGGTGTTTTGGCCGGAGCCGCCCTGGTGTTTGTTAGCGGCATGAAAGAACTCACAACAGCTTTGATGCTCAGGCCGGCAGGGTTCGATACTCTGGCAGTCAGGGTCTGGCTGCAGGCTTCGGAGGGTTTTTACGCAGAGGCAGCTCTTCCGGCTCTTATACTCGTGGTTGTTTCAGTGCTGCCGCTCAAACTTTTAGTCGACAGGTTTTAAAAATACCTTGCTTTGAACTATAGTTTTGTTTCAGGTCTGATTTCAGAATTTCTATTTCAATCATGAGTTTTTTCGGGAGTTGAAAAAATTATGAACGCAGTAGAACTTCAAAGTATTACCAAGACTTATCCCGGCGAGGATAAGCCAGCAGTTAAAGATCTCAATCTACAGCTTGGAAAAGGAGAAATACTGACGCTTTTGGGCCCCAGCGGCTGTGGCAAAACCACAACTCTCAGGATAATAGCCGGTTTCGTGCGGCCCGATAGTGGTCAGGTTTACATTGGCGATGAGCTGTCAGCCGGCAGAGGAAAGATGAAACCGCCGGAAAAGCGTTCTGCCGGAATGATGTTCCAGGACTATGCCCTGTTCCCTCATCTCAATGTAGCGGAAAATATAGTCTTCGGTCTTGATAAGAAAATATCTAAAAAAGAACAAAAAAACAGGGTGAAAAATCTGCTGAATATGGTCGGGCTGGAAGGCTCTGAAGACAAATATCCCAACCAGCTTTCCGGCGGGCAGAAACAGAGAGTTGCTCTCTCCCGGGCTTTGAGTCGAGATCCTGAGGTAGTACTCATGGATGAACCTTTCAGCAGCCTGGATGAGAGAATGCGCGAAGAGATGCGGCGGGAGATCAGGAAAATTCTCCAGAAAAGCGAAATCCCTGCCATAATCGTATCGCATGACAGGGAAGATGCTTTTTCACTCTCCGATCGTCTGGCAGTTATGAGGGACGGTTCTATCGAGCAAAAAGGCACTCCCAGGGAAGTATATTCCCGGCCAAAAAACAGATTTGTGGCCGATTTTGCCTCGCGCTCCAATCTGGTGGAGCTTTCCGGCCTGAACGGAGGCGAAAATGGAAAAATCAAAGCCACCTGTCAGCTGGGGGAGGTAACGCTGGACCCTGAATGCTGCCTCCAGGACGATCTGGACTGCGGTCCTTCTCTGCTGGCCATCAGACCGGATGCTTTCCGGGCGGATCCCTCAGGACGGCTCACCGCCGACATCGAAGATTATATTTATTACGGCAGCTATGTCGAAGCGCACCTGCAGGTTGAAACAGCCTGCGGGAAAATGAGTATAAGAGCTCATTTCGATAAAATACCCGGTGAACGCGGGGAAAAAATAAATTTGAGTTTTGAAACTGACAGATGCTGGGTTATTTCAAATGATGATAATAAATCCGGAAACAGATCATCAGGGGAGGCAGAAAGCCTGGTCAGTTAAGTTGGGCGAATCCAATCTGACGACCAATTTTGTTTTGTCCAACTTTTTGCTCTCCTGGTCTTCAATCTGCAGCTGCATCCCATCATAAAAAAATCATACTTTTTTGAATTGATTTTAAGTTTCAATGATGTTAGGATGATTATGAGGCAATAATCTCATCAAACTACTCAAGAATTTTGCTGTGCGATTCGGTCAGCTTCTCTTCCCCGCTTTTGGTTATGCGATAATACTTCTTCTTGCTTTCATCTTCAACCTTGTTCCCGGATTTAATCAATCTTCCTCCTTATTCAAAAAAACATCCGATCCCTGTGACATATGTCATAGCCAGAGTCTAAAATATGTTCTATAATTTATAGTAGTCCACTTGGGAAAAACCGAAATTTATTTTGATTTTATATTTACAAATCAACTAACAGGAGGTAATAAAATGAGCGAAATGTTCTGTTATCAATGTCAGGAAACGGCCAAAAACACCGGCTGTGACACCAGAGGTGTCTGCGGTAAGTCCCCTGAAGTCTCCAACCTTCAGGACCTTTTGATTTATCTGCTCAAAGGAGTCTCCACTTACACTGAAATGATCAGAGACATGGATGGAGAGGTTAGCCGGGACGTCGATGTTTTTGTCATGAAAGGGCTATTCTCGACAGTTACCAACGTTAACTTCTCAGCCGATGATTTTTATGATTGGATTGAGGAAGCACTGGAAATAAGAGATGAAGTTGCCGGGCATTGTCAGAAACTTTATCGGGAGAAGCACGGAGAGGAATTCACAGGTGATCTTCCCGAAGCGGCAACCTGGACTCCCGATTCTGATGAAGATATTAAAGCAAAAGCAGAAGAGGTGGGTGTCCTGCAGACCGAAAATGAAGACATCCGTTCTCTGCGAGAGCTTCTAACATACGGCCTCAAGGGAATAGCAGCTTACGCCGATCACGCTTATATCCTCGGCCATGAGCAGGATGACATCTATAAATTCATGCAGCACGGTCTGGCTGCCACCCTCGATGATAGTCTGAGCGGAGATGAACTGACCAATCTCGTGCTGGAATGCGGTGACTGTGCTGTCGATACCATGGCCCTGCTGGACGAAGCCAATACTTCCGCCTACGGTCATCCCGAACCCACCGAAGTCGATCTGGGCACAGATGACCGGCCTGGTATACTTGTCAGCGGTCATGATCTCAAGGACTTTGAAGAGCTATTAGAACAATCAGAAGGCGAGGGAGTCGACATCTACACCCACGGCGAGATGCTTCCCGCCCAGGCCTATCCTGCTTTCAAAAAATATGAACACTTTAAAGGTAACTACGGCGGCTCCTGGTGGAAACAAAAAGAGGAGTTTGAGAAGTTCAACGGTCCAATCCTTATGACCACCAACTGCATCGTACCTCCTAAAGACAGCTACAAAGACAGGATGTATACGACCGGTGTGGCCGGTTTTGAAGGTGTAAGCCATATCGATGATAGACCGGAAGATGGCAGCAAAGATTTCACCCTCCTCATAGAGGCAGCCAAAGAAGCCAATCCTCCTGAAGAGATCGAAAGCGGCAGCGTGATGACTGGATTTGCTCATAATGCCCTCAGTGAGCGAGCTGATGCCGTGGTAGAAGCCATTCAAAATGGCGACATCAGCAGGTTTGTCGTGATGAGCGGCTGCGATGGCAGATTCAAAGACAGAGAATACTTTACCGAAGTCGCCAAAGAGCTGCCCGAAGATGCCATTATTCTCACCTCGGGCTGCGCCAAATTCCGCTATAACAAGCTCGAACTGGGCGATATAGGCGGCATACCCCGCGTCCTCGATGCCGGCCAGTGCAATGACTCCTATTCTCTGGTAGTCATAGCCAAAAAGCTGGCTGAAGCGGTCGATGCGGATGATATCAATGATCTGCCCATATCTTACGACATAGCCTGGTATGAGCAGAAAGCTGTTGCTGTTTTGCTGGGTCTTCTGGCCGCCGGCGTCAAAGATATCAAGCTCGGCCCAACCCTGCCGGCCTTCCTATCCGAAAACGTAACCAGCGTCCTGGTAGACAAGTTCGGCATAGCTCCCACCAGCGGCGTAAAGGAAGACGTAGAAGAGCTTATGGCCTGAAGATAATCAGGCTACCTTGATAAAATTAAGCAGGCAAAAAATCCCCGCAGTCGGTTTATCGCCGGCCGCGGGGATTTTTTTATTCTTTGCTTTTAATTTTCTTTGCTCACTTAAATCATGATACCCGGCGGACTTCCGGGATAGTCTGCAGCCTGCTGCTGGCCACCAGATAAAAAAAGCTTCACCCGGGATGGGCGAAGCCAGCTTAATTATTCAATTGGCTATCCTGTTATTTTTTATTTCACTGTATTTTTTCACCTTCAGCCGAAATTACCACCTTATTGATCTCAAGATCCTGATCAGAGCTGGCCACAGCATCTTCGACCAGGTGAGCCATGCCCCCGCAGCAGGGAACTTCCATGATCGCCACCGTGATCGAATTTAATTCATTGTGCTCCAAAATTCCTTTGAGTTTGCGTCGATAACTTTCGGTATCATCGAGCTTGGGGCAGCCCACCACCAATTTTTTTTCTTTGAGAAGATCGAGGTGAAAATCGGCATAGGCAAAGGCAACGCAATCAGCGGCTATTAAAAGATCCGCCCCCTCAAAAAATGATGCTGTCTCGGGCAGCAGATGAAGCTGAACCGGCCACTGTTCCAGCTGACTGTTTATGCTCAATTCCACATCCCCATCTCCGGCTGCAGTTTTATTTCCCCCGGAGTTCCGCTGTTTATCTTTCTCGCTTCTTTCAAATTTTTTCTGACCGCCGCTGCAGGGACTTCCTCGCGATAAATCTCTCATCCTGCTGCCGGGACATCCTCCTCCGACCGCAGCCTTTTTCATTTTCTGCTGTTCTTTTTTGACAGCCTCTTCATCAAATTCTTCCACCTCTTCTTCGACCAGTTCAATAGCATCCTCAGGGCACTCTCCCAGGCAGTCTCCCAGGCCATCACAGAGCCTTTCTTCTTTCAGGCGGGCCACCCCATCGACAATTTCGATCGCTCCCTCATCACAGGCGGGTATACATTCACCGCAGCCCGTACATCTGTCCTCATCGATCTTTACAATTTTTCTCATAACCATTGCAGATCCATCCTTTCATTTTTAATTAATAGTTGTTAATTTTTTTTTAAAATGGCCGAACCGGTTTGGACTGATAAATCTCGACCACTGCACTAATAATTATAACAGACATGCCTGCTTCTGGCTGTGACATATGTCATAGTTAATGTTGAGTTTTTTAGTTATAATAAAATTAGCAAACAAATTTCCGGAAAGGAGCTAAAACTATGTTTCAGCAATGCCCCGGTCAGGATGGGCGCAGCTGGTCTCCGGATGATGTCAACGAGAAAAATTGTCCGGACTGCGGTTATGAGGTGGAATTCTTTAAGTTTGATCTGCTTCGTTGCTGTCCTGAATGCGGAAGAGATATGATCAATCCTGGTTTTGATCTGGGCTGTGCAGAGTGGTGTGATCAGGCTGCTAACTGTATCGGTGAGGGAAGCACACTGTACAGCGAAGTACAGACTTTAAGAGAAAAAGTGGAAGAAAAAATTACGAGGCTTTTGGAGAACAATCCGGAAAAACTAGAACTGGTAAGAGAACTCACGGAAATAGCGGATGAAATCGGTAAACTGGAGCGCTACTCGCCCCTGAGCGTGATACTATCGGGGCTGCTTTCACCGTTAGGCGATCCTGACTGCAGCCCAGTCTCTCTGAATTACAGAGAAGTGGAAGATCCGGAGTGGCTTAAAAACAACGGTTGGCCGCCGGAAAGCTGTGCAGAAATTGCCGAGACCATCCTGAATTCTCTGGATATTCCCGACAGATACAGACAGGAAGTTATGCGCAATATCCGGGCTATTCATCGAAAAAAGGAGCTGGAAAACACTTCCTATCTTGTTCTCAAAGACGCTTACAGAATAACTCTAAATAAGATGGGTGAAATTGAAGTTCCGCAGAACGAAGAAGAGCTATTTACCGAAGGTGGCAGAAAATTTGCCGAGAAAGCCGGAATCATCTAAACAATAAAGTCAGGAAGGCAGATCCAGCTCAACCCGGATCTGCCTGTATTTTACCTTTCCCGACTCAGGCTGACGATCTAATGGCTCTTTTTTTCGGGTTTTAAATTATTTCATTCTTGCTTCTCTTCACCGCTGAGTCTGCTGATCTCCTCCTCTACAGCAATAATTTCATCTTTCAACTCATAAAGGTATTCCTTCAGCTGGTCGACAGCCTCTTCGCCTTCGAGTTCTTCAATTATATATTCTTCCTCACATTTGCATTCATCACCACAGTCACAGCAGCACTCGCAGCAGCAGCAACAACAACAGCAGCTGCAGCAGCAGTTGTGAGCAGAGTGTCCATATCCAGTATGATGATGTCCATGATGGCCGGAATGCTTTTGATGATGACCATGACAGCAGCAATGATGGCCTCCATGACCGTGATGACTACTCATGCCATGATGGGAATGATGACTATGACTTCCGCAGCACATAATTTCACCTCCTTTATAGTTGATTTTTTCAAAAAACTTTTTTGCCGGCTTTCTTTCTCAGCCTCTGCGGCCATAAAAACAGAGCTGAGGCAAATCCATAAGATAGGCCAGCCCGGTTATGGTGTTTCCGTAAAAAGCAAAATCTTTATTCTGTTCAACGAATAATTCGAGAAGTTTTCCGGCAGAACCGTTGATCATTGTCGAGCCCGTAACCAGGACAAAATCGCTTTTTTTTACCAAACGGCGGTTGAATTTCTCTCCGTTTCTTACTTCGATCCCGTAATCACTACCGCCGATCCTATCCTGATTAAGATCTGTCACCAGAATATTATTGTGACCAAAAGTATTTGCTGCAGCTTCCAGAAAGGCGGGCTGAAAACCTATGAGACCGATAGTTTGTAATTCTCCGTGGTTAGTATTTATCCAGGCCATAACTTCTTCTGCGCAATCTTCCATATCATCATCCCGGCAGTGGACTGTTTTTTCGATAAGATCAAGATCCCTCAGCACAGCATTGATAGCTGCGACAAAAAGAGCCCGGCGGTAGCTGTTCTCCAGATCAAAGGACAAAATCTCCTTCAGGGTTCCTTCATACTCTCCCGGTTGATCGGTGAAGGCCTGACCGCGGCTGTCCTTAAACTTTGCTTCGATCATGACTTCCTCTCCCTGCAGCAGGGGAAAGTCCTGACGGTCAGGATGACCTATCGCCTCTTCTGGATCCAGTCCTTCGGCTGTAATCTTTATATTCTCGGTGCTTAAATTATTTTCTGCGACCAGTTCCTCAAATTTTTCTCTTGCTTCGATAATTACTGACAAATCTATCTCCCCTTTCCCGCAAACTGAAAAATTTCGGTCCTTCTCCAGAATCGTTGGTAAAATTGCCATATATGCTGGATTACCAGGACTACTTATACCTTTAATTGCCGGGGC
>CAYTDP010000070.1:0-11666 GCA_964436625.1 uncultured Halanaerobiaceae bacterium | reverse complement strand
AACTTAAAGCAGAGAAAAAATTTCATTGTGAACGAAGCTTTATATCTTCCAGTATAGCTGAATAAGTATTTTTGACACACCTATTTGCCCACTGAGGATAAAAAGATCGGTACTCCTCTTCAATTTTATATTAACAGAATATTGCCAATAGAACAAACTCAGGGGGGGACAGGGTGAAATCGAATTCATATTTGCCGTTCTTCTCCGGAACAGTTCGACTAACTGATAGGGAGAAGATGCAGCTTTTGGGCCAGAGAGCCGGCTGTTTCGCAAAAATAATCGTTCCCCAGCAAAATCTCCTCCTCGCGGGGATTGGTGATAAAAAGCGGCTCGATGAGCACCGCCGGCATGGAAGTACTTCTCAGCACATACAGACTGCTGCTCTCTTTTACCCCGCGGTCGAAAAGTCCCCAGAGCCGGACCAGTCCCGACTGTATTTCTTCGGCCAGCTGACGCCCTTTTTTGCTGCCGGGATAACAGAAAATCTCGCAACCCCCGGCGCTCTCACGATGAAAACCGTTATGATGCAGCGAGATAAATATTTCTGCCGTCCAATCCTCAGCTCTTTTAACCCTCCCGGACAATTTCATATCATAATCGCCGCCTCTCAATAACAGCGGTTCATGACCGAGACTTAAAAGCCGGGTGAAAAGCTCCGCTCCCAGCTGCAGGTTAGCCTCTTTTTCCAGTACCCTTTTTCCTACCGCACCCGAATCTCCACCCCCGTGCCCTGGATCGATAGCGATTCTCTTTCCCATTTTAATCCCCCTAACGAATTATTTTATCAAGTATATCAGGCCCGGCCTGCTCCCGCAATGATGGCTGTTATCACATTTTCTCACTTTTATGCGTTATATATGCCATAACTTTTACCCTTCTCGGACAGAATTATCACATTTTTGCGCTATAATTTGTAGTGAAGAGGATAAAGAAAAAATAACTCATATACAGGAGGTATTAATCATGAAAGCAGCTAAAGTTCTGGCTCTGGTTTTAGTCCTTTCGCTGGTAGTTATTGGGGCAGCAGCCTGTGGTGTGCCGGAAGAGGACGAATTCGAAGATGACATGCAAGAAGATGACTTTGGTCTGCAGCAGAATATCGTAGCTGAAGAGGTAGTCGAGGCAGATCATGCTCCTGAACTCGATATAGTTCTCGGGTAAATACCTCGTTAAATACAGAATTTAAGGGCTTCTATCAAGGATTATCGTAATTTTTGGGCGGGATCTGGAAACCCTCTCTGAGGAGTGGCTCCGAGGATGGGGTTTCCGCCCCGCCTCAAAAACATCATATCTGAAGCAGAGTGAAAATTTAAACTATAAAAACTCGAACATTTTCGATCCAACCTTTAAGGAGGCTAACTATCGACATCAGAAGAACACTTATCGCAGCACTCATCGCAATCGGACTCACAGCCAGCCTGGGACTCGGTGTTCAGGCTCAGAATGCAGAAGTAGATGTAGCAACCGTTGATATGCAGGAAGTTCTGATGGCTCATCCTGCCATCCAGGATGCTCAGCAGCAGCTGCAGGAAGAGCAGATGGAAATGATGGCCGAGCTCGAAGATATGGGCGAAGAGGAAGCAGCCGGACAGCAGCAGGAGATGCAGCAGGATCTGGAAATGCTGCAGCAGGATCTGATGGAATCGGCCATGGACGAAGCTGCTGAGGATATCGACGAAGTTGCTCAGGATCTGGGCTATGAAGTTGTTCTCGATCAGGAAGGCGTAGTTGCCGGTGAGGATGAGCTGAATCCTGAGAATATCACCGAAGACGTAATGGATGAGCTCGATATAGAAGCCGAAATGCCGGATGAGATGGAGATGCAGCAATAAGCAAAAAAGATGGAATAAACTGCCGACTTTAACCATAATAGAATAAAAAAGCAGAATTTTTTGGGCCCGGTTTGTGCCGGGCCTTTTGATATTTCTTAAAAATTTTGTGTATGTCAGTTCATCGATGATAACGCAGGCCCTTGTCAGAAAGAGTTTGAAGCTTTATAATAGTTGCATATCGGCGCACCGCGGGTAAGCCCCAGAAAGATTGGCGACCGGGGAGGAGGGAATAGCATGGAGGAGCTGCTCACGCTGGTCAGCAGTCACGGCTTCCCCATGGTGATGTCGGTCTATCTGCTGGTCCGCTTTGAACAACTGATCCGCGGACTCAAGGAATCGGTGGATTCGCTCTCGCTTCTGGTGGCAGTTCAGAGCGAAAACCAGGTGGGAAAAACCACGGAAGGCGGACCGCCGGCCGACCGCAGCTGATCTCACAAAGCTGGAGGTGACCCGGTATGAAAAAGGATGGTGACTGTCGCAGGATTAAAATTTTCAGAATAGTTGCAAAAATGGCCTTGAAGTTAACTACAATCCTGAAAGGAAAGGAGTGAAAGCGGTGAGCTACATCGTAAGCTGCACGGATTGCGGACACAGAAGTCTCATCGAAGCAGCCGGACCGAATGAAGTGACAGCAGCAGCCTGTCCTATCTGCAGCCGGGAGGAGTGCCTCACAGCTGAATATCGAGCCGAGGATATGCTGCCGACTCCCGAGGAGATAGCCAGGATGTTCAGCCTCGATAAAGGGGTTTAAGATATTTCATCCCGCGGAAGCTGCCGATCTCCAAAGAGATTTTAATTCCGGCAGGCCCCGCGTCTGCCGCAAAAAAACCACAAAGGAGAGAAATCTAAATGGCAAAAGTAAACGGGCCTCTTTTCTCGATGGAAGCTTCGGGCAAATTCGCCGACTCGCTTGTCTTTTACAAGTGGAAGGGGATAAATGTCGCCCGCCGCCACGCAATTCCCGGAGGCGAACCCACTCCTGAACAGGAAGCCGTCAATGAGAAGTTTTCACAGGCTGTAAAACTTTACCGCCATCTCAACGCCGCCGACAGAAAGGCCTGGAAAAAACGGGCTGCCGGCCGACCCCTTACCGGTTTTAACCTGTTCGTGCAAAAAGCTATGCAGGCGATGACCGCCGAAGGTGAAAGCGATTTCAATCTGATCAGCGGAGTCGATATTATCCCGTCAGATTCCGACAGCGTCGAGGTCAATTTGAGAGTTCATTATCCGGCCCTGATCAGAGCTCAGCTGGGACTGGAAGGTGGAGCCTTCGTGGAAACCATCGAGATAGGTCCGGAGGAGTTCGAGGAAGAAGATCCTGAGGCTTCCTTCGTTATCGAAGATCTCGAGCCGGGTCAGAGCTACAGCCTGCGCCTGGTGCAGGAAGAACAGCAGGCAGCCTCAGGGGAGGAACCCTACGAGGATTTGATCATCGCCGGCGAAACTGGTGATTACAGCTTCAGCACCGTTTAGAAAGGAGGATTCAGATATGGCTCTGGTCAATGGCCCGCTTTTTTCTCTGCAGGCTTCGGGCAAATTCGCTGATGAGCTGATATTCTCGCAGTGGCGCGGACTCAATATCGTCAGGAAAAAGCCGAAGCCTCCCCGCCCGCGGCCCGCTGCTGATCTGACCATTCAGCAGAAGAAGTTCCGAAAAGCGGCCGAAGCTTACCGTCGTCTAAGCCCTGCTGAAAAAAAGAAGTGGCGGGAAAAAGCTGCCGGACGCCCCCTGACCGGCTACAACCTCTTTCTGAAAGATTATTTTTCCGGAGAGGACGAAGCTGATAATGGAGGTAAAACAGAAAAATTATGGCAGGATCCGCTGCCAGGCTATGTCTCAGCCGTCGAATTGATCGAGCAAAAACCGGAGAAAGTCACTCTGGGAATAGCCACCAAAACCAGTGAAGATATTCTGCTCGCCTGGGGAGAGGAAGGCAGCCCGGCAGCAGACTGGCAGATCCTGCCCGCCGAGACCGCTGAAGACGGCTATCTGGAGAAAACAATTCCAGGTCTTTATCCAGACAGCAGCTTCTGGCTTAAGCTGGGCGGTGGCCTCAACGAGACAAAACCGCCCGCAGCAGCTGAGGTCGAGTTAAGCGGTGATAAGGGGTTGAAAGCTGATGAGGTCAGATTGATCATCGGCATAGTGGACAGCCTCGGCCGGGAGGCAGTAAACGTCGAGCGGGTAACAGCCCATATTGAACTGCCCCGGGAATTTCAGGAGGAAGTCTCTCTCATTTTAACTTTTTCCGATTCCCGGCCGGATTGTCGTTACCGGCTTTACGCTCTCTCGCTGACAGAAGAGATCGGACTGGAAAGACTGGCCGAAGGCGAAAAAAGTCCCCTGATAGTCGAAAAAAGACCTGGAGACTGGGTGCTTGCGGGAAAGGCGGCGGTGGAATGGCTTAACAGCCTTTCGGACAGCCTCGAGATACCCACCGCAGTATCCAAACCCCTGCTTTTCAACACCGACCAGGCCTAAAAAGACTGGCAGGGTGAATATCAGCACATGAATAAATACACACCCGCCGGCGGGTTGAATTCGCCTCCGGCGGGTTTTCTTTTTCTGGTTCTTCTCCATATCAGTTATAGGATTTTGTTTGAGAACACTTATATTTAGATCATTTTCCCCTCTGTTTAAGTTTAGTTTCCGGGCCATGGATCTGACTCAGGCTTCGAAAAATTTCGAGTGTCACTTCGTCTCATAACTTCCTATAATAAGAGGTGAGCAGTTATCGCTTTAATAGAATATGTCGTAATTTTCACCAACGGTTTTGGAGAAGATCCCTTTTTCTTTACTCCTCTCGCTGGCTCTGATATAATTGACACGCAGATCAAATATAGTAAATTAAAAAGAAAGGATGATCAAATATGAGCGATAAAGAAAGCAAACTGGGCTCGAGCAGAATCGACTTCGATCGCCGGGAGATGCCTGTTTTGACCGGCCTCAAGCAGGAATGGAGTCAGAAAAAGCCTCTTGAGGGCAGCAGAATCTCCTGCTGTTTACATATCACCACAGAAACAGCCGTCCTGATGGAAACTCTGGCGGCCGGCGGCGCCGAAGTCAGGCTCTGTGCTTCCAATCCTCTCAGCACTCAGGACGATGTCGCTGCCTATCTCAACGAAAAAGGACTCACCACCTACGGCCAGCGCGGCGAATCTCAGGAGAGTTTTTACCGCAATATAGAAAAAACTCTTGGGCATGAACCTCATGTACTCATAGACGATGGCGGCGATATGACCACCACCTTTATGGAAGATCAGGGCTCCGATTATGAAGATTTTTGCGGTGTCTGCGAGGAGACGACCACCGGTATCAACCGGCTGAAAGCAATGTCACAGGCCGGAGAACTGCCTTTTCCTGCCGTGGATGTAAACGGCAGTCAGATAAAACATCTTTTCGATAATTATTACGGCACCGGGCAATCGAGCATAACCGGAATTCTCAGAGCCACCAACCGCATGCTAGCCGGCCGGGATGTTGTGGTTGTTGGCTACGGCTTCTGCGGTGAAGGAGTAGCGCGGGATGCAGACGGCCTGGGAGCCAGGGTTCACGTCGTGGAAAGCGATCCTGTGCGGGCTTTGAGAGCCGGTATGGACGGATTTAACGCTGTTACCATGGATGAAGCCGCCGAAATCGGTGATATTTTCGTCACTGCCACCGGCAACAAGCACGTCATCGACGGCGAACACATCGCTGCCATGGCGGATGGGGCTATTCTGGCCAACGCCGGACATTTCAACGTGGAGATAAACCTGGACTGGGTAAGAGAGCACGCTGTAAATCAGAACCGGGTGAACGAACACACGGTGGAGTTTGAGCTTGATACGGGCAAAAGCGTCCATGTAATTGCCGAAGGCCGGCTGGTCAACCTCTGCGCCGGCGAGGGTCATCCCGCCAGCGTTATGGACATGAGTTTTGCCGGACAGGCGCTATCGGCCGAATGGCTGCTCAGCCAG
Organism: uncultured Halanaerobiaceae bacterium; assembly: GCA_964436625.1. Taxonomy (GTDB): domain Bacteria; phylum Bacillota; class Halanaerobiia; order Halanaerobiales; family Halarsenatibacteraceae; genus Halarsenatibacter. Next base: position 5,874 of record CAYTDP010000070.1, on the reverse strand, counting down.
GCCGGAGAACTGGATGCTGAAGTTCACTCAGTTCCCGAAGAGATAGAAGAACGCATAGCCACTCTGAAGCTGGAAAGTCTGGGCATGGCCCATCAGCCTCTGACCGAAGAACAGATCGAATATATGAACAGCTGGCAGGAAGGAACCTGATACTTTCAAAATTAAAAAGCAGGGTCAGAGCCAGCTTAATCTTCTTTCTCTACATCCGCTGACTCTGAACCTGCTTTTTTCTTTCTTCCGATTTTTAACTTTTAACTCTGCAGTACTGCTGAATTTTCTCCGCTCTGCTATTTTTCCTCTTAAAAATTCTCATTTATAACTTCGACGGCATCTCTTCCATCTTCAGCAGCCGCCCCCGCCAGCCAGTCGGCCACGATATCCAGATTGTCCTCTATCCATTCCTCTGCTACCTCTTCCATCTCACGGTCCTCCTGGTCGTATTCAAAAACCCATCTGCTCTGATGATCCGATTCAATCTGGAAATTCTCCAGAATTTGATAGAGCTGAGGAGCTCTCTCCTGAAGATCAGGATGAACCAGATTTTCGATCACCGAACTGTCCTCTCCCCAGATATTTTTGGGATCATCGAGGTATTCAACATCTAAAAGCACGTTCATCCAGTGCGGCTGCCAGCCGGGAAAAACTATCCACTCCTCATCCTCTATGGCCTGTTCAGCTTCGGCCACGGTGGCAGGCCAGTCGGCATTGACTATTTCCCAGCCCTCAAGACCGTAAATATCCTCTTCTACAGCCCGGGTGAGGATTTCATCAGCACCCTCTCCATGAGCACCAGCATGCAGGGTGTGATCAAATTTTTCAGCGTGTTCTGCTATATCGCTGTGACACTGCACGCCCGCCTCATAAACGTATTCGGGGACAGCTGACATGTAAACGGCATCATCGAGCTGGGTGGAGATGACTTCATATCCTTCTTCATGACCTTCCCGCATGCCTGCTTCTTCCGGCATCCAGGAGCCCAGATAAAAATCGATATCCCCCTGAGACATTCCTTCATAGATCATCGGCTGACCCAGAAATTCCGTCTCAAAATCATAGCCCAGCGTTCCCAGCACCTGTCTTATCACTTCATTTTTCACCTGGATTCCGGGCCAGGAACCCTCAGCTATAACGTAAGTATCATCAAACTCGGCCAGCTCTTCCGCTCCCGCCTGCAGGGAGATAAGAGGAAAGGTCAGCGCCAGAATCATCACCAATAGAGAAATCAAAAGATAATCATGAGTTCGCATATAAACCCCTCCTGAATATGGAAATAATAGATAAATTAGAATAAATATAGGAATATGCTGAACTTATATCAGCTAATCAGCTCTCAATCCGTCACAGAGCTGCTTATTATTATAGAACAAATATTAAAGCAAATATCAAGTCTGAGACGGGGATTTAAACGCGATTATAGAAGCTATTATCTTGGCAAAATTAAGAAAAAAAGCCATAAAAAGTCCCCCCTCCGGCCGGGAGGGGGCGATTTTTTTAGCATCTGTGTTCCGGATATTTAAACATTTTGATTTCGCGCTGCTATGTTGAAATTAAGTGATCGATAATTTCTCCGGACTAATTTTTAGGGAAAGCAGGAACCTCGGACTTGTTTTTAGCGGCCGCCAGAATCTCGACCACCCGATTTACCTTATCGAAATCAAACTGGGTGAGATCTTCGCCTTTCTGCAGAGCAAGATAAATCTGATCGAAGGTTTCATAATCCAGTCCGAATTCTTCGGCATCGGTGGCTCCTTCTTCTCCCCCCTGCAGTCCGCCGGTCGGAGGTCTATTAATTATCTCATCCGGCACGCCGATTCTCTCAGCCAGCTCCCAGACTTCAGTCTTGAGCAGATCTCCAAGCGGCCTCAGATCAGTTCCGCCATCACCATAAAGGGTGAAATATCCGGATATAATCTCGCTCTTATTGTTCGTGCCCATAACCACATAATTTTTGGATTCGGCCACATAATAAAGAGCCATCATCCGCATCCTGGTCTGAATATTCTGATCGGCACAATCGGGCGTATCGATAGCTGTCTGCGGATAGCAGCCTCTATCTACTTTTTCTATATCTAAAGAGTGGAAGGTCTTTTCGATCTGATCGTTCACATCTTTGAGATTGAGCGTCAGCGTATTGATATCGAACTCCTCAGCCAGCATCTGCGAATATTCCATATCCTTGCTCACGGTACCGCTGGCGGGCAGCATAACTCCCAGACAGTTATCGCCAAAAGCTCTTTGAGTCAGCACTGCGGTCGTGGAGGAGTCTATGCCGCCGCTCAGACCAACTACGGCACCATCACAATCTCTTGCGGCAACTTTCCGCTGGATCCAGTCGACTATTTCGTCTTCGATTCCCTCTCTCAGCATAAATTAACCTCCTATTTCGGCTGTATTGGCTTTTCTTTCAGATTTTTTTACGCCGCCGTATCCTGTTTTTGCCGGCAGCTGCCGCCCGCTTTTTCGAGCCTATGAACAAAACCGCCAGCAAAAAGCTTTTTGGCAGAGCAAAAATGGATTAAAATGAGCTAATCGATTTTAATTTTTGCTGATTAACAGCACAGCCTTTATAATTATAAAGCAAATAATTGGCGGGATGTCAAGTGTCAAATATAGGGCCGCTAAAAAATAAACGAAAAAAATTCCCGAGTAAACTTGACAGGAATAATTCCACATGTTATATTTGTAAAAAGTCAATTTGAGCGGTGCAGCTTCGGATAAAATAAAATAATATGCTTATCGAGAGCGGTGGAGGGACTGGCCCTTTGAAGCCCGGCAACCGGCAGAGCCTCGCAAACTCTGCTTGGTGCCAAATCCTGCAGGAGCATATCCTGAAAGATAAGCGGTGCTAACACACCTCTTCCTTTCAGGAAGGGGCTTTTTTAATGCGAAAGTATAATCCCCCAATTTTATCCAGCTTCAAATACAGCTTTACTTACAGCAAACAGCAAAGGAGGAACCCGACGGTGGAAAAACATATCAGCATAGGGCTTATGGGTCTGGGTACTGTAGGCACCGGTGTTTTTAAGCTTTTGAACGATGGAGTTGAGGAGGATTTAGCTCTGGAGGAGAATAATCAGTACAGCATCGAGAAGGTTCTGGTAGCTCATCCTGAAAAATCCCGCGAAGTCGAGGTGAAAAAGAAGAAAATAACCGACAATCCCGACGAGCTGCTCGATGATCCCGGGTTAGATGTAATAATCGAACTGATCGGCGGTGTAAAACCAGCCCGCCAATATATAAGCCGGGCGCTGGCAGCAAAAAAACACGTCATTACCGCCAACAAGGATCTTTTAGCCCGACATGGGGACGAGCTGCTCGAAAAAGCTGCAGAAAACGGCGTCAAACTTCTCTTCAGCGCCAGTGTAGCAGGGGGGGTGCCCGTTATAGAGAATTTAAAGCGGGTTACGGGCACTGACCGGGTCGAGGAGATAGCCGGTGTGATCAACGGAACTACCAACTATATCCTATCGCAGATGGCCCGGGAAGAGGCCGATTTCGATGATGTACTTGCCAGAGCTCAAAAACTGGGATATGCCGAAGCTGACCCCTCCAGCGATATAACCGGCCGCGATGCCGTCTACAAGCTAACCATTTTGGCTTCTTTAGTCTTCGGGGGCTGGATAGACTGGGATAAAATTCCCCGCACCGGCATCGAGAATATTCCCGCAGAAGACCATCAATTTGCCGATGAGCTCGGTTATGCTTTCAAACTCTTCGCCCTGGCCCGCCAGCAGGAAAAAGGGCTGGAGCTTAGAGTTCAGCCGACCATGATACCCAGAGGTAAGCTTCTGGCCGATGTGGAAGGAGTCAATAATGCGGTCAAAATTGTAAGTCCACTTCACGATAATCTCACGTTCGCCGGCCCGGGAGCAGGACGCTTTCCCACCGCCAACACGGTGGTCAACGATCTTTTAAGTCTGTATGAAAAGGATCTCGAGGCCGGGCTGGAAAAACTGCAGGAAAAAGCTTTAAACGGCAGCAGCCTTCTTGGCCGCGATGAGTTCGTTTCCCGCTATTATCTTCGCTGGTCTCTGGAAGAGCCCGAAAAGAAAAAAGAGAAGCTGGAGGAGTTTTTTGCCGAAGATGATCTGGCCCTGATAAAAGCGGCCGCCTTAAACTCCGGGATCAGCGGGCTGGCCGCGGTGACCGACAGCTGTAAAACCGGTAAGCTGGAAAATCTTCTGGAAGATATGCAGGAAAAGACGGAGCTGCCGGGGCCGGCTTCTGTCTACCGCGTCCGCTGATAAATCACCGCTAATTTTTTCATTCCGCAAAAAACAAACAATAATATCATAAGAAAGGAGAAATAAAGATGAGCGAAGATGAAAAAAGAGAAAAAGCTGAGAAAGGTTTTCAGACCAAAAGCGTACATGCAGGCCAGGATCCCGATCCCGCCACTGGCTCGCGGGCTGTGCCAATATATCAGACCACCTCTTATGTATTTGAAGACACCGATGAGGCGGCCGATCTTTTTGCCCTGGATAAGCCCGGGAATATTTATTCCCGCATTATGAATCCCACCAATGCTGTCTTCGAAGAACGGGTCGCCAATCTCGAGGGCGGGGTGGGCGCTTTGGCTGTAGCATCGGGGCAGTCGGCTGAGACCATCTCGATTCTCAACATCACTCGAGAGGGCCAGAACATCGTCAGCGGCAGCTCGCTTTACGGCGGCACCTACAATCTTTTTGCCCATACGCTGCCCAAATACGGTATCGAGGTTAAATTCGCCGATTCCAACCGGCCGGAAAGTTTCAAAGAACATATCGATGAGGATACCAGGGCGCTTTATCTGGAAACCATCGGCAATCCCCGGCTGGATGTACCCGATTTAAACCGGGTGGCTGAGATAGCTCACCAGCATGATCTGCCCCTGATAGTCGACAACACCTTTGCCACCCCCTATGTCTGCCGTCCTTTGGAACACGGGGCTGATATCGTCATCCATTCGACCACCAAATTTATAGGCGGCCACGGCACCTCCATCGGCGGCATCATTGTCGACGGCGGCAGTTTCGACTGGGAAGCCGGCGATTATCCCGAACTGAGCGAGCCAGATCCCAGCTATCACGGCATAGTTTACACCGATAGGTTTGAGGAGGCCGCTTTTATATATAAAGCCAGAGTTCAGCTGCTGCGGGATTTAGGCAGCTGTCTGAGCCCTTTCAATTCTTTTCTCTTTCTGCAGGGTCTTGAGACGCTGGGACTCAGAATGGAAAAACACTGCAGCAACGCCTTAGAAGTGGCCGAATTTCTGCAGGAAAGCGATGAAGTATCCTGGGTCAATTATCCCGGTCTCGAAGACCATATGACCCATGATACGGCTGACAAATATTTGGAAAACGGTTACGGTGCCGTTTTGACCTTCGGCGTCAAAGGAGGCCGACAGGCCGGCATCGATTTCATCGAAAATCTGGAACTGATCTCACATCTGGCCAACGTCGGCGATGCCAAAACTCTGGCCATTCATCCTGCCAGCACCACCCACCAGCAGCTCACCGAAGAAGAACAGGAAAAATCAGGGGTAACTTCTGATATGGTCAGAGTTTCGGTAGGCATCGAGGATGCCAGAGATATAATAGCCGATCTCGAACAGGCACTGGCAGCCGCTGCCAGCTGAATTTAATAATTTGGTTCTTCTCCAAAACCGTTGGTGAAATTGCCATATATGCTGGATTATCAGGACTACTTATACCTTTAATTGCCGGGGCTTATAAAGTATTGGAAGCTATAAAGCGAAGTGATACTGGAAATTTTTCAAATTCAGGGAAGAGCTTTCGCGAAGGAAGCACTATTTTTTGGCCGAAAACTAAACCTAAACACAGGAAAAATTTCATGGTGAACAGAGCCTTATAGCTTTCAATTATAAGTATTAAG
>CAYTDP010000069.1:0-11726 GCA_964436625.1 uncultured Halanaerobiaceae bacterium | reverse complement strand
AATTAAATAAATTTTTTTGAGACCCCTATTTACCAACTGAAGACAAGAAGATCCTTAACTTAAAAAGATGAGCCCCAAAAAAGGAGCTGATAATTTGCTATTTGAAAAGATCAAATCACCTGGACTGGCCCACAATTCTTATCTTATAGGCGATAACGGAGAGGCGGCTGTTATAGACCCCCGACGGGATGTCGAGGTATATCTCGATAAAGCATCGGCCGAAGGATTTACTATCGATTATGTGCTGGAGACTCACAGAAACGAAGATTATCTGATAGGCTCTAAAGAAATTGCCCGGAAGACCGGGGCGGAAATCTGGAGGGCTGATGACTATCTCGATTATGAGTACGGTCAGCCGATGGAGGAGGGCAAAGAAATTGAGGTCGGACGTCTTCTGCTGGAAGGTCTGCACACACCAGGTCATACCCCCGGCTCTTTCAGCTATGTTCTTTACGGATATGAAGGAGAACCCTGGATGGTATTTACCGGCGATGTGCTCTTTGCCGGGGATGTAGGCAGGGTCGATTTTTTGGGGGAAGATAAGCTGAAAGAGACAGCAGGAGACCTTTATGATTCTATTTATGATAAAATCCTGCCGCTGGGAGATGAAGTTATTCTCTGTCCGGCACACGGAGCCGGTTCTGTCTGTGCCAGCGCCATAGCTGATAGGGAATGGACAACGATTGGGATTGAGAAAAATTTAAACCCCCATCTCCAGTACGAAAGCAGGGAAGAATTCATCGAAGAAGTGGGACAGATGCTCGAGTATCCCCCTTATTTCACCCGGATGGAAGAATGGAACCTCACCTGTGCTCCTTTTCTTTCCGATAAAAAACGTCCTAAAGCACTTTCTCCCGATGAATTTGCCGATATCCAGGACGAGGGGGCTGTTGTTATCGATACCAGAACTGAGGTTAGTTTTGCCGGTGCCCATATTCCCGGTTCGCTCTCGATCTGGAAGGATAATGTTCCCAGCTTCGCTGGCTGGTTCGTAGATGTAGACAGTCCCATACTGCTGGTGAGCGATGAGGGATATCCTGAAGAGGAGATCAAGCACCTTTACCGTACCGGATTCGATAATATCAAAGGTTATCTATCCGGAGGTATGATATCCTGGCATATGCAGGCCCGCAGCAGTGAGACCATAGAAACTATCAGGGTGGAAGAGCTCTGCGAAATTATGAAGGGCCCGAAAGACTGTCGTATACTGGATGTGAGATCGGAAGACGAGCTGGAGGAAGAAGGAGAAATAGAAGGTGCGATAAATATTCACATTACCCAGCTTCCGGATCATTATGAGGAAATTCCCGAAAATGTCAAAGTTTATATTTTCTGCGGCAGCGGTCTTCGTTCGATGACTGCAGCTTCGCTGCTGAAAAGGGAAGGGTTTGAAAATATCGGTGTAACTCTGGGCGGTCTGACCGGCTGGCGGTCCAGCACCTGTCCCCGCGGTGAAACGCAAAGTTCGAAGGAGAGAGGTCTGAAGATCGCTGATTCTCTCTGGCTGGGATGATAATACAGTCAAACTGACTTTTTGAAATACTATTCTCGAAACACCCAATAAATTAAACCGGGCCCCGGTTCAGAGGGGCCCTTTTTTGATTTAGGATCTTCTTTTCTTAAGTTAGTAAATAGGGTTGTCAAAAAAGCTAATTTAGTTATACTGGAAGATAAAACCTTCGTTCACAATGAAATTTTCATTCTGCTTTAAGTGATCTTATACGATATCTATCAACTGATAACAAGAAGTACCTTTTATTATGCGGTTGTATACAGGTATAATTTTCTATTAACAGACAAAAATTTATTTTATGGGAGGAAAATTTATCTCAGCAACGAACTTTTTTAAACAAGTAAATTTATATATTAATAATTTTATGGAGGAGGCCAAACATGCCCGCAGTAGATTATCCGCTTTTTAAAGCGGAGGACGTTGATGGTTTTTTCGCCCTCTTTCAGAATAACCTGGCTAATTTTGCAGTCATATCAATAACCATGATAGAGCTGGGTTATCCTGCCGGGATAGTATTTGGCAGGGTGATTCCGGGAGCTGCTATTGCTGTTCTTTTTGGCAATCTTTATTATTCCAGAATGGCCCGGCAGCTGGCGGAAAAAGAAGGTAGAGAAGATGTTACCGCTCTCTCTTACGGCATTTCAACACCTGTCATGTTCATTTATTTATTTGGAATTATGGGCCCGGCCCTGGAATTTGCCAATGGAGATGCCGAGCTGGCCTGGAAAATTGGGGTGGGAGCCTGCTTTTTGGGAGGTGTGCTCGAAGCTCTGGGCAGCATTTTTGGTCCCTGGATAAGGCGCAATTTGCCCCGGGCAGCTATGCTAGGAGCTTTAGCTGGAGTAGCCTTTACTCTTATCGGGAGCGAGATGTTTTTTACAACATATGAAATGCCGATAGTCGGTCTTTTGGTCATGGGAATTATAATTATCGGTCTTATAGCTAAAAAGAAGATGCCCTATAACATTCCTGCTTCGCTTTTTGCCATTATTGTCGGTACTGTACTGGCTTACTTATTTGGAGCGGCAGATCTGGCAGCCGTGGGGGAGGGAATGGAACAGCTCGGCATATATCCTTTCCTGCCAACTTCAGCTCCGCTTACCGGCTCGACCGAATTATTTACGGCTGCCACAGCATTTTTAGCTGTCATTATTCCTATACAGCTTTATAATCTTTTGGAGACCATGAACAACGTAGAGGCGATGGCATCCTGTGGTGATGATTACAGCGTTAAGAGGTGTCAGCTGGTTGATGGAATGGGCACCATAGCCGGTTCTTTTTTCGGCGGCGTTTTTCCGACCACGGTTTATATCGCGTCGACGGGGGCCAAGCAGATGAATGCCGGCCGCGGTTACAGCATTCTAAACGGTATTGTATTTGCCATAGCTGCTCTTCTGGGACTGATCGGAGCCATATCTGAAATAATTCCTCTGCCCGTCATAGCTCCCATACTGGTATTCGTCGGTATAGTCATGGTTGCTCAGGCTTTTGTCTCCGTACCTTCCAGACATTCTCCGGCGGTCGTGGTGGCTATGTTCCCTGTAGTAGCTGACTTTATCGTGACCAATTTTCACGGCCTGAATCCGGAGGAATTCGGTGATATGTTCCCGGCTGCTGAGGCCCTTTCGGAAGGTGCCATGTTTGCCGCTTTAGTCTGGGGAGCTTTTACAGTTTTTGTGATAGACCGGAAGTGGAAGAAGGCTGTCAGCTCGCTGATAATTGGTTTTCTGCTGTCGGGCTTTGGTTTTATGCATGCTCCGGAACTGGGAATTTATTTTGCTGAGGGAATAACCCTGGGATATCTGGTCCTGGGAGTTATGATTTATTTGTTCAGCCTTTATTATGCCAAAAATCCTGAAAAAGAAGAAGACCCCCTCTATTGCGAGATCGATATAAATAAGCTTTGATACATTACAATTAAACCCTGTATTATCAGAGCCTGAAATTTCCGGTAAAGGATTCGCTATTTTTCTCCGGGAATTTCAGGCTTTTTTGTTTGAATAAGTTATTATATTTGGTTCTTCTTGCGTTCAGCTGGTAAATATGGGGGTCAAAGAATCAGCAAAAGAAGGAAGTTTTTCTCCTGACCAGAAGAAAATAATTAGAGAAGAGAATGAGCTGCTGTTTTTAAAACCAGTACATATGGGGGTTATAAGTATGAACGCAGAAGTTGCTGTCATAGGCGCAGGTCCGGGAGGATATGTGGCCGCCATTAGAGCTGCTCAGCTGGGCAAAGATGTGGTCGTAATAGAAAAGGAAGATATCGGTGGTATCTGCTTAAACCACGGATGCATTCCCACAAAAGCTTTGAAGAGAAGTGCTGAAGCTGTTCACAATATTGAACGAGCTCGTTCTTTTGGGATTCAGATCAATGATTATGAAATCGACTTTCAAAATATGATGAGACGAAAAGACAGCATAGTTCGCCGGTTGACTGGAGGTATAGAGTATCTGCTGGAGGAAAATGATATAAAGGTTATAAAGGGTAAAGCTCGCCTGGAGGCGGATAACAGGGTGTTTGTGGAAGGCGGGGAAGAGGATATTTCGATAGAAGCAGAGGATATTATCATCGCCACCGGCTCAAAACCTCTAATTCCGCCGATAGAGGGGACAGAGCTGGAGGGGGTTATGACCAGCAGAGAACTTCTGCAGATCGATGAAATCCCGGAAAAGCTGGCTGTCGTCGGCGGCGGATATATAGGGGTGGAGTTTGCTTCTATATTTTCCGAGCTGGGAAGCGAGGTTTATCTGATCGAGATGCTGCCCGGGCTTCTCCCCAATATGGATCATGATCTTTCTCAGAATATCGAAAAAGCCTTCTCGCGGGAGCTTGAGGAAGTTTATACCGATACCACCGTCGAGAGAATAGAAGAAACGGGGGAAGATGATGAGGGGCTCAGGGTTGAGTTGAGTGATGAAGATTCTCTGCATGTCGATACCCTGCTCATGGCCACGGGGAGAACCCCAACACCACCGGAAATCTCTGAGGATCTTGAAATTATCATCGGAGAAAACGGGGAGATAGACACTGATGAAAAAATGCGTACTGGTGAGGATAATATATATGCTATCGGTGATGTTACCGGAGATTATATGCTCGCTCATGCAGCTTCGCAGGAAGGGATTGTAGCCGCTGCCTGCACGGCAGGGCGGGATAAAAATATGGATTATGAGGTTGTTCCGGCTGTGGTTTTCAGCACTCCAGAGATTGCCAGCGTGGGCATGACTGAATCGGAGGCAGAGAAAAAAACTGAGATAGCGGTGGGAGAGTTTCCTTATCAGGCCAATGGTAAAGCTCTGGCTGAGAGGGAGAGAAAAGGTTTTGTCAAGGTTATAGCCGATGAGGAGACCGATGAAATTCTCGGCATTCATATCTGCGGCCTGGGAGCCTCTTCACTGATCGGAGAAGGAGCGGCAGCTTTATCTCTGGACAGTACCGCAGGTGATCTGGCTGATACCATTCATGCTCATCCTACCCTGCCGGAAACGATCATGGAAGCAGCCGAGGACGTTCACGGCATATCTATACACAAGCCCTGAATCGTATTTATTGACAGGAACCCCGGGATCTGATAGCATAGATAATGGATTTTACTTATTTAGCCCTGGAAAGCTGGTCATCCAATTTAAAAATCGGAGGTTGGACAGAGAATGAAAGTTCACCGCATAGCTATTATGGCCCTTATGGCGGCCATAAGTATTATTCTAGCTCGATTTTTTGCTTTCATGATAGGAGGGACAATCAGAATAGCCTTTGATCATGCTCCTCTTTATCTGGCAGGAATGCTGCTGGGTCCGCTGGGAGGTGCTATGACCGGGGTTGTTGCTGATCTGGTCGGCATACTAATTAATCCCATGGGTGGTTTTTTTCCGGGATTTACTCTCAGTTATGCCCTTTTGGGTTTTATCCCCGGTTATCTTTTCAAAGAAGTCAGGCTTGATAGAGTGAGTCTCAAAAAGGTTGTTATAACTTTATTGGTCACAGATATTATCGTTTCTGTCTTCATGAATACTTTCTGGCTTTCAATTATGTTCGGCGATGCATTTTGGGCAATTTTACCGGCCAGACTGGTTGCCAGAGCCATAATAATGCCTGTACAGATATTCTTCATCTATACTCTTTTAAACTATGTTCCGGTATTGCCGCTGGAAAGGATTAATTCTCGCCCCAGAATTTAATGAATTATCTGTTCCAGAAAACAATATGATTTAGGGTCCATATTATCTTCTGTGAATGGAGGAGGACAAATTTTGCTGGAACTTTCACCTATAGGAATCATAAGAAACGAATTTGCCGAGACGAAAGATCCCGATACGCTCAAAGAAGCCGAGAGCAGAGTGATAGTGGATGAGGAATATGCCGATGGGCTCGACAGCATCGAGGAGAGTGAGTATCTAAAGATAGTATTCCACCTTCATAAGTCAGATGATTATACTCTTATCGGACCGCGCAGATACGGAGGAGTTAGGGGGCTTTTCGCCTCGAGAACCCCCAACCGCCCAAATCCTATCGGGGTGACTCTGGTAAAGCTTATCGAGCGCCGGGGGAGAGAGCTTTTGGTCACCGGCCTGGATGCTATCGATAAGACTCCGCTTTTGGACATAAAACCCTATGCGGCGGAGATCGATGCACCCGAGGAGAAATTTTCGGATGATTGATGTCTCAGAGGGAATCGTTATTTAGTTTTTGATAATAAACGAGCAATTTGATAGAATAAACTTACAGGGATAAAAATTTTATATGAGAGTTAGTATCTCATATAGTTGTGAGGATATGGCTCACAAGTTTCTACCAGATAGCCGTAAACTATCTGTCTATGAGAGCAAGAGCGTCTAAGGGGCCGAGAGAAATTCTCAGTTCTTCAGGATTTCTCAAAGGTCCGAGCGATGCTTATCAACACCGCAGGGATAAAAGCCCAGACGGGTAGGTTTCTCTCAGAATTATATGGGAGCCTATCCGTCTGGCTTTTATATTTTAATAAGGGGGGAAATCAGCATGAAGATTTTGGTGGCAGGCAGCGGCGGCAGGGAGCATACCCTGGTCTGGAAGCTGAATCAAAGTTCAGAGGTCGATGAAATTTACTGTGCTCCGGGCAATCCGGGAACGGCTGAAATTGGCTGGAATGTCGATATAGGTGTCGGGGAGCATGAGCGGCTGCTCGAGTTCTGTCTTGAAGAGGAAATAGATCTAACGGTCGTCGGCCCCGAGGCACCTCTGGTTGAAGGGCTGGTGGACAAATTCAGAGAGGCAGATCAACTGATATTTGGCCCCGAAAGCCGGGCTGCCCGGCTGGAAGGCAGTAAAGTTTTTGCCAAACGCCTGATGCAGGAAGCTGAAATACCTACCGCACCTTTTCGAATTTTTTCCGATGCGAATTCGGCCGATTCATTTTTGCAATCGAGAGAAGCCCCTGTAGTGGTCAAGGCCGATGGTCTGGCTGCCGGTAAAGGGGTTTTTGTCTGCAGCGAGATAGAGGAAGCCCGGAGAGCAGTCGAGAAGATAATGGTAGAGAGGAAGTTCGGTGAGGCGGGAGACAGGATAGTTATCGAGGAAAAACTGGAGGGAGAAGAGGCTTCTGTCCTGGCCTTAGTCGACGGCGAGAATTATAAGACGATGGTATCCTCGCAGGATCATAAGGCTGCCTATGAGGGTGGCAGAGGACCCAATACCGGAGGTATGGGTGCGATAGCCCCCGCTCCTCTTATGGATGCTGAAATGAGAGAGCGAATTGAGAGCGAAGTATTAGAAGCAACTCTCGCTGCTCTGGAAGAAAAAGGTATAGAGTTTAAGGGAATAATTTACTGCGGACTGATGATAAAAGAGAACAAAGATCCCTATGTGCTGGAGTTTAACGTGAGATTCGGAGATCCGGAAGCCCAGGTTGTGCTGCCTCTGCTTGAGAACGATCTGGCCGGGGTTTTGCAGGCTGCTGCAGAGGGCCGCCTGGAGGAAGTGAACCTGAAGTGGTCTGATAAAGCAGCTGCCTGTGTGGTCATGGCCTCCGGCGGGTATCCACGCGATTATGAAACAGGTAAAAAGATAGAAGGCATAGAGAGGGCTGAGGCTGATGATAGATTTGTCTTTCAGGCAGGGACAGCTGAGGCCGAAGATCGTGTTTTGACAGCCGGCGGCAGAGTTCTGGGAGTCACAGCCCTGGGTGAAGATCTCGAACACGCCCTCGATAAAGCCTACCGGGGAGTTGAGAAGATCAGTTTTCCGGACGCTCATTTTCGGTCGGATATCGGAGCTAAAGCACTGGAGAGACTGAGGAAGGAGGACGTTTGATTTGACGTTCATCGGAGAAAAAATTATAGGTATAATCGGAGGCGGCCAGCTGGGTCGGATGATGATACAGGAATGCAGCAGGCTGGATCTTAATTTTGTCGTGCTCGATCCTGCTCCTGGCTGTCCGGCTGCGGGACTGGCTGATGATCATATTGTTGCTGATTTTCACGATGAAAAAGCTATCAAAGCTCTGGCTGAGAGATCTGACCTGCTGACTTATGAATTTGAACATATCGATGCAGATACACTTTCCGAACTGGCCAGACAGGGGGCGAGAATATATCCTCATCCCTGGAATCTGCAAATGATAAAGAATAAGCTGGAGCAAAAAAACAGACTGAATGAAGAGGGGATACCCGTCCCGGAATATACCGGGATTCGAGATGGAGATGATCTCAAGACTGCGGCTGAAAGATTTGGTTTTCCCTTCATGCTGAAAAGCTGCCGCGGGGGATATGACGGGCAGGGCAATTATAGAGTCGACAGCAGCGAGGAAATAGATAGAGCTTTTTCGGAACTTGAGGGAGGGGAACGTCTTTTGATGGCCGAGCGTTTTGTCCCCTATGAAAAGGAAATATCGGCCCAGGTCTGTCGGCGTCCGGGGGGAGAGAGCAGAATTTATCCGCTGGCTGAAAATGTCCATGAAAAGAGTATACTCATTAAAACCCGGGCTCCGGCCGAAATTTCAGCGGAAGGGCGTGAGAAAGCCCTCAAGCTGGCCCGGGATATAGCTGATTTTTTTGAAACTGTCGGCATTTTCTGCATTGAGATGTTTGTTATACAGGACGAAAATGAAAAGCCGCAGGTGCTTATCAATGAAATCGCCCCCCGTCCTCATAACTCGGGGCATCATACCATAGAGAGCTGTCATACCTCGCAGTTTGAAAATCATATAAGAGCCATACTGGATGTTCCCCTGGGCAGCACTGAGCTGATCAGTCCTGCCGCCATGCACAATCTTCTGGGGCAAAATCCAAGGGGTAATACTGAGATAGCCGGTCTGGAAGAAGCTCTGACAGTCGATAAAGCAAGAGTTCATATTTATGGCAAAAAGACAGCTTACAGGCGCCGCAAGATGGGCCATGTGACCGCCCGTGGAGCTAATGCGGCTGCAGCTATGGAAAAGGCTGAAAAGGCCAGTCAGAAAATAGATATCTACGGCAAGGAGGAATAAATTATGAGCGAAGACAACATCGAAGTCGGCATCGTTATGGGCAGCGATTCCGATCTGCCGGTCATGGAAGATGCAGCTGAATTTCTGGATGAGGTGGGTGTCTCCTATGAGATGACCGTGGTATCAGCTCACCGCACTCCGGAGAGATTGTATGATTACGCCCGGGAAGCTGTCGAAAGGGGTTTGAAGGTCATTATTGCCGGGGCCGGCGGGGCAGCACATCTGCCCGGAATGATGGCAGCTGTCACCGAACTTCCCGTCATAGGAGTTCCTGTTAAGACTTCGACTTTGAGCGGTAAAGATTCCCTTCTCTCTATTGTTCAGATGCCCGGCGGGGTTCCGGTGGCCACAGTGGCCATAGATGGCGCCAAAAATGCCGCTATTTTAGCCGTGCAAATTCTGGGCACGGAAGATCAGGAGGCGAGGCAAAAAATCAGGGATTATAAAGACAGTATGAGAGAAGAAGTTTTAAATACGGCCGAGAAGATGGAAAGAGGCGATCTGCAGTGAGCGAGAAAAAATTGAGTGCGGAAAATAAAAGAATGGGGAGATTTGATAATTTAAACCCGCTCGATCATCGCTATGCAGCAAAGGAAGGTATATCAGAGCTGAGAGATTACCTCTCAGAGTCCGCCAAAGTAGATTATCAGCTGCGGGTGGAAACCGTTCTGGTAAAAAAGCTGGCCGAATTTGATTTTTGTGATGATGATGTTTACAGGCAGGTGAAAGATGCTGCTGAAGAGGTAACCGCTGCTGAGGTTTATGAAGAGGAAAAAAAGACGAAGCATAATATTAGGGCTCTGGCCAACTGTCTGCAGAGGAGAGTTTCGGAAAAAGCCCGGCCTTTTATACATTTTACGGCCACCTCCAGCGATATAATCGACACCGCAAATTCTCTGCGCTATAAAGAAGCGGTCGAAGCGGAGATTTTACCAGCACTAAAAGATCTGCAGAAAAAGCTCATGGCTATCGCCCGGCGCGAGAAAGATACGCTGCAGATAGGTAGAACACACGGTCAGCATGCTGTTCCGATCACTTTCGGCTTTGCTCTGAGCGAATATGTGAGCAGACTGGGAGGCAGAATTCAGACGATCCAAAGAGCCCGGGATGAGCTCAAAGGCCAGCTTTCAGGTGCTGTAGGGGCTTATAATGCCATCGATTTATTTCTGGATGAGCCGGAAGAATTCGAAAAAGAGGTCCTGTCGGAGCTGGGACTTGAACCCGCCTCTCACTCAACTCAGATTGTCGAACCCGAATTTACCCTCGATCTGCTCCACGGCGTAGTGTCAGCTATGGGGGTTATGGCCAACCTCAGCGATGATATGAGGCATCTGCAGCGCTCGGAAATAAGCGAGGTCGGTGAATATTTTGAGGAGGACCAGGTGGGATCATCGACTATGCCTCATAAGATGAATCCCATCAATTACGAAAATATCAAGAGTATGTGGAAAGAAATTTCCGCCCGGATGGTGACCAGATATAACGACCAGATATCCGAGCACCAGCGTGATCTTTCCAATTCAGCTTCCTCCCGGTTTATACCCGAAATACTGGCCGCTTTCCATATCTCTATCAATCGTCTGCAAAAGGTAATGGAGAAGTTCAGTGTTTTTGCCGAAAGCATGAAGGAAAACTACGACCTCAATTCCGATCTGGTTGCTGCCGAACCCCTTTATATTCTTCTGGCCTATCACGGTCACCCCGATGCTCATGAAGCTGTAAGGATTTTGAGTATGGAGGCTAGAGAGAAGGGGGTTGATCTTCAGGATCTGGTCGTGAAAAGCGATGAACTGGATGATTACTGGCAGAATTTCACCGCCGAACAGCAGCAGATAATTAGGGATCCTGAAAGTTATATCGGTCGTTCTGTGGAAAAGACAGAAGCAGTTGTATCCGAGTGGGAGGAAAAACTGGACTTATAAAATTTACGGAAGAGGCAAATATACGTCTGCAAAATTTGTTCTCCGGGAGGAAAAATGCATGCAAAAGAAGGATATGCTTTATGAGGGCAAGGCCAAAAAGCTTTATACCACCGAAAATAAACGGAAAATGATTATGGAGTTTAAGGATGATGCTACAGCATTTGACGGAGAAAAGAAGGCCAGCCTGGAAAAAAAAGGAAGACTCAACACCGAGATTTCAAGGATATTTTTTGAACTGCTGGAAGCAGAAAATATTTCGACTCATTATCTGGAGAAATTGAGCGATAACGAAATGCTGGTCGAAAAGCTGGATATTTTTCCTCTGGAAGTGGTGGTGAGAAATATCGTCGCCGGCAGCCTGGCCGAAAGGACCGGACTGGCAGAAGGTGCCGAACTCGAAGAGGAAGTGATCGAATTTTTCTATAAAAGCGATGAGCTCGGTGATCCACTCCTGAACTCCGATCATATAAGGCTTTTAGAGCTGGCCGAGAAAGAAGAGCTGGCTGAAATAAAATCAAAAGCCAGAAAGATAAATAATGTTTTGCAGCAATTTTTAGCTGAAGCCGGGATAGATCTCGTTGATTTTAAACTCGAATTCGGCCTTACAAACCAGGGGGAGATCAAGCTCGCCGACGAAATAACTCCTGACACCTGTAGACTCTGGGATGTCAGCACCGGCAAGAAGCTGGACAAGGATCGTTTCCGGCAGGAAATGGGAGGGGTAATGGCAGGTTATAAGGAGATTCTAAAGAGGATTAAAAAAGAAGGATCTTCTTCATAACCGTTGGTGAAATTTACGACATATTCTTTTAAAGCGATAACTGCTCACCT
>CAYTDP010000068.1:0-12102 GCA_964436625.1 uncultured Halanaerobiaceae bacterium | reverse complement strand
AAAAAAATTTCATTGTGAACGAAGCTTTATATCTTCCAGTATAATTAAATAAGTTTTTTTGAGACCCCTATTTACCAACTGAAGACAAGAAGATCCAAAAAATGGTTATAAGCAGGACTCCATATTTGCCTACAAAAATATTATGATCACACTGCAGGTACAGAATATCTGTGTAGAAGGTAGTTTTACTCATTAAAATATCCTTCATGTACTCCAATAAATTCTTTAGGATGGTGAATAAGCCCTTCCACATCAGATCTTACTGCATTAATCTGCCTTTCACTGTGCAAGAAAAGCCAGGGAGCCTCGTCCCAGATAACTTCAATTGCCTCAGAGTATATATCTTCCCTATCACCAGGGTCAGGATTAATCCTTGCTTCATCAAGCAATTCATCTACTGTATCATTGCTGAAATATGTGAAATTGTTTCCTGCAGGTGCTTTTTCGGTGCTGTGGAAAAGCGCATAAAGTCCATAATCAGCATCTCCCGTCATAGTTCCCCAGCCATACATATACATATCGTGTTCAGATTCCTCCGGCGCCTGATTTACTAATTCCATATAAGTGACCCATTCCAGTGTTTCCAGTTCAACTTCAATGTTTACATCCTCAAGCTGACTTTGAACAGCCTCAGCCACAGTGTCATCCAACATATATCTGCCGGTAGGATGATGTAAAGTTACTCCAAAACCATCTTCGTATCCTGCTTCTTCTAAAAGCTCCACAGCTTTATCCGGATTGTATTCATATTTTTCCTGTCCTTCATAGCCGAATATAACTGGAGATATAGGGGCATCAGAAGGTTCGCCAACGCCTTCAAGCACATGTTCTACAATCGCGCTATTATCCACTGCATAATTTAAAGCCTGTCTAACTTTCACATCTTCAAATTCTTCATTTGTCAAATTAAATCCTATATGGATGGTTCTAAGGCTTTCTGCTTCAACTACATCAATATCACCTATTCCCTCCAATCTTTCCGCTTCTCTGGGAGGAACATACATTATTGCATCCAATTCTCCAGTCTCGAGCATAGCAACTCTTGTGCCATCTTCAGGTACTATATGGAAGCTAGCAGTATCGAAATTAGCATTCTCACCCCAATAATTTGCATTGCGCTCTAAAACAACCTGTTCTCCTACATCCCAGTTAACAAACTCAAATGGACCTGTGCCTACTGGATTTGTGGTGAGTTCTTCATCATCATCTTCGATAACTCCAGGACTCACAATGCCCATAGAAGCATGTGACAAATGAGCTGTCAGGGGCGCAAAAGGTTCTTCTAAATGTAGTCTCACAGTATAATCATCTATAACTTCAATTTCTTCAACCACATCTATTAAAAAATAAAAGGGGGAATCTGGATCAAGCTGCCTTTCCAGACTCATTCGAACTGCTTCAGCATCAAGATACTCACCATCGTGAAATTCTATACCTTGTTTAATATATATCTCATATACTTTCCCATCTTCCGAAACATCATAGCCTTCTGCCAGCAGAGGAACTATTTCTCCATCTGGTGTATAATCAAATAAAGGTTCGTAAACATGCTGGGTCACGGTAGCTGAAGGTGATGCGGTAGCCTTAACTGGATCCAGCGAATCGACATCAGCCCCCATTCCAAGGTCAAAGTCCCCACCTGTGTTTGCCTCTGCAAATCCGGTTAACATCATTGTCATAAGCAAAACAACGGTTACAAGTGAAATTGTCTTAAAGCTTTTGGACATTTTTGCCCTCCTAAAATTAATTTTTAGATTAATCATAAAAAGTTCTGCAATCATTGTAATATAATTATTAGCATAATAACAGTGATTCAGGGCTTAAATGTCTGTATACATATATTTTTTTAAAGTCTTTAAGCGGGAAAACGAAAAAAGTTTCTGCCGACAGCATTGTCAGCTGTAGAACATATGATATAATGATTATGATAGTGAACTGAAATAATCGGAATATCGGGTTATGATAGGCAAATATTAAAAGGAGGTCAACCTGCGATGGGAGAGCAGCTCCGGCTGGACTGCAATCTCGACATATCCTCCATGACCCTGGCCGAAATCAGGGATTATCTGCAGGGGCGGCAGCATATTCCCGAACCAGTCCGCAGCCGACTCGAAGCTGATGACCGCCGGGGCACAAAAAAGCTGCTGCAAATACATGATCGCCGCTGCCGGAAACGGCGGCGCCGGCGCAGGCACCTGAACCAGCTGAAAAAATATGAGAATGAACTGCGGGAACAGGGGATTAAATTGATAGCCGGGCTGGACGAGGCCGGCTGCGGTGCCCTGGCAGGCCCGGTGATGGCTGCCGCCATAATTCTGCCGGCGGGCAGCCGGATAACAGGGGTAGATGACTGTAAAAAGCTGACGCCGGCCCGCCGTGAAGAACTGGCTCGCCGGCTGAAAGAACAGGCTCTGGCCTGGAATACAGGCGAGGCCGGGGTGAGCGAGATAGACAACCTGGGCATCACCTCCGCTACCTCGCTGGCCATGTTCAGAGCCGCCGGCGGTTTAACCCCTGAACCAGAACGCCTGCTTGTCGATGGCCACCCGGAACTGCCTGAGCTGGATTTTCCGGTAGAAGGAGTAGCCGGCGGAGACGGCTGTGTCTATTCGATAGCCGCCGCCTCTATTCTGGCCAAGATTTACCGCGATCGAAAGATGGCCAGGCTGGCTGAAAATTTTCCCGGATACTCATTCGCAGAACACAGGGGTTATGGAACCCCCGCCCATCGCCGGGAAGTAAGCCGCCGCGGTCAAACACCTTTACACCGCCGGGATTTCAGTTTCAATAAGCGCGGTCAGCTCAGTCTGTTAAAACAATAAAAATCCGGGGGTTTAACTGCGGCAGCAAAAGGAGGAAATAGACTGCATGAGTTTTGAAGATATACGGGCTCAGCCAGATATAGAAACGGCAGGCTGGTACGAAAAAGTACTTTTTGGCCTCAGCCCATACAGCCCTTATCAAGAAGATAAAAACCGGCTTTTACCCCTGATTATAACCGGTTTAAGTTTTTTAACAGCATTATTTTTGCTCATTCGCTTTGCCGGACAGGGCTCATTATTGAGTTTTATCCTGATCTTTCCCGTTATGCTGACGGGCTTTTTTTTCAAGATCAGGGGAGGAGTTCTGGCAGGAGCTGCGGCAGCTCTGCTGCTGCTGGCCTTTCACCCGCAGTTATCTCCCGCAGGGCTCCCTGTTCTCTTTCCCTCGGGTTCTCTCTGGCTTTTCACCTCTTCAACTATCACTCTGCTGGGATTTTTGACCGGGGCCGTTTTAAAGTCTTTTGATCGCCGCATCAAAAACCTGAGAAAAGACTCCTTTTACGATCCCGATTCCGGCCTGCCCAACCGCGCTTACCTGCTCGACAGGCTGGAAAAGCTTATGGATAGCGCCTCCAGGATGCAGCTGCTGCTCATCGATATCGATAATTATCCCGAGATCGTAAGCAGCATAGGCCACGAAAAGGCCGGCAGTTTTCGCAGAAAAGCTGCTGAAATTCTGTACCGACATCTTAAGCAGGAAACCGAACTTTCAAAAAAACAGGATGACCTCTTCGAAATATACGATATATATGAAAATAAACTGGCGATGATACTCAACGTCACCAGCAAAAAACGGCTGCAGTCCCTGAGTACCAAAATCGAAAATCTCTCCCGCCAGACACTTTATTTTGACGATATACCTCTATTTCTCAACATATCTATGGGAGCAGCCTGCTACAGCCAAAAACGCGAGGAATGTGAGATAGAAACCGGAGAGAAGCTGCTCGAAAACGCCTACATAGCCCTGCGCCGCTCCCGGGAGCAGGCCGGCAAACCGATCATTCTCACCGGAGAGGAGGTCCGGAAAAGTTCGGCCCGGCTGCATCTGCTGGGCGATGTGAAAACCGCTCTGGAAAAAAACCATTTCAAGTTAAACTATCAGCCCAAAATAGACTTCGAAACCGGCAGAATTATCTCCGTAGAAGCTCTAATCCGCTGGGTTCGACCCTCGGGCGAGATAGTGCCGCCCGGGGTGTTCATTCCGCGGGTAGAAAAAACGGCTCTCATAAATCAGCTCAGCTTCTGGGTGATCTCCCGGGCTTCCGAACATCTTCTGCTTCTGGAAAAAGAAGGTATAAATTTAAATATGGCCGTCAACATATCGCCCAATAACCTGCTCGAAGAAACTTTTCTGCAGGACGTTGATTACGTTTTGAAAGAAGTGGCCCTTTCACCCGAAAGGTTCGAACTTGAACTCACCGAAACTGATCTCATGCGGGAAAAGTCCCGGGGGAGAAATATTGTCAACCGACTTCTCGAGCGCGGTTATCAGTTTTCGCTGGATGACTTCGGTTCCGGTCATTCCTCGCTTTCTTATCTCAAGAATTTGAATTTCAGCTTTCTCAAAATAGACCGCTCTTTTGTGAGCGATATGGCCACCGAACGGCGCAGCTATGAGATAGTAAATACTGCCATAACCCTGGGCCATGAACTGGGCGGCAGGGTGGTAGCCGAAGGAGTCGAAAACCGGGAAGAACTGAAGCTGCTGAAAGAAATGGACTGCGACTGCGTTCAGGGCTATTATATCAGCAGGCCCCTTTCTTTTGAGAAGCTGCTGGATTTCTGCCAGGAGTGGCAGCCGGAGAATATCGCCGATTTGAGTGCTGCTCGTTACGAGCATCTGCCAAATAGCGAATCGGACTGATCTTCTGCCGGCAGGCCTGTTTTAGATTTTAGCGGCTGACAAAAAACAGGAAAAAACATTTAACGGATCGGAGGTGTCTCTGCGTGAATTATAAAAATTATTCGCTGGAGGATTTTTCTGAGATGCTGGCTTCTAAGAATCCGACTCCGGGCGGGGGCAGCGCTGCCGCAGTCGGAGGGGCGCTGGCCGCTTCGCTGCTTTTGATGGTCGTCCGGGTTACAGCCCGAAGCCCGGAGCTGGAAAGTCTGGAGGATATTCTGGAAGCGAAAAAGCTGAAATATCTGGAGCTGATCGAGGAGGACGCCGATTGTTTTAATCGGGTGATGGAAGCTCATCGACTTCCCCGAAGCAGCGAGGAAAAGCGCCAGCAGCGGCGGCGCGAGATAGAAACCGCCCTGAAGGAAGCTTCCAATTCACCGCTGGAGATGCTCGATCTGACATCAGAGATCGCCGAACTCGCTGTCGAGATCGTCGAAAAAGGCAATCCCAATGCGGTGGCCGATGCGGCCGCTGCCGGTCTGGCCGCCCACGCAGCAGCTGAAACTGCTTTCTATAATATTATGACCAATCTGGAATCGATAGAGGACGAAAAATTTGTCGAAAGGGCCGGCAGCCGCGCTTACAGGCTGCGGGAGGAGACGGCCTCGCTCAAAGAAGAGGTGATAAAAAAGACCGAGGAGAAAATCTCGATCCTCGGCCGGGACTGGAAGCTTTGAATACCGCCGGTGAATCAGGCGGGAGGAGGAATGGAAATTGAACGAAAGCAGGACTGAAAACAGAGAAGAAAAACCGGGCATGGTGCATGTATATACCGGCGGCGGCAAGGGCAAGACCACTGCAGCCATCGGGATAACGATAAGAGCTCTGGGAGCAGGCCTCAGGGTTTTTTTCGCCCAGTTTATCAAGGGCAGACGTTATAGCGAGCTGGAAATACTGGAGGATATGGAAGGACTGGAGCTCAGGCAGTACGGACAGCAGGGTTTTATTCGGGGAAAACCGGAAGCTGAGGATATAGAGCTGGCCCGCAGGGGCTTAAAAGAGACAGCCAAAGCCTTAAAAAGCGGCAAATACGGGCTGGTAGTGCTGGATGAGGCTACCATAGCGCTAAAATATGAGCTTTTTACGCTGGACGAGCTGCTGGAAGTTCTGGCAGGAAGAGCCAGAGGTGTGGAAGCGGTTGTGACCGGGGGTGGGGCGCCGCCGGAGCTGATCGAAAGCGCCGACTTAGTGACCAGCATGGAAAAGATAAAGCATTACTTCGATGAAGGAGTTGCCGCCCGAGCGGGCATAGAGAAGTGAATAATCATTTACTATTAATAACAGGAATAGGATTGATTTTTTATAGAGATGCTTTAAATTAAGATGGAGTATAAAGTAACGGGCAGCTTTCCGTTTTAAAGGCAAAAAGGAAAGCTGCCCGTTTTTTTGCCTTTTCATTCTTTAAGGCTTCGATCTTTCTGACGAATATATTAGAACCTTATTCTTCTATATCACTGTCCTCAACCAGCAGACCCTTATGCGGTTCTTTGCTGAGCTCGCCCTCGGGACCTTCGAACTTTCTGTCCCAGCCGGTCAGGCCGGCTATCAGAAGGACCAGCAGCAGAGCAAAACCGTAGAATACAAAGGGTGTCAGCTGGGTTGGAAGCACCGGATCGACGAAACCGTATTCAACCGACTGAGCTTCGATGGTCGTCACCAGCAGAAGCAGGCCCCCACTCCAGGGAAAGACATAACCCAGCGAGGAGGTCGGACCGTCCAGAAAGGCCGCGCGCCGATAGGGATGAATTCCATAGGATTCACCCAGCTCGCGCACGAAAGGTGCGGCCGCTACCTCGGCGGCGGTGTTGATTGTGATCACGGTGTTCATGGCCGCAACGACGGCCCAGTAGGCCAGTTCAACCCGCCAGAGCATGCCTTTGATCTTGCTGCGGGCAAAGACCATGATATCGTGCATAGCGCCGCTGAGCTGGATCAGATGGCCCATGGCCACGATCAGCATGACCAGGATGGCGTATTCGACATACCCGGCAATTCCATCGATCAGAGCTCCCGACATGGTAAGCTCTTCAAAATCGAAATGCACCATGGCGCTGAGCGGAGCCAGACCGAGAGCGAGGTTCATAAAGAAACCGACTGCTATGCCCCAGCTCAGGGATACGATCAGGTGATACCCGCTGAAAGCTACAAACAGCACCACAGCAAAGGGTATCAAAAGCCAGAGTCCCTCAGCAGCAGCGTATTCGGCCACGATCTCGGCTCCGCCCTGTTCAGCAGCGGCCTCCGGAGCTCCGCCGAAGAGCAGATAAAGAAATATAACAGGTATAGCAGCTATAATTACGTATTTAAAACGATAGCGGACAACTCCGGGAACATCGGTGTTCTGTGTCGCCGCCGAAACGATGGTGGTATCGGAGATAGGAGCAAGCTTGTCACCGAAGGCGGCACCGCTGAGGATGGCACCTCCCAGAACGACAGGATGGGCTCCTACGGCTATACCGGCCGGATACATCAGCGTACCGAAGGCGACAGCCGTACCATAGCCGGTTCCGACAGCCGAGCAGAAGATGGCAGCCAGTATAAAGGTTAAGGTGGTGAATATCGCGCCTTCCGCACCGGCGAGATCAGCCAGCCAGATTAATCCTTCTACGAGACCGCCGGCCTGAAGTACCTCCGAGAACATACCGGCAAAAAACCAGGCTACTATCGCCACAGCACCTATAGTCTGGGTAAAGCCTTCCATCACAGCCTGAGCATAGGTATGACCGTCCTGTTTGCAGAGCACCATCCCTAAGATAAGGCCGATCACCGCTCCCAGCGAGAGGCCGTTGGTGGTGACAACCTCGGTCATACTGGCAATAATAGCCCAGACGATGAAAAAGAGCATGGGGATGGCTGATCCGAAAGAACCCAGCCTAAAATCGATACTTGTCACCTCATCAACTTCCGGTTCGAGCTGAAACTTCTCTTCATCCGCCATATCCCAACCCTCCTGTTTTAATTATTATTGTGATTTTTTATTATTATAAGTCTTTTCCATATGCTCTTAATGTCTCAACTCTGGATCGATTGTTTTCCCGGCAGCTCACCTCCTCTGCTGACTTAAACGCAGACATAAGCCCGGAATCAGAAACCGGATAAGATCATTTATAAACAGAAAACGCAGGTTTCAGATCACCGGGCTTATCTTCTGATACTCTTCATTTTGCGGTTTAAGCCTGTGAATTATGTTTGAAAATGGAAATATTCTTATATTTTCCGGTTTTAAGTATAAGATATTTTGAAAATAAAATCAACTTTGATATAATTTTCACTTTGGTTCTTCTTGTTATCGGTTGATAGATATTGTATAAAATCACTATAATGATAATAATGACTGGAAGATATAAAGCTTCGTTCACAAGGAAATTTTTTGAGGAATAAAAAAAGCCCCCGTCAGGGGGCAGATTGAAATTGCGTATATTATCTGGTATCTCCAGCGCAGGAATTGTGCTCTTCTTTATTTCAGTTTATCCCGCGAGCATGCTCTCCAGGAACCAAATCTTCAAATTATAATAATCCACCTGTTCTTCCATCTCACCCACAACATCAAATTCATCGGCCTCATCTGCTCTTTCCCGAATCTCTACAGCCAGTGATCTCATCTCCCTGAGATCTTCCAGCACTATTTCAATCACTTCATCATGATCAAACTCGCGCGCTTCAATTTCTTCAACAGTAGCTTTATCTGCATAATCTTCCAGTTTAACCAGCGGCATTTCGCCTTTCATTTTGAGAATTTCAGCGACTTCATCGTAATAAACGAAAAATTCTTCGTAAACTTCTTCCGTGAATTCATGCAGCTGGACAAATCTGGGGCCTACAACATTCCAGTGTAAATTGTGTAGTTTGGAATTAAGTACCGCCAGATTGGAAAGATAAACCTGTAAATCATCGTAGAAATCCATTTTAATTTCCTCCTGTTGTGTTATTTATTGTCTCCTTATCAGAAACTGTTACTGATTATAACACAATGTCTTGGCCCTGTCAATCAGTTCTCCCAGTAACTCCTCCTCTGAGTTTTGTACTTGCTATCGCTGATATGATATGATGAAGAAAAAGTATTTTTCCGCTCGCCGGCTGAAGATCGGCAGCGAAATTAAGGGCAGGTGAGCTTTTTGCATCCCCTACTCATCAGATTTTTATTGATTCTGGCAGCAGTAATACTGGACTGGTTTTTGGCCGACCGCGAACCTTTTACTCATCCTGTTGTCATGATAGGCAGGCTGATTGAATGGCTTGAGAAAAAGCTGGTGGAGGAAGGACCTTTAGAAAGAAGCATTCCCGCCGGTTTATTGATAACAGCATCCACCCTTATCGCTTCGGGTGGACTCACCTACTTTCATGTGCGGATTACCCTGGCTCTCCATCCGCTGCTGGGGGCCTTTTTCGCTCTTTACATATATTATACCGGCCTGGCCGCCGGATCATTAGCCCGGGAAGGCCGGAAGCTGGCGGAAAGCCTGGCCGAAGGCCGTCTGGAGGAAGCCCGGGAGCGGGCCGATATGCTCATAACCCGCGATGCTGAGCGGATGGACGAGGAAGATCTGAGCAGGGCCGGAATCGAAACAGTAGCCGAAAATCTCAATGATGCCGTCATAGCTCCTATTTTTTACGGGCTGATTTTCGGCCCCACCGGTGTCATGCTCTACAAAGCCATAGATACGCTCGATTCGATGCTGGGCTACAAAAACAGCCGCTACCGAAACCTGGGACGGGCAGCGGCCAAAATCGACGATCTGGCTTCCTGGCCGCCGGCCCGGCTGACGGCCATTGTGCTGGTGGTCGCCTCGCTCATGCCCGGTTATAGTGCCCAGAAAAGCCTCACCACCCTGCGCAGCGATGCCCGCAAGACTTCCAGTCCCAATGCGGGTTATCCCGAGGCGGCTATGGCAGGAGCTCTTAAAGTCAGGCTGGGCGGCCCCGATTATTATTTCGGCGAGCTGGTGGAAAAACCCTATCTGGGCGAAAGCAACCGCCCCTGTACTCCGGCCGCGCTCCGGCGGGCGGTAAAACTCATTTACATAACAGAAATACTCTTTGTGCTGGCAGCGGGCTCTATCGGTCGTTTTTTGGCTGCCACCCCGTTTTTGAACTGATAGAGCTTGCCGGGAGCAGGAAAAATGCAATCTGACTATCAGGAGGAAAACGATAATGAATATAAGGCACGGCGGTGACATCTATAAATATGACAGGGAGCTGATCGATTTCAGCAGCAATATAAATCCCCTGGGGCCTCCTCAGGCTCTGGAGAAAGTTTTCAACTCCGATTGGCAGCAGATCACCCGCTATCCGGACAGAGAGTACCGCCGGCTCAGAGAGATGCTGGCGGAAAGACACGATATCGAGCCGGAGGGAGTGGTGGTCAGCAACGGGGCTATCGAGCTCATCTATCTGGTGGGTCGACTTTTAGCCGAGAGTTCAGCTGTGATTCCAGAGCCCACTTTTTCGGAGTACGCTCATGTGCTGGATATAAACGAAGGCAGGATAGAACGGGTGCTGCGTGAACCTGAAGAGGGATTTCGGCTGCCAGTAAAATCTCTGTGCCGGAAGCTGAACCGGACCGAAGCCGTCTTCCTCTGTCGGCCGAACAATCCCGCCGGCGAGCTCATTCCCCGCCAGAAGCTGGACCGCGAGCTGCCCCGGGACAAGCTGATCATCTCCGATGAATCCTTTCTGGATTTTCTGCCCGAAGATGAGGAAGAAACGCTCGCAGAATGGCTGCCCGAGCACGACAGGCTGGTGGTGCTGCGCTCGGCCACCAAATTTTATGCTCTGCCCGGACTCAGGCTCGGTTATGCTCTTACCACGCCGGGGCTGGCCGCCAGAATGCGCCGGTATCAGATAACCTGGTCGGTAAATGCCCTGGCCTGCGCGGCCGGCCGAATCATTTACAACCAGGAGAGTCAGGGAGAATTTCAAAAGCGGTCCCACCGCTGGCTGGCCCAAGAACAGGAATATCTCCGCAGCCGGCTGGAGCAGATCCCCCATTTTGAGCTATTCCCGGGCCGGGCCAACTTTTTGCTGCTCAAAATCAGACATGATCAGTTCACGGCGAAAAAGCTGAACGAAAGAATGCGTCAGCAGGGGATTTTGATCAGGGAGGCGGACAGCTTTATCGGGCTGGACGAAAGCTATTTTCGGGTGGCGGTAAAATCACGCCAGGCCAACGATAAACTGATCTCCGCCCTCATCTCTGCTGTGGATGAACTTGAGAGCGGAGGAGAAAATTCATGATTCCTGCTTCTGAGCTGGACCTCAGAGATTTTTTGGAATCGACCGAGCAGCCGGTAGACCTGGCCATGCCGGCAAGCCTGGGCGAGATATGTCAGGGAATTCATCGGGGGCGGGAACAGCTGGCCTCCTATGCCGTCGACATATACAACCGGATGATCCTCTGTCCCGGACGCCTTGCCGACCTTCCCGGGGTGGATGAAGCCGGAGCGGCGGCCGACCGGCCGCAAAAACCCGTGCCGATGAGAAATGCAGGCGCGGCCGGCGATCCCCCCCGGCTCCATTATTATCAGCTTTTGCCCTCTGCCGGGCCGGGGAGGAAGCTCAGGGCGGCAGCCGGCCCGCTGCCCGCCAAGCTAAAAAAACTCTACCGCCAGCATTTAACCCTGAGAGGCAGCGCCGGCCTGCCCGGGCGCTTCAGCATCCTGCATATATGCCGCATTCCGCTCAGCCGCGGGATGGGCAGCAGCACGGCCGATTTAGCTCTTATGAGCGCCGGGCTGGCCGCCCTGAGCGGCCGCCGCTTTTATCCGGGCGAGCTGGCCCGCCGCCTTACGGCCGTGGAGCCCACCGACAGCGTTATCTTCCCGGAGATAACCATCTTCGAACAAAACCGGGCCACGGGCTGGCAGAGGCTGGGGATGCTCGAAGATGAGCTCAGGGTTTTGGCCCTGGGCCTTCACGGCAGCGTCAATACTTTAGCCGGCCGCCGGGGACGAAAAACTCCTCCGGAGATCGACCGGGCCTTCTGGCTTTTGCACAGTGCTTTAAAAGATAAAAAAGCCGAACTTTTGGGTCGAGCCGCCCTGGTGAGCGCTGAAAGCTGGCAGGACCGGCTGGATTATCCCGGACTGGCAGATCTGATCGAACTGGCCTTAAAATGTGGTTCTCTGGGGGTGAATATTGCTCACAGCGGCAGATTCGCAGGAGTGATTTTTCGGCCCGGCGAGCTGAATCGGGAAAAATTCTGGCAGGATCTCGGCCGCAGAGGGCTCACCGCCTGCTATTCTTTTAAAGCTGAATACAGCATCGTTCCCGGCGGAATCAGAGATTTGACCGGAAAAAGCTGACATTCTGGAAAGTCACATGGGAAAAGCCCCGGCATAGACCGGGGCGGAAGCAATGTCATCTGCAGTTTAAATTTTT
>CAYTDP010000067.1:0-12441 GCA_964436625.1 uncultured Halanaerobiaceae bacterium | reverse complement strand
TGGAACGCCTTAATACAGAAAGGCAGCTGCCCATCAGTTTGATTATGTGTGATGTGAACGGTTTAAAAATTGTCAACGATGCCTATGGTCATAAAAAAGGCGATGAACTTCTGATAAAAGTGGCTGATATCCTGCGTTCATGCACCAGAGATGAAGATATAGTTTCCCGCTGGGCCGGAGATGAATTTGTGATTTTATTACCTCAGACTAAAAAAGAGATCGCCCTGAAAATATGCACACGTATCGAAAAAGCCTGTGAGAAAGCTGAATTCGGCGATATTCCCATCACTCTGGGTGTGGGAGTTGCTGCCAAACATGATACAGAAGAAAAGTTCGAGGATTTCGTGGCCAGAGCAGACAGGAGAATGTATAAGGATAAACTGACCAAAGCTTACAGCGCCGAGAACAAGCTGGTACAGAACATGCTCAATGCCCTTTCGGCCAAAAGCCAGGAGACCATGGAGCATGCCATGAGGATGACCGAGCTTGCACACAGGCTGGGAGAAGAAGTAGGATTATCAAACGAGCAGATAAATAGTTTATCTCTGCTGGCTTCACTCCATGATATTGGTAAAACCACGATTTCAAAGGATATATTGAACAAACCCGGAGATTTGACGGAGGAAGAATGGGAGATAATCAAAGAACACCCTGAAAGAGGATATAATATCGCTTCAGCGACCGAGGAATTTGGGCCTATTGCCAGAGCTATTTTATGTCATCATGAGCAGTGGGATGGTGGAGGCTATCCGAAGGGGCTCATAAGAGAAGAGATCCCGCTTTTATCGAGGATAATCTCGATTGTGGATGCCTACGATGTGATGACTGCAGGCAGGCCTTATAAAGATGCTATGAGTAAAGAAGAGGCGCTGCAGGAAATAAAAAGATGTGCGGGCGGCCAGTTTGACCCGGAGCTGGCTGAAACATTTGTGGAGATGATGAGGAAAGACAGTGAGTAAATGTTCATATTTTATAGCTCAACTAAGAGTGTAGGGGGGATTATATGCCTAATATTCTGGTGGTTGACGATGCGGGTATAATCAGATACAAACTAAAGAATGAATTAACTGCAGAAGGTTTTGACGTCTTTGAAGCTCCCAATGCAGAGGTGGTTTATAATGATACTTTTTCAAAAGATATATCTCTGGAAAATATAGACCTTGTTTTACTTGACATATACTTAAAAGATGAGAGTGGTCTTAAAGTTCTAGAATATATTAAAAATACCTATCCTTTCATAAAGGTAATAATGGTAAGCGTGGAGACGAAAAAAAAGATAGTAAAAGAATCTATAAATTTGGGAGCTGAAGATTATTTGGTTAAACCTTTTGATAAAGAAGATATGCTGACAAGAATAAATAAAATACTCTCCCGAATTGGTAAAGAAACTGAAACTACTGCAGAAAAGGAGTCTTTTTCTCGGGAAACTGAAATAAAAAATCTTAAAACTTCTCTTTCAATGGAGCTCAACAGGGCTATTAGAGGGGGGTTATCTTTTAGCTTTGTGAAAATCATTCTACCCCAGGAAATAGAAAAGCAGAAGTTGAGGGTGGTAAAGGACAATATAACCGGAAAAATCAGAGATATAGATCGAGTATTTTTTCTCGAAGAAAATGTTTATGCATTTTTGCTTCCGCTCACGGACACTGAAGGCAGGGAAGTATTTTTGGACAAAATAAAAACTATCGTGGAGGGGAATACTTCTCTGGAAAAAGAGGAGCTCGAAGCGACAAATCTTACTTTTTCACGAGATGTTGTTGAAGATGAAAAAGTGAATCCCGAAAAGCAGGACAAATATAGAGATAAAATGCTGGAAGCTATTTCTTTAAACCCGGGAAATAATGTAAAACCAGAGGAAGAATAATTATGAACAAAGAAAATCTTTCCAGAACAGTATCCTATATTCTTCGCCACAACCCCGAAGACTTTGGACTGCAGCTGGCTGCCGACGGTTCGGTGGAATTAGAACCTTTGATAAAGTCGCTGCACCGTAAATTTCCCCGGCTGAGGCGGGAAGATATTATCGAGCTGGTGGAAGAAGATCCGAAAGGAAGGTTCAGCCTGCTGGCAGGGGAGACAAGAATCAAAGCAAATTACGGTCACAGCATAGAGGAGATCGATCCTGATTACGAAGCCGTAAAACCTCCACAATTTCTCTTTCACGGCAGCAGACCGGAGGTTGAGGATGAGATTTTGCAGCAGGGACTCAAGCCGATGAATCGCAATTATGTACATCTAACTGAAACACTCGAAGAAGCCCGCACAGTTGCAGAAAGAAGAACTGACAATCCCGTTATATTCAAAATCAAAGCTCAAAAAGCCCGGGATGAAGGTGTTAATTTTTATCGGGCCGGCACTGCTGAAAGCGGCCGGGCTGAAGTGGAAATATATCTGACCGATAGAGTGGATCCGGAATATCTCACGACTTTAACCATTTGACTTCTTAACATCTAATTGCTATAATGCTGTCAACAATATAAAACATTATCATCATCAAAATATAATATGCCCCGTAAAAGCAGAGAAAGGACAGAGTAAGTTTGCGGTTGATTTTTTGCTGTTGAGGTTAAGCCAGAAGCTGCCCGTCTTTTCCCGGGCATTCACAGACCGCAGACTGAATTTCATCCTGGAGCTGCCGGACTGAACCTGATTCATTTATTTCACAAAATTTAAGTAGGCTCCGGCCGCAATCCGGCGTTATCGGTAACAGGTGCAGCGTTTATAAGAGAGGATCCCGATCTGAAGTGGATCATTATTCCTTATACCTTATATTTTTATCCGGCGGGATCCAATCAGGTGGTACCGCGGCTATAACAGTCGTCCTGACAGGGGCGGCTTTTTGGTATTTTATATTTGCTTTTTATCTTTAAAATAAGCTTTAAAAATGCCGGCAGATTCCGGCAAAAAATTAAATGGAGGGATAAAATTGACCAAATCTCAAAAAAGTTACTTATCAACAATCTGGAAAATTGCCCCTGTTCTTCTCATCGCCGGCTTACTTGTTATGGCTTTTGGGATGCAGGCGGAGGCAGATTATCCGGATGACGAAATTGAACTGGTTGTCCCCTGGAGTGCAGGCGGTATAACGGACACTACAGCCAGAGCCTTCGCTCCCCATTTTGAAAAACACCTCGATACCTCGCTGGTCATCGAGAACAGACCGGGAGCTTCCGGAGCGGTCGGCACTGAGTACACCTATGATCAGGATGCTGACGGGTCCACCGTGCTGCTCTCGGCAGAAACTCCAGGAACCTTTCAGGTAATGGGCCTTAGCGATCTCGGTTTTGAAGACTTTGAACATATCATGATGCTCGTATCGGCCGAAAGAGGCCTGGTGGTGCCGGCAGATTCTCCCTATGAAACTGCAGAAGAACTTATAGAAGATATCAGGGAGAACCCGGGTCAGATCAGCATGTCCTATTCCGGACCGGGAGCCAGCGGCCATATCCTCGGTCTGCTGCTGGAAGAAGCCGGTCTGGAAATCTCGAAAACTCCGGCAGGCGGAGGCCATGAAGCCATGATAGAGACGATCTCCGGCCGGGTCGATTTCACCCTGCCCAATCTTTCCACAGTGATGGATTATGTAGAAGAGGGCGATCTGAGGCTTCTGGCCGTTCTCGACGATGAACCTTCAGACCGCGTGGATGCACCTCCTTTAACAGAGGCTCTGCCCGAGCTGGAGGAATATCTGCCTCTGCATTTTCCCAACTGTTTGATGGTCAAGGAAGGTACCTCTCAGGAAAAGATAGACGTTTTAAAAGAAGCTGCTGTGCAGGCGGGAGAAGAAGAGGACTGGATAGAGTACACCGAAGATAATTATTTCCAGAGGCTGCATCATCTGACCGGAGACGAAGTATTAGAATACTGGCAGGACTGGCAGTCCGTGGTTGCCTGGTTGCTTTATGAAGCCGGGGAGACCGAGCGCAGTCCTGAGGAATTTGATATCCCCAGAGGAATCTAAATATCAGGTGAGAGTTTCTGCTCTTGTAAAAAGCAGTGTGATTCACCAGTGAAGTAAAATAATTGGGTATGATGACTGGAACGTTCTGGGGCAGGGGGGCAAACCCGCCTCCCTGGCTTTAAAAAAGCATAAAATTTTTGGAGGAAATGTTATGAATAGCGACAGCTCAAACGACAGGCCTGGCCGGGCAAAAATTTTAAGCCGACTGGCCAAAAATAAATTGATCATAGAAGGACTAATATTTTTGTTCCTATCTATTTTTATCCTTATCAGTTCGACGCGGATGAGGGGGTTCGGCCAGGATTTTATGAGCCCCGGCCTCTTTCCGGCTCTTTTTGGCTTTTTGATGCTGGTTCTATCCCTGATCCTGATCTTTAGAGGTATAAAGAATAATCGAGCTGAAGTCCGAAATAATCCTGGAAGTAAAAACTCTGGAGATGAATATGAAGAAGAGATAACAGGGCCCGAATTAGCGGAGAAGACAGAGAAATCCGGCAAATTTAAGGGCGGGGCTTCCTCGATAAAACAGGGAATAGATGTGGTGGTTATAACAGCACTAACTTTTATCTATGTTCAGCTGCTGCCGTTCCTCGGTTTCCTTATCACCACCACTGCATATCTGGCATTATTTATGTTATATATTGGTGAAAGAAAGAGATGGAGGGTTA
This sequence comes from uncultured Halanaerobiaceae bacterium, assembly GCA_964436625.1. Classification (GTDB taxonomy): domain Bacteria; phylum Bacillota; class Halanaerobiia; order Halanaerobiales; family Halarsenatibacteraceae; genus Halarsenatibacter. The sequence continues at coordinate 7,812 of CAYTDP010000067.1, read as the reverse complement.
TAGCTATCTCGCTCGCCTTCCCCCTGATTTATTATCTTATCTTTCAGACTGGTTTGGGTATAAGACTCCCCTGACATGAGGTGAATGATATTTGCTGATATATGAAATTATCTCTCAAATAACTCCATCGCTGGTACTGCTGGTATTTTTGGGTGCGCTCGGCGGACTTTTGGTCGGTTCGATTCCCGGCCTGTCGGTCACCATGGCCACCGCCATTCTGGTTACAGTCACCTATACCTGGAGCATAGAAAACGCCATAGCCCTGATCATGGGCCTTTATGTAGCCGGTGTTTTCTCGGGCGCCGTGGCGGCTATATTGATAAACATTCCCGGAGCTCCTGCCGCCATTATCACCAAACTCGACGGTTATCCTATGGCTCAAAAAGGCAGGGCTGCTGAAGCCCTGTGGATTGCTACTTTCCAATCATTCGTCGGCAGTTTGATCGGAATACTGCTTTTGACAGTATTTGCCCGACCTCTGACCGCGGTGGCGCTGGAATTCAGTCCCATGGATTACTTTTTGATCTCACTTTTCGGATTGACCACAGTCGGCTCGCTGACCTCTGATAATTACGTAAAAGGATTGATGAGCGCCGGCCTGGGACTTTTCCTGAGCACTATTGGCCGTGATGCGATTATGGGTACAGCCCGCTTTACCTTCGGCATTACCGGGCTTCAGGCCGGGGTGAGTCTGATCCCCGCTCTAATCGGCCTTTTTGGTTTCACAGAAGTTCTCACCCAGATTTATCGCGGCAGCTATGCTTCGATCGCCACATCGACCGGCAATATAAAGCCGAGTTTCAAAGGAGTTATGAAACACCTGCCCCTTTCTATCAAATCCTCCGTGATCGGTACTTTTATAGGGGCTCTTCCCGGCTGCGGTGGTCCGGTAGCGGCTTTGATATCCTACGATCAGGCCAAAAAATCGACCGATAACCCTTCCTCACCCTTCGGTGAGGGGGCAGAAGAGGGAATAGTGGCCAGCGAGGCGGCCAACAATGCCTGCGTTGGCGGGGCCTTAGTACCCATGTTAACCCTGGGTATTCCCGGAGATGCGGTCACCGCTGTTTTCCTGGCCGCTTTTATGGTGCACGGACTTCGTCCCGGACCGCTTCTATTTTCGGAATCTCCTGAGCTCTTTCATATTATAATAGCCGGGGGTATTATCGGTTCTATTTCCATGTTAATACTGGGTATTACCATCGTGCCGCGGCTTTCACGGATAGTGCTCGTGCCCAAAAAGATACTGCTGCCGCTGGTCACGGTGCTCTGCGTCATCGGTGCCTATGGAGTCAACTCCAGCCTCTTTGATGTTCTCACCATGCTGGTGGTTGGGCTTTTGGGCTTTTTCCTCAAGGCCGGAAATTATCCCATCGCCCCCATAGTTCTGGCCCTGGTGCTGGGGGATATTATGGACCCGAGCTTCCGCAGAGCTTTTTCCTATCAACCCTCCCTCATGAGAATGTTTTTATCTATATTCACACGCCCCATAAGTCTGGTGCTTTTTGTCATGATTTTAGCCTCTGTCTTTTCCGGATTCGGCAAAATGCGGGATATCCTCGGCTGGTTTAAGGCCAGGTTGAAATTTATCGGTGGATAAAAGTTTGCGATTGTTCAATTTGCTTCGATCTGATCCGGCGTCAGGTTTTTAGATATGCTATTTAAGTATATCAGGTCTATACAGGATGTCAGCATAGAAATTATGCTGGCATTTTTTATTTTTATTCAAGAAATTAAACAGGAAATTTTATACTATTTCAAGAATTATACATCAACATCTTTCATTCCAGGAGGAAATATATATGGAAAAAACCGGCAGTATTTCCGATTGGATCGAAGTTATTCGCATTTTTGGTCTCATCTGCGGTATTTTGCCTGCTCTGCTGGGCGGTGCTTTTGCTTATGAATTTGGTCACTTTAGCTTATTTCCCTTCCTATTTTTGTTGATGGGAGTTCTGCTGGTTCATATCGCCAGTAATATCACCAATGAATACTATGATGTTAAGCAGGGAATAGATACAGCTGAACAGGATAAACCCAGCACAGTTTTGGCTGAAGGAAGAATAAGCCCGGATCTGGCTATAAAAGTTAGCAGATTTCTTATGATTCTATCCCTCTTAGGACTCTGCTTATATGGTTATTACACAGAATTGTGGGGTATATTTATCCTGGCACCGTTAGGAATGGCAGGGGGATATTTTTATACTGCACCCCCATTAAATTTGAAATATAGAGGCCTGGGGCTTCCAGCTAATTTTATTTTTATCGGTTTGTTAATTCCCCAGGCTGTATATTATGGCCTCAGCGGCGAGTTTTATCTTTATGGACTGGGATTGTCTTTGCCCATGAGTATTTTAACAGTTGCCATACTCTGGATTAATGACATACGTGATATTGAGGCTGATGAAGGTATAATAACTCTGGTGGGACTGCTGGGACTGCATAAAAGCATTTATATTTACTTCATTTTTCTTTTTTCACCGTATTTTCTGGCAGGATTATATTATATGAGGGATGATTTATCGGCTTTAATTTTTCTGCAGTTAATTACACTGCCTGTCGCAGGCAGATTGGCTAAAGCAGGCCGGGATGCGGTAAAAAGCAATCTCCCGGAAAAATCTCACCTTGATGAGAAAACAGCGATGCTTATGTTTTTTTTCAATTTGATCTGGATCATAAGTTATCTGACAGCATAAGAGAGGGTGATAGTTTGCAAAGGGCGAGAGATCGTTTTGAAGATAAATATTCGCAGGAGATTAAAAAAATTGATGATATAATTAAAAAGGCCACGAGATCTTCCCGGCCCTCAGTAAATGAGGCAATTGCAGATTTGCTAGAGGCTGGGGGCAAAAGAATCAGGCCTCTGCTCCTTATATCCAGCTGGGAACTGGGTGAACCTTCTGAAAACAGGGAGAGTATTTTGCCTCTGGGAGCGGCAGTAGAAATTCTTCATATGGCTACCCTCGTACATGATGATATCATCGATAAAGCCTATAAAAGGAGAGGGGTAACTGCCACCGGCCAAAAATTTGGCTTCGAGAGAGGCCTGTTTGTGGGAGATTTTCTTTTGAACCGCGCCTATAACATGTTTCATAAGCACCTTTCTCCGGAAAAATTTTTGCGGCTGGATAAAGTGTTACAGGCAATCTGTGAAGGAGAGATTAAAGAGTTTGCAGGTCGTCATAATTTGGCCATTTCATTATTTGATTATCTGCGCCAGATTAGAAGAAAGACAGCTTTACTTTTTGGCTTTTCCACCTATACAGGCGGATACGAAGGCGGAATGGAAAAGAAAAACTTAAAATTTATTTATAGATTCGGCATTCAGCTGGGGATGGCCTTTCAAATTCAGGACGATTTGCTGGATTTTGTCGGCAATCCCGGGGAGATGGGTAAATCGGTGGGCAGAGATCTGGCCAACGGTGTTTTTTCTCTGCCGGTTCTGCTGCTTTTAGAGGATGATGAATATGGAAAACAGGCCAGGGATATCATTATCCAGGAAAATATTGATGAGGAAAGTTTTCGCCGACTGAAAGAAATGATGGAGAAGGCAGGTGTTATTTATCAAATTGAGCAGTGGGTTGAACGTTATACTGCCAGAGCAAATAGGGCGGTAGAAAGTCTGCCTGAAAAAAGCTCTACAGCCGATCTGCTATTTTTCTTGAAAATTATGCGGGAGAGAAATAGTTAAACAGAGGCAGCCAATGGCAGGATACCAATAGGAGAATCATTCATTAACAGCATCGGTTTAATCTGCAGTATTTAAGGAGGGTTATTATGACCGCGCAGGTGCCGGAAAGAGTCAGATTTGAGGGAGTTGAATACCAGCTCACTGCTGTGGAATGTAACTGGCCTTTTTCCCCGGGAGATCACGGCTTTGAACCGGAAATGATTCATACAGCCTGTTACCGGGGATTTATCTGCCTCTATGCGGTTGATTCAGAGGATAAGCTGGTCCTGGATGAGCTGCATATCAATCAACTCGATAGGCCCGGGGAATGGCTGGGCGTGGAGCCAGAGGAGGACGGAAAAGAAGGCTGTCTGGTTTACAGAGGAGTTGACTATCCCATCGAGTACAGCGGTGGTATTATCATCAGCACCGATTTTATCGACAGCTTATATATTCACATGGGTTATCAGAGCCCTTATGCCTTCGAGACCGTAAAAGAGCTGATATTTCAAGAGGGAGAGCTGCAGGAGGCAGAAGATCACAGTGAATTCATGGCGGAGATAAGAGAAGCCATGAAACGGGGAGAAATAGAAGAAGGCAGCAGGGGAGAGATAGTGAGCTTTGTCAACCGGTCATTTTCTCTTTCCTATGAGGACAAATGGTTTATTTGATATTAGCTCGTATATTTTAGCCGAGGTTTTTCGGGGAGGAAATTTCTCCCTCATACCTGCTGGGGAATCTCATAATTCTTGACGATGCCCCGGAGCAGTCTGCCCAGAAGATCAGCTCCCGTTATTACTTTCTTTTCATCGCCCCAGACCAGGATTATATCTCTGTCGACAACATCGTCCTCGCTGTGCTGGGGATTTACCTGAAACTCCGGAATGATTTCTCCCAGCGTGGTGCAGTCGTCTCTCACCAGGATGGGGTTGTGGCAGTGATGATGAGGGCGGAAGTATTCCGGCTGAAAGAGCGCCTCGCGGATGAATTTATCGACGTTGACCGCCAGTCTGGGCTCCTGCTGATCTTCATCGACTAAAACCGCCCACTTGCGTTCGGAACTGTGCAGCTGCTGCAGGAAGGGATCCTCTCCTCGCGGTTCAATATCAGGGAATTGGGGCATGCCGCGGTTGAATTTCATCTCGATGATGCTGTCAGGATGCAGGATTTCTCCCTCGGCTGCGGCGGGAAGATCATCGAGAGTGAGCAGGTTGATAACTCCCTGGCCCTCAACCTTTTCAATCTCGGTATCCTCAGCCTCCATGTGCAGATTTATCATCTCCTTGATGTCATCCTCGCGGAAATAGGAGATGGCCTCGCGGCCCAGCCATCTGTCCAGCACCAGCGCTGTCGGCTTTGCTGCTGGATAGAGCAAAATTTGATAGAACCTGAGCAGCGGAGCAAATTTTGCCCCGACCTCCACAGCATGGCGGGAAAAATAGCTCTGGGGAATTATCTCACCCACTATAGTTATGACGACTGTGGAGAAGAAAAATGCCATAATACCGCTGAGCACCGAGCCGGTTAAAAGCGGCAGCAGCACATTGACCGAAACGTTGGCCCAGAGGATTGTCACCAGCAGAAAGTTGGCATCCTTTCTTAACTCCAGCACCTTTTCAGCTTTGCGGCTGCCCTGTTCTATCTCCATTTCCAGTCTCAGTTTGCTCACGTTGAAATAAGCCAGATTGAGACCGGAAAGGGTGGCAGACTGGGATACGCATAAAAGAATAGCCAGCCAGATAAATACGCCCATTTATAGCACTCACCTTTCTTTCGATACATACCATTTAGTCATATTATATCAAACTATTATCTGCCTTTACAGAATTAGTTTTTAAAAATAACAAATATTCATATATCAGGAGGCGTTGATAAAGTTGAAAAGTGAAAATAAAAAACTTTATGACAGTATGGAGCTGGAGGATAGAATAGCCCGTTTTGAAGAAAAGATTCAGGAGGGAGATTTCAGCACCGCCGCCGAGATATCCCGGCATCTTTCCAGCCGGCGGATACGCGATGTGATCATCAACCTTCCTCACGAGAAAATCGCTCCTCTCTTCCGCGAGCTGGGCTGGAGTAAGACGGCGCAGATAGTGGCCTGGCTTCCCGAAGAAATAACCATCGAAACCTGGAAAGATCTGTCAGGTGCGGAGAAGAAAAAGCTGGCCTCCAATCTGGACAGCGATGAACTGGCTGATATTCTGGAGCACTTTAGCCCGGAGGAGAGGGACGAGCTTGTGGACAAAATACCCTCATCCAGAAGAAAAGAAGTGGATGAGCTGGTGGAATACGACCCCGAAAGCGCCGGCGGCCATATGGAGACCGAATACATATCCGTGAGAGCCGATGCTAAAGTGGAAGAAGCCATTGCGGAATTGAAGAAAGCCCGCAGCCAGATCAAAAACACCAACTATATTTACGTGACTGACGAGAACGCCAGGCTGCTGGGAGTGATTTCAGCCCAGGAATTAAGCTTTGCCGATCGCGGTGAGACTGTGGAGAGTATAATGGAGACCCGACTGCATGTTGCTCGCACGGATGAGCCGGTGGAAGAAGCTGCCCGCACAATGAAGTATCGACGATTTAACCTGCTGCCGGTGGTCAACTCAGATGATCAGCTGCAGGGGGTTTTGACGCTCGACACCGCCATCGATGAGCTTTCCGCCGATCTGGCCGATGATTTTGTTTCTATTTCTGGTACCACCGGTGAGGAAAGCTTCTTTACCAGGCCCCGGGAAGCTATAAAAATGCGCCTGCCCTGGATGGCGGGCAATGTCTTTTTGAATCTGGGCGCGGTGGCCGTTATCAGCAGCTTCGAGGAGACGATAGCTCAGATAGCGATTCTTGCAGCTTTTCTGCCCATGATTACCGATATGGGAGGCAATGTCGGCATTCAGGCGCTTTCCGTATCGATCCGCAGCATAGCTCTGGGAGAAGTTCACCTGGGTAATATCTGGCAGGCCCTGCGCAAAGAGGTGGCCGTGGGCATATTCAATGGCCTGGCACTGGGGACTATTTTCGCCCTGCTGGCTTATTTTCTGGAGGGCATTCCGCTTTTGGGCATAGTGGCAGGTGTGGCGCTGGCAACCAACGTGCTTGTGGCCGGAATTGTGGGGGGAACTCTGCCCTTTCTCATCAAGAAACTGGGCAAGGATCCTGCGATGATGACCGGGCCATTTTTGACCACCATCACCGATATAACCGGCGTTACCATTTATCTGGGGCTCAGCACCCTTTTCCTGCTGGGTATAATTGTGTGAGTTACAGACTTTTCAGAGATTATATGATTTTCGCCGGACAGTTAAAAATTAGTGAGGTGTATTCTATGAATGTTTTTGTCTATGGAACATTAATGCAGGGCTTTCCCAATCACCAAATAATAGCTGAATATATAGATGAGATACATGAGGCCGGAGTTGAAGGAAAACTCTATGCTGTGGGTGGGTTTCCCGGCCTTATCGAAGGTGACGGGGAGGTAAAAGGCGAACTGCTGGTTATTGATGAAGATTTTAAGAAAGAGGTTCTAAATAAACTCGATAGACTGGAAGGTTGTCCTGATCTTTTTAAACGCGAGAAAAAACAGGTATTAATGCCTGAGAACGGAGCGAAAAAGGAAGCCTGGGTGTACATTTATAACTCCGATGACTATGCTGAAGATGATTTGATAAAATCTGGTTGTTGGAAGGGATATAAAGAAGCATAATTTTTGGGAGAAGAATTAAGTGGGATATTGATCACCAGGCGTGGCGGGGGGCAGTTTATATTGCTGCTGGAGTGGATATACCAGATTCGGTATTTTGATATGGAGGCAATAGAAATTTTAGATGCGTCAGAAAAGCAGTAAAAAATGAAGATAAAATACAATTGATTAATGGGCTTTACGAGTATTTTTCAAAAATCTACGAAATATAAAACTATGGAAAATGACGTAAATATAGTCATTATATTACCTGAACATATGAAGCTTTTGATTTGTATGCATGAAGGGAGGAATATCTCCTGAGTTTGTATAAATTAATATATAGTGACAATTACAAAAACTTGATTTTTCTTGCAGGGATAATAAATGATTCCTTGAACTATCTAATTTGCACTGTTTCAGACAAATCAAACAGATAGAGATATTTATTTTGTAGTCTCAG
>CAYTDP010000066.1:0-12448 GCA_964436625.1 uncultured Halanaerobiaceae bacterium | reverse complement strand
AGGAAGCACTATTTTTGGGCCGAAAACTAAACTTAAGCAGAGGGAAAAATTTCATCGTGAGCGGAGCCTCATAGCTTCCATGGTGGAGAAGAACCAAATTATGGTTCTTCACCGAAATAGCTGGTTAAATTTCCGATATATCCAGTATATACTGTATAATCAGCGTGAAATATCTTCTTCATATTAGCTGCTCACGAGCTGCGGCGCTCGGCAATCAGCTCTTCTGCTTCTTCAACCCAGCTGTCGGTGAGAAATTGCCTGCCTACCCACAGGGCCTGAAAACCGTAATCCACAACCAGCCCCACAAAAATTCCCATAATCCCCAGCTCCAGCGGTACCGACAGCAGATAGCTCAGACCGAGTTTAAAAAGCGTTTGACTTATAACCAGCCCATAAAAAGGTGTGCGGGTATCGCCGGTCCCCTGCAGACAGCGGGCCGAAATAATCGTTATCAGCCTGAAAGCCTCTTTCCAGATGGATATGTATTTATAATGAATTGACAATAAAATCACAATCCTTGTAGTATAATGGCCGCAGTTGAGTGTTCGGCAGTTCGATTAAGTCAGGCGATAGGACTTTCCGGAACAATTATTTTCTCCCCCCGATGTTCGAGCACAGCCACCTCTACCCCGTAAACTTCCTGAAGATTTTCAGGTGAAAGAACCTCCCGGCCGCCAGCAGCATAAACACGGCCTTCCGAGAGCATTAAAAACTTATCGCTGTAACGAGAGGCGAGACTCAGATCATGGATTGCCGTGACCGCCGCTATCCCCCGGCCGGTCTCCTGGCGGATCAACTCCAGCACCTCCAGCTGATGGCGAAGATCCAGATCACTGGTCGGTTCATCGAGAAGAAGAATATCCGGTTCCTGGGCTAAAGCTCTCCCAAAAAGAACCTTCTGGCGCTGACCTCCGCTCAGTTTTTTCACATCCCGCAGGCAGAGATCCTCCAGCTGCAGTTTTTCAATAATCTCCGAAACTATCTCCATATCTTTTTCGCGGGGCTTCCAGGATATGTAAGGTTTGCGGCCCATCATGATAGCATCGAAGACGGTGACGGGAAAGTTTCTGCTCTCATTCTGTGGAACATAACCCAGGTGTCGGGCCAGATCCTCTCTGGTCAGATTGAGCAAATCTCTGCCATTAAAAATAAGCGAGCCCTGTTGAGGGTCAAGAATCCGGTTTATGCACTTGATAAGAGTGCTTTTCCCCGAACCGTTGGGGCCGATTATGCTTAAAATTTCACCTGCCTTGAGCTCAAAGCTTACATCCTCAAGCACCAGAGTTTCATCGTAGCTGAAATCTATAGAATCTATCTTTAACTCCATATGTATTCTTTCCCCCTCATAACAAGATAGATAAACAGGGGTGCCCCGAGAAATGAGGTGACCACTCCAACGGGCAATACTATGGGAGATAGTAGCGTTCGGGCGGCAGTATCGGAGGCCAGCAGCAGAATTGCACCGGCTAGCGCTGAGAAAGGAATGAGATATCTATCGTCGGTGCCTATTAATTTCCTGACCATATGAGGCGCCACCAATCCCACAAAACCGATAATTCCCACAAAAGAGACTATAACCGCTGCCAGAAGGGACGAAAGCAGCATTCCGATAATTCTCAACCTCTCCACGTCAACCCCTAAAGCTTCGGCGGATTCATCGCCCGAGCTCATCACATTATAATCCCAGCCTTTGCTGACAAAATAGATCAGACAGGGCAGCAACACGGCAATGATCAGGCCCAGATCGGACCAGGTAGCCCGTCCCACGTCTCCAAATGTCCAGAAAACGATAGAGGCCACCTCGACATCGTCGGCAAAATACTGGATAGCCGTGGTGCCGGCCCCGAATAGAGAACCCAGAGCAACTCCGGTCAATATAAGGGTTTCGGCTGCAGCCCCTCTGTAACGAACCAGGGCAAGAATGATAAGGGTCGAAACAAGCGCCCAGCCGAAGGCCGAGATGGTTGTTATATAAGGATTATTCAGAATAATATCTCCATCCGTGCCGCTGTGAACCTGCCCCACTCCCAGAATGACGATGGAAAAGGCTGCTCCAAAGCCAGCTGCCTGGGATACACCGAGGGTGAAGGGTGAGCCCAGAGGGTTTTTCAATATAGTCTGCATTATGGTGCCCGATACGGAGAGGCCGGCCCCGGCAACGATGGCGGCTATCACCTGAGGTATCCTTATGTTCCAGATTATGACTCTGACAGGTCCCGAGGTTTCCGCCCCCAGCAAAACCGCTATCACCTCCCGGGGCGGAATTGTGGTTGATCCCACGGATACGGCTAAAATAACCAGAAAAGCCAGGATGATAAGAGATGCGATGCCAAAAATGAATTTCTTGTACTGATGTGATCGATAATCCTGCAAAATGCGATTTTTAACTTCCTCCAAAAGACAATCCCCCTTCGAAATTTACAATAAATTTTCCCGCCCTTATACGCCCTAATATTTGCTAATATTGACGAATCTATTCTTGCAACAGATTTATCTGTTCAAAGGAGGGAAAAAATTCCTGCTGTTCTTCGAAAACCGGTTCGCCCAGAAATACTTCCATAATTTCTTCCGCCCGGGCGACAGGATCTACATCTTCAAAAGCTTCCGGATATATGACACTCCCTATATAGTAACCACTGGCCAGAATATTGCTGAACTGGCGGTGATAGGAGGAATAGGGCAGAATTGTATGGGTTCTCTCTTCCTGTACCGCCGTAAGAGCGGCGAATTCATCATGTCGGGCCATATCTTCGTAAACCAGATTTAAATTGCTGGAATCCATGAAAATATATTCAGGATCCCAGAGCATTAGCTGTTCTCTATCCACATTGGCCTGGGTGACGGTGTCAAAATCCAGCTCTCTTTCCGCGACATGATCGGCATCTAAAAATTCCAGAGGGGGAAAGGGCACCCGGACCGAGGTTAAACCATGAGCTCCCCTGTGACTCATACCTCCGATAAAGACTTCCGGCCTTTCCTCTTCCGGCATCTTTTGGCCTCTGCTTTCCAGGTCGGATATAATCTCCTCGGTAAAATCTATCAGTTCTTCGGCTCTATCCTCCTCGCCGAATATTTCTCCCAGGATACGCCAGTCGTCGAAGAGCACATCCCGATATTTGTGCAGATCGCCAAAATCCAGATAAACCACCGGTATTTCCGTCCTGGTCTGTAAATCTTCAGCATCCTGAACATCTCCCGAATGAATAATCAAATCAGGATCCTGACGGGCAATGAGCTCAGAATCGCCGCCGTGAGTGGGGCCTATCTGAGGCTTCTCTCTCAGCTCTTCATAGGCCAGCTGATAATCCCGGTAAAGCTCATCATCCGAGCCGACTTCCCCTTCTTCGACCGCAGTTATATTTTCAACCCCGGTAAAATAGAGGACATTGCGCGGGGCACCGGAACCGACGGCTATGACCTCTTCAGGCTCATGAGGAACTTCGACAATTCGCCCTTTCCTATCCTCTATCTCCAGAATCGCACCGGAAACCTGGGCGGACTGCGGATTGAGAAAGGCTCCAGCAGTCAGAATGAACACCGCTGTGAGTGAGATCAGCAGAAAATTCTTCATAAAATCGAGGCTGGAATTATTAAAAAAAGCTTTTGAGATGGTCACTTTTAGCAATAGCCTCCTTTATTATTTTGCTCGTTTTTTGTTATTCTTATTTATAGCAAAATAAAAAACCCAACCCTGACAGGTTGAGCGGTTTAGGTGAGTGAACTATACAGTTTCGATAAGCTATACAGATCCGATAAAAGATGACGGTTAAAATGCGCTGATAAGAGATATGAGAGATTCTCCGGTCCTGTATTAGCTTCACTTCACCTACATTCCCTGCCATAGGGGAACTGCAGGCTCAACAACCAGGCAGGTCTCCTGACTTCTGGCCTTTACCGGATTTAACCTTCCCAGCGCCTTTGTCGGCTGTGCAAAATCATAGGCGACGAGTGGCAGATAAAAATCCGGGCTGACCAGTTACAGTGGCGGGCCCGTTCAGGCTTCTCACCTGATTCCCTATTCTCCCCCGGCTATACCGGAGGCACCTGATTGCGCCGATATTTGATTTTTGTTTTCCCCTGTTTTATTAATTCAAGATATGTGATTATTTTCCTTCCCGGTTATTCCCGGCTTTATTTTTTTTGTAGCATAAAGCGGAAAATTCAGTAGATATAGCCAATCACGGTTACGAAGCCATAGATGAGGCTATCGATCAGCTTGATACGGTGAATGAAACGGTGAATTTCGCCACCGACGCTATCGAAAAACTGGGGAAAAGATCTGAGCAGATAGGAGATATGGTGAAGATGATCGAGGGAATAGCCAGCCAGACCAATCTGCTGGCCCTGAATGCTGCCATTGAAGCGGCCAGAGCCGGGGAAGCCGGACGGGGCTTTTCTGTAGTCGCGGAAGAAATTAGAGAGCTGGCCGAAGAATCTTCGGAGGCTGCCGGTGAAATTACCGAAGCCGGCGATTCACTCGAGGAAATCGTCGATTCTTCAGAGGCTACCAGAGAACAGGTCCGGGGAATAAAGGAGTTTGCCTCGGAACTGGAGGAGAGAATACAGCTGATCAATCAGTCGATCGATGAAATTGTCAGTTCCATGGAGGATAATGCCGCCAGCACAGAAGAAGTTTCTGCTCTGGCCGAGGAGCAAAGTGCCTCGGTGGAAGAAGTAGCTGCTTCTTCTGATGAGCTGGAAAGCATGGCTCGACAGCTGAATGAGCTGGTCAACGAATTTAAACTGGAATCTGAATAACACTTAATGACGGATAAATCCGCCGGTTTGAAGGCCTCTTTTTCTGTTAGCTTTTTTCGCTGGCAGGCCAGAGTTCTTCAAACCGGCTTTTATTATTTTTGGTTCTTCTCCACATCAGTTATAGGCTCCGCTCACAATGAAATTTTTCCTCCGCTTAAGTTTAACTGGCTCAGGCTTCGAAAAATTTCGAGTATCACTTCGTCTCATAGCTTCCTATAATAAAAGGTGAGCAGTTATCGCTTTAATAGAATATGTCGTAAATTTCACCAGCGGTTTTGGAGAAGCACCTTATTTTTTAATTCTCTTCATCTTCGTCTATTACGGAAACTTCCTCCACCTCTTTGCTGGCATTTTTAAGCTCTCTTATACCGGAACCTATAGCTCTTCCCATCTCCGGTACTCTGCTGGGACCAAATATTATCAGGATAATTCCCAGAATTATAATCAATTCAGGAGCTCCCAGTCCAAACATTATATTACCCCCCTTTTCAAAGAGAATTAGAATTTAAAAATGTATTTGCCCAGCATGATTATCAGGTGATGCGGGCCAGATACTCACATTCTCTGGCCAAAAAATAAGCGAGTAAATCTGCCAGTCTATCGTAATACTCAGAATCGAAGTTATCTTTGATCCTATCGACAAAAGACTCATACCAGGGAACCAGATAATTTTCCAGAAAATATTTCTGCCATTTCAGAACATTTTCCCCGCTATCTTCTGAATCATGTTCCTCTGACAGAAGCAGCTGCTGTTCTGTAAGGTAGGCCAGGAAATTGAGCTCCAGAGCAATATGATCGGGCAGATCCTTAAATGAATCGGATAATTCCAGCTCCAATTTTTCATATATATCCATCACTTCCCGGGTGCTCTCCCCCATGGTAACCTTATCATCCATATAATAAGAACCATAAGGAGGGGCCAGAAGCTTATCTGGCCCCAGAAAAAGCTTGCTGTATTCTATCATCAATTCTTCCAGATCATCGTAAGCGGCAATAGCCTCAGCGAGCCCTTCAACGTATTCCTGAGCTTCTGCCCGGGCATCCAGAGCCTGGAAGTTTTTTGAAAATTCCTCTGCATATTCAGAGGATAAATTGTCTTTTTCGGGAATGTAAAATCCAGCGCTCAAAGCATGATAGATATTGCGGCGTGCTTTTACTTCTTCTTCTTCTGTATTCATTGGCTTATTTCACCTCTATTACTGTTCCAGTTTGCTGAACTCCCTGATATAATAAACTCTGGGTTCTGTGCCCAGGTCTTCTTTTAATCTGATAGCTTCGTATTCTTCCAGCAGCTGGTAAACCTCACTGCCGGTATCATCTAAATCACCAAAGTTCAGTGCCCCGGCAGGACAGGATTCCACACAATAGGGGTTGAGGCCTTCAGCCAGCCTGTGGTCACAGAAGGAACATTTTTCCACCACATCCTGCCTTCTAATTCCATCCCAGGTGCGGGCTCTATTGGGATTATAATAGGGTATGACGTTCCCGCCCACGGTTTCTACCATCTCCTGTCCTTTTTCATCGCGCCAGAAGGGATGAGCTTCCTCGGCATTATAGCTAATGACATCATAGGGACAGTGCTCCTCACAATTGCGGCAGCCTATACAGCGATCAGCATCCATCAGGGTCAAGTTCGTCCGGGGATCCTTGAAAACAGCTTTGGGATCGACCGGACAGGCCTCCACACAGGGAGCATTATCGCAGTGATTGCAGAATGTGGGTTTGTAATTGTATTCTATATCGGGGAATTCCCCTTTTACTTCGATTTCATTGCTGCACCAGTAAGTGCCTTCCTGAACGTTGTTTTCATTTTTACAGGCAATCATACAGCCACCGCAGCCCGTACAATCGTGCAGATCAACTACCATCACATAATTAGCCATTATCTATTCCTCCCTTAAGCCTTTTCAATATCGATTTTTATGTGGCTGTAGAAAGAAGTGCTGCCGCTCAATCTTTCGTATTCAGCCGGTATAATTTCATTGTTGTTGCCGCCGCGGGGTTCGCCTTCTTCAAAGTCTTCGGCTGCTACTCTGCCGTAAGCCCAGTGACCCATGCCGAAGGTTTTGCAGGCAGTACCGGGTTTGACGGCTTCCCATACTTTGAGCTGACAGGTTATCTCGCCAGCCGGTGATTTGACCACAACTTCTTCGCCATCTTCAAGTCCGAGTTCCTCGGCGTCCTGAGGATGAATTTTAATCACATCAGCCTCTGTGGAATCACCGGGGTCTATGTTCTTCAGATCATAATACCAGTTAGCGTTTGCCGATCTGCCCTCGCGGTTGAGAGCTGACTTAGAATCGACCAGCTGCAGGGGATATTCCTCATCATCGCCTACAGTATATGGCTCTTCATAATGAGGCAAGTAGGCCAGTTCTCCTTCAGCCTCGTATTTACAGGCTTCCAGGACCTCCTCTACGCTGACATCATGTTTTTCCGCGTGTTCTTTTAAGGCTTCTTTTAGAGTCTCGCTGTAAAATTCAAAGTCTCCGGTGCTGTTGGTGAAATCGCCCCAGTACTGCTTAAATTCGAACTCATCTGAGTTCCAGACGCCTGCTTCCTTGAAATCCTCCCAGCCATCAAACTGATCTCCATGGCTTTCCATTTCCGGATCCCAGACAGGCTGCATGTAATGCTTGGTGGCGTATTTGGCGAATTCCCTGTAATTTTCTGGCTCCTCACCGGTCTCCGGATCGACTATAGTCTTGAAATAATCGAGCATGTTGCTGTAACCCTTTTCGGCCAGTTTTTCTGCCAGCAGCCAGGAGAATTCCGCTTCCGGCTCATAAAGATCCCAGTATCTTTCGATCATGGGACGGCTTAACCACATATGGGTGTGCAGATTACCTTTTTGATAGAGCATTCCCCACTGCTCGAACATATGATGGGTGGAAGGTATCACTATGTCGGCATACTGAGTCATCTCCGATTGATGTGTTACCAGGTGCACATAAAAATCTAATCTGGACATAGCTTCATCCCAGCGCTCGGTCTCGGGAGCAGCAAAGTTGAAATTATTCCAGTAACCGATCCCCATCTTGATTTCGTAGGGGTCTTCTTCAATTATGGAATCGGCAGAGAGATTGGTCACCACTCCGCCGCCGCTTTTACCTTCTTTTAAGGCGGGGAATTCCAGTCGGCCGCGGCGATCGATCATTTCATGTTCCAGACCTTCCCGGGCAATATCATCGAGAAATTCACTGTGGTCGGGAAAGCTCTGGTTGGGAACGCTTGATCCTCGTACTGCTCCACCTTTGTTATCTACCGAGCCTACCAGACCGTTCAAACCGTGGATGGCCATAGCATTATAGCCGCCGCGAACCTGCATGACTCCACCGCCGCCCATGAATACACAGGCCCGGGGAGCTGCTTCGCCGAATTCGGTCGCCACTTTTACAATCTGCTCTTCGGGTATGCCGGTCTTTTCTGCCGCCCAGGCAGGTGTTCTGTCCTTTACCTCTTCATTCCACCATTTGACCAGACCATGGGTATAATTTTCTTCAAAGCCCTCTTCCTCGACCTCTTCTCCGACCTGGAATTTATTTTCTCCATCGACAAAATCTCCTACAAATCCCTTATGCCAGAGGCCTTCTGTCAATATGACGTGGGCCATGGCCAGAGCCAGGGCGCCATCTTCTCCGGGCTCTACCGGCATCCATTCGTTCGATTTGGCAGCTGTGCGGGAAAATCGCGGATCTACGGTGGCCACTTTCGCACCTTCCAGTATATTGCCCCATTCGCGAGAATAGAGCGAAACCTGGCGATTGGATTGGATAGGATCAGTTCCCCATACCAGAATATAATCGCTGTTCTTGAGATCATAATCCCGGTAATCCCAGTATCCTTCCGTATAATAGGGGCCGAACTTTTCTGCTTCGGCACAGATTGCGCTGTGGGAAATTTTGTTGGGCGAGCCGACAAACTCGGGCAGAATACCATAAAGAATATCTCTCAAACGGGTATAACGCCCGCGCCAGAGGACGAATTTGTGAGATTCTCCATTTTCTCTCAACTCTATGATTTTATCCGCTATCTCGTCAAATGCCTCTTCCCAGGATATGGGGACAAATTCCGGATCTTCATCCCTACCTTTTTCCGGATTGGTCCTCTTCATGGGCCTTTTAATTCTGTCCGGATCATATACCTGCTGTAAACTCATATGTGAGCGGGGACAGCTGCTCTCCCCATTGACTTTAGAGCGGCTGTTACCTCTTACTTTAACAACCCGGCCGTCGACGACATTAGCCTCCAGTGAACACCAGGAAGTGCAGCCAGCACAGCCGGTAGGAACCCACTCTCCGCTCTTATGTTCTCCTTCGGGCAGCACTTCATAGGGGTCTTCCTCGGCCAGCAATTTGTTGCTGGAGATTGCTGACAGACCCAAACCGAGAGCAGCACCGGTCGAGCCCATAATCTTCAAAAATTCTCGCCTCGAAATTCCTGACCTATCATTCTGGCTCATAAGATTCCCTCCAGGTTAATTAAGTTATTTTTTTAACTTTTCTCGTAATAAATATAACAAAGATTATTGTTTAACTCAAATTAATCAAGAATAAAATCTGCTTATCGTCTTTTAGCTATTTGCTTTTCAACAGATCAACTTTCTTTTACGCGTTCACCCTGAACTTGAGAAAACCAGTGCTGCGTTTTAAGACAGAATTGAACCAGTATCAGCATCAGGGGAACCTCTATCAGCATCCCGGTCACCGCGGCCAGGGTGGCTCCGGAATCTATGCCGAAAAGCGTTATGGCCATCGCTATGGCTACCTCAAAGTGATTGCTGGCTGCTATCTGAGCGGTGGGAGCGGCATCATCATAGGTCAGCCCGAGTTTGCGCGAGGCAAAATAGCCGATGCCGAATATGGTAAGCACCTGGATTGTCAGAGGCACAAGCACCATCAGCACCAGCATGGGATTGGAAAGAACAAGATTTGACTGGGGGGAAACTATCATAACTATGGTAAATAAAAGGGCTGCAGTCGAGAGGTAATGGAGTTTGCTCGTAAACTCTTCGAATCTTTCTCTCCCCTGCTTTTCCAGCAGTTTTTTGCGGGTGAAGTGACCGGCAATAAGCGGCAGCCCAACATAGGTCAGCACTCCAAAAGCAACTCTGCCGAAAGGCACGGGAACATCAGCCACCGGCAGCAGCAGAACCGCCAGCGGTCCGTATAGAAAAACCATGGAGAGAGAATTTATAGCCACCATGACCACCACATGACCCATATTGCCCCGGGAAAGATATCCCCAGACTAAGACCATAGCCGTACAGGGAGCTATGCCCAGAAGGATCATGCCCGCCATCAGCTCACTTCCCAGCTCATGGCCTACAAAAGGCGACCAGACAACTCTCATAAATAGCCAGGCCACAAAAGCCATGGTGAAAGGTTTAACAGCCCAGTTAAGTACGAGCGTGGTGGCGATGGGTTTGGTGGATTTTCCTGCCTGAAGAATTTTTTTGAAGTCAGTCTGTACCATAATCGGATAGATCATCAGAAAAAGTGCCACCGCTACCGGCACGGGATAACCGGCTATTTCGGCAGCTTCGAAAGCTGCAGTCAGGCCGGGAAAAAGCTGGCCCAGCAGCAGGCCGCCGGCTATGCAGAGGCCCACCCACACGGTTAAATATCTCTCAAAAAAGCCGAGTTTGTGTTCTTCCTGCATAAATATCAGCTCCTGTTAAATGATATTATGAATATGAGAAGAATTAATAAATGCTTATTTCACTTATTTCAAAAGATATGTTGATATTTGCATCTACTCATATAATAATACAGCTGCCGGGCGCTGTCAAACATATTTTTCCTATTTCCTGTTCCCATTCAGCTTGACAGCTATATTCTAATATTGTAATATAATGATGACAGGGCGAAATTTCGCTGTGCCGGGATCAAAATAATGGCGTTAAATGCCGATGAAGATCTGATTTTTTGTATTTAAAAGGGCAATATAAAAGGAGGGTGAGAACAATCGGAGATAAAAAGCTTTATGAAGCCAGAGCGGAGGTGGCCAAAGCTCTCTCTCATCCCACCAGATTAAAAATTGTGGATCTGCTGGCCAAAGAAGAAAAGCTCTGCGTTCAGGATTTTACCGACCGTCTGGAAGCCAGTCAGTCGACCACTTCCAAACATCTTAAAATCCTGCTGCAGGCCGGCGTGGTCAAGCGGGAAAAAAGCGGATTGAAAAACTACTATTCGCTGGAAGTCCCGTGTATAGCAAAATTTTTCGACTGTCTTGACCAGGTACTCCGGGGAAAATATCTCGATAAAAAAGATAAACTCAATTTGAGCTGAAAAAATTTTAAAGAAATTTCTATAGATTCACATTTTGAGTTTTTTTGCCCGGCGGCTGGAGGTGTAATTTTGAGTCGACGACGCAAAATTTTTCTCTTTACAGCTATATTTGCCGCTGTTTATTTCATCCCCTTCGACAGCGGTGCCATTCAGGAGGCTGTCAATGAAGCCTTTCTGATGCTGCAGTATTATGCCCGCGAACACGTTCTTTTCTGCTTGATTCCGGCTTTTTTCGTGGCGGGCGCTATAGCCTCTTTTCTCTCCCAGCAGGCTATAATTAAATACTTCGGTGCAGAAGCCAACAAAATAATTTCCTATTCGGTGGCTTCTGTCTCCGGGGCCATTCTGGCTGTCTGTTCCTGTACGGTGTTGCCCCTTTTTGCCAGCATCTACAAAACCGGGGCCGGCATCGGACCTGCCACAGCTTTTCTATACTCCGGACCGGCTATCAACGTTTTGGCCATAATACTCACGGCCAGAGTGCTGGGCTGGCAGCTGGGTCTGGCCCGGGTGATAGGTGCTGTCGTATTCGCCCTGGTGATAGGTGTGCTGATGGCGGTCATCTTCCGTCAGTCGGAAGAGGACAGACAGAACAGCATGGTCACCGCCGGAGGCGGAGATACAGCCCGCAGCGGCTGGCAGAACATCAGTTATTTTCTCGTGCTGGTTCTTAGTTTGATCTTTATGGCCTGGGCAGAACCCGAGCAGGCTGAAGGGATATGGCATACCATTTATCAGATCCGCTGGTATCTAGCCGGCATCACATTGACCATTCTGGCGGTAATGCTTTACAGATGGTTTGATCGTCAGGAAATCCAGGAATGGCTCGATGAAACCTGGAATTTCACCGAGATGATCGCCCCCCTGCTCTTTGCCGGTGTGCTCATAGCCGGTTTTTTGATGGGGCGTCCCGGGACAGAAGCCGGACTGATACCCGAGCAGGTCGTGGCTGATTTTGTCGGCGGCAACTCTGTATCCGCCAACTTTTTAGCTTCCATACTGGGAGCTTTTATGTACTTTGCTACTCTGACCGAGGTCCCCATACTGCAGGGGCTTATGGGACTGGGTATGGGCGATGGACCGGCTCTGGCCCTGCTTCTGGCGGGCCCGGCTTTGAGCCTGCCCAATATGCTGGTGATACACAGCGTGCTGGGAACAAAAAAGACTTCGGTATTTATCGTTCTGGTAGTTATTATGGCGACAATTAGCGGTTTGATCTACGGAAATATTGTTATATAGCCAGATTGAGATTTTCCAGGCGGCATGAATACGACCAATACCATATTCAACCAGCTGTTGCGAAGAAGTACCAAAAGACACAAATTATGGGTTCTTCTCCAAAACCGCTGGTGAAATTTACGACATATGCCTGTAAAGCGATAGCTGCTCACCTCTTATTA
>CAYTDP010000065.1:0-12528 GCA_964436625.1 uncultured Halanaerobiaceae bacterium | reverse complement strand
TCCCTATTTTTAGATATCATCCAGCATCTCTGTGAGTCTTTCAGCCGCACCGTCGCGGTCGATATTGCACTCCTCGCCGCTCTCCCTGAATTCGACCTCTATTTTGCCCTCGGAGAGAGAACGGCTGCCGACTATAACCTGCAGAGGTATGCCGATCAGCTCGGCATCATTGAATTTGACCCCGGCCCGCTCATCTCTATCATCGAGCAGGGTTTCCACTCCCTCCGCCTGCAGCTCCTGATAAAGTTTTTCGGCTTCTTTTTCAACTTCGTCCGAATTTCCGAGCGCCAGGATTACCACCTGGAAAGGAGCCAGCGGTTTCGGCCAGACAATACCCTTATCATCATGGTTTTGTTCGATGGCGGCAGCAGCCAGGCGCGAGATGCCTATACCATAACTGCCCATCACTATGGGCTTTTCGCTGCCGTTTTCATCGAGATAAGTAGCGCCCATGCTCTCGCTGTATTTCGTGCCCAGCTTGAAGATGTGGCCGACCTCAATACCGGCCTTGATCTCGAGTTTGGCCCCGCATTTCGGGCAGGAATCTCCTTCTTTAACCTCTCTTAGATCGGTGTATTCCCGCAGGCCTTCGACATCGCGATCTATTTCGACGTTGAAAAGATGATAATCGCGCTCGTTGGCTCCGGTCACAGCGCTGCTCATGTTTTGAATGCGCCGATCGGCAACTATTTCCACATCATCTTTGAGGTCAACAGGGCCTATAAAACCGGCGGTACTGCCAAAGTGTTCGGAGAACTCTTCGGCTTCGGCCGGCCTGAGCGTCACAGCCTCGAAATAATTTCTGAGCTTTACTTCGTTCAGCTGATCATCCCCGCGCACTAAAGCCACGACCGGTTTTTCATCGGCAAAATAGGCCATGGTCTTGACCATCTGGCTGGAGTCAACCTCCAGCATCGATTCCAGCTCTTCGATCGTGGTCGCTCCCGGTGTATGTACTTTTTCCAGAGATTCAGCTTGTTCAGCGCTTTCTTCCAGTTCAAAATCAGCAGTGGCCCGCTCGACATTGGCTGCATATTCGCATTCGGTGCAGAAGGCCAGATCATCCTCGCCGGAATCGGCCAGCACCATAAATTCATGCGAATCTTTGCCGCCCATGGCGCCGGTGTCAGCCTCTACAACCCGGGTATCGAGCCCGCAGCGTTCAAAAACGCGCGAGTAAGCTTCATACATATCCTGATAGCTTTCGTCCAGCCCTTCAAAATCGAGATCGAGGCTGTAGGCATCCTTCATGATAAATTCCCGGGCCCTCATGAGGCCAAATCGGGGCCTTATCTCGTCTCTGACCTTGGTCTGGATCTGATAAAGGTTATAGGGCAGCTTCTTATAGGATTTTATCTCATCTCTTATCAGGTCGGCAACTACCTCTTCGTGGGTGGGGCCCAGACAGTATTCTCTCTCCTGACGATCCTCAAATCTGATCATCAAGGGGCCAAAATCCTCCCAGCGTTCGGATTCTTTCCATATTTCAGACGTCTGCATGGCCGGCATCAAAAGCTCCTGACAGCCCTTGCGGTCCATTTCCTCTCTTACTATACTCTGAATTTTCTTGATAACCCTGTAGCCCAGCGGCAGATAGGTATACACTCCGGCGGAAAGCTTGCGGATCATACCCGCCCTGAGCATCAATCTGTGGCTGGGTATCTCAGCATCAGCTGGTTCTTCCTTGAGAGTGGGAAGATAATATTCCGAAAGTTTCATCGATTTAATCACACTCCATTTGCTTTATTTCCTGGAGAAGAGCTGTGATCATCTCCTCCTCGGGTACTTTTTTGATTACCTCACCTTCTTTAAAAATCAAACCTGTGCCGCGGCCCCCGGCCAGACCTATATCAGCCTGAGAAGCCTCGCCGGGACCGTTGACCGAACAGCCCATGACAGCAACTTTCAGTTCGCCGGAAAAATTCTGCAGCGCTTTTTTTATCTCTCCGGCTATTTTTTCGATATCTATCTCGGTCCTGCCGCAGGTGGGGCAGGATATAACTTCCGGCCCAAAACTGCGCTCGCCCAGACTGGCCAGGATCTCACGACCTACCTCGATCTCCCGCACCGGATCGCCGGTCAGGGAGACCCTCATCGTATCTCCAACACCGCGGCTTAAAAGGCTGCCCATCCCCACCGCCGATTTTATCTCTCCGCTGCGGCCAAAACCGGCTTCGGTGATCCCTATATGGAGGGGGCAGTCGTATTTTTGGGCGAAGATAAGATTGGCAGCTGTGTTGGTCCTGACATCGGTCGATTTGAGGGAGACAAGATAGTCCTCAAATCCCAGATCTTCCAAAAAATCCACCTGCCGGGCAGCGCTCTCGACCATAGCTTCAGCCGTGGGGCCTCCGTGTTTTTCCCTGATCTCATCCTCTAAAGAACCGCTGTTGACGCCAACTCTTATCGGCACTCCGCGATTTTGACAGGCCTTCACCACTTCCCTTACCTCCGATCTTCCCCCGATATTGCCGGGGTTTATTCTGAGCCCGTCGATGCCGGCCTCAAGAGCCTTTAAAGCCAGCCGATGGTTAAAATGAATATCGGCCATCAGCGGGGCATCGACAGCCGAGGAGATGGAATTTAAAGCCCGGACGGCCTCGCTGTCGGGAACAGCCAGTCTGATAAGTTCACAGCCTGCCTCATTCAGCTTTTTGATCTGGGCCAGAGTTTTTTCCACATCAGCGGTGCTGGTGGTGGTCATAGACTGGATAGAAACTGGATGGTCA
Organism: uncultured Halanaerobiaceae bacterium; assembly: GCA_964436625.1. Taxonomy (GTDB): domain Bacteria; phylum Bacillota; class Halanaerobiia; order Halanaerobiales; family Halarsenatibacteraceae; genus Halarsenatibacter. The sequence goes on along the minus strand of CAYTDP010000065.1, from coordinate 9,799 downwards.
CCACCAATTTTGAGATTTCCTATCTCAACCGTTTTCACCCTGCGCTCGATTTTTAACTTTTCGGGGAATTTTTCGGACGGGCTGAAGGGCATCCTTCCTCCTCCTATCGTTTATCGCAGTTCCAGCAGCGCTCATCACACTTATTTAAGTGTATATCGACGTATTCATCCAGCTTATCCATCCTGTCGATAGCCTCTTTTAGAGGAATCTCGGTGAGATGATGTCTGCCGCTGTCCTGTTCATCCAGGTCATCAGCTTCCATAACCAGCTTCTGCAGGGGGGTTAGCTCCAGGTTGGTATTTATGGGGCTGGAACCGCTGTGAAATAAAATAGCCAGAGCTATTTCTCTGGCTTTGCCGAGATGTTCTCCTTTGAGAGTGAGGAGCTCATGCGCCCTCTCAGCTCCCTTTATAGGATGTATATCGAAATAATCATAGGATTCAAAATCCCATTCCCCCTGCTTTTCCCAGTCCGTATGACCGATATCATGGAGCAGGGCTGCTTTGGTGGAGAGATCTGGACATATATTGCGCTCCTGGGCCAGCTGAAAAGCATTTTCAGCTGCCACCACAGCATGATGAAAACCGGCCACACGCATATGCTTTAAAGTTACGCTGTCGGTTAGAAGAGATACAAGGGTGACGCGGGGCAGTTTCACGAATAAGTCCTCCCGATCATCCGGTATTTTTCAATAACCCATCATTTAGAAAAAAGTTGTTATTATATCCTGATAGATGATAAAGATCATCAGCAGTATCAGCAGCACAAATCCCACCATGTGCACCCATCCCTCTTTTTCCTGAGGGATTTTTTTGCCGCTGATCAACTCTGCCAGCACGAAGATAACTCTGCCGCCGTCGAGAGCCGGGAAGGGTATTAGATTAATGACAGCAAGGTTTACGCTTATGATTCCCAGCCAGTTGAGCACATTTTCCGGTCCGGTGCGGGCAGCCTGTCCCACTATGGAGGCTATCATTACCGGTCCGCCCAGCTCCTCGGTGCTGGCCTGGCTTATTATATGAATGAAGCCGCGCACCGTTAGGACAACGACCTGGCCTGTCTGGGCCACTCCCCTGTGTACAGCGGTTATCGGGCCCACCCGTTCGCGGACAACCCGGGGCAGCACCCCGATCATACCGTAGCCGGTTTCCTCATCCAGCTCCGGGGTTATTTGTATTTCCTGGATTTCGCCATCTCTATCCAGTCTAACGCTCAATTCTTCGCCCGGGTTTTCTCTTATGATGGCGGTCATCTCCTGCCAGTCGCTCACCTCCTCGCCCTCGATGGCGAGGATCTCATCTCCACCGCGGATGCCGGACCTGGCCGCCGGTTCACCGGGGAACATCTCACCCACCACGGCATCATGGGCCTGTTCTACAGGAACCCCGTAAATGCCGAAGATAAGCACAAAAGCTAAAACGGCCAGGGCGACATTCATGAGCGGGCCGGCTACCAGCACCGCCAGCCGCTTGAGGGGAGATTTCTGAAAAAAGCAGCGCCCATTTTCTCTCGCTTCCTCATATATCTCCCGCTCTTCCTGATCGAGATCTTCCTTATCCACCGGCATCTCACCGGTCATACTGCAAAATCCGCCCAGAGGAATAATCCTGATAGAATAGCGGGTCTCCCCTTTTTTGCGGGATAAAAGCTTGGGGCCAAAACCGAGGGCGAATTCTTCGACCCGAATATCCATCCTGCGGGCCATTAAAAAATGGCCGAGCTCATGGACAAATATTAAAATTCCCAGAAATATAATAAAAGCAATGACAGTCGTTAACAATTGGCGATTACCTCCCTTGCTTCTTTGCGAACCTGTCGGTCCAGTTCGAGAATTTCCCCGGCGGTTTTGAGATCGACCGGATCGTGTTCTGCCAGCATAGTTTCTATCACTTCGGGTATCTTCATAAAATTGAGATTTTCCTCTAAGAAGGCTGCTACCGCCATCTCGTTGGCAGCATTCAAAACGACGGGGTATCCTTTCTCCCTGCGGCCGCTCTCATAGGCCAGATCAAGACAGGGAAAAGTCCTGCGGTCAGGCTTTTTAAAACTCAGTTCCCGGCCGAAAAGATCGAAAGCAGATGAGCTTTCACTCCTGCGAGGATAACTCATCACATATTCTATAGGTTTATTCATATCCGGAGCGCCCAGCTCAGCCTGAAAAGTATTATCTGTCAGCTCGATCAAAGAGTGGATAATGCTTTCAGGATGAACCATTACATCTATTTTATCATAGTTAAAATCAAATAACCAGCGGGCTTCAATGACCTCAAGACCCTTGTTCATAAGGGTGGCTGAGTCTATGGTTATTTTTCTGCCCATATCCCAGTTGGGATGATCTAAAGCTTCGGCAACATCCACATCTGCCAGTTGAGACCGGGAATACCCGTGAAAGGGCCCGCCCGAGGCTGTGAGAACCAGCCGGCGCACCTCTCCGCGATTTTTTCCTTCCAGCAGCTGAAAAATAGCGTTGTGTTCGCTATCTACCGGCAGAATTTCAGCATCTGTATTTTCTGCAGCCTGAGAGATCAAGCTGCCGCCCGTGACCAGGCTTTCCTTATTTGCCAGGCCCAGCCTCTGTCCCGATCTCAAAGCATTCAGAGTCGGTTTGAGCCCGGCAGCTCCCATGATAGCATTTATGACCAGGTCGGCCTCAGCCAGCCCGGCCAGCCTGTTGTATCCCGGCTCGCCGGCCAGCACCTCGAGATCATCTACTTTTGCTCTCTTCTTAAGTGAGTGAGCTATTTCTTCGCTGACAGCGGCAGCATATTTCGGCTGGAAACGATCAATTATTTCCAGCAAACTCTCTATATCGGTGCAGCAGCTGGCAGCCAGAAGCGACCAATCATCTTTTTTTGCCACTATTTCCAGAGTCTGTTTACCGATCGAACCGGTAGCTCCCAGCAGAACAAGTTTTTTCAATTTTTTTCTGCCTCCCAGAAAGGAATCAAGCCGGCACGGGCTGAGGTTTTAACCAGCACCAGCAGAATCGGACCGGCCAATAAGCCTACAACCCCCAGCAGTCTAAAACCGGCAAAAAGGGACATCAGAGTGGCCAGCGGGTGAATCCCGATATTGCCTCCAATAATCTGTCCTTCAGCGGCTGAACGCACTCCGGTCAATGTCAGATGAATGGCTATCAGCCCGGCGGCGGTGCTTAAACTCCCGGTTAAAACACTGAAAATAGCCCAGGGGTAGAAGATAAGTGCCGGACCTATAATCGGTATCAGATCGAGCACAGCAGCCATAACGGCCAGCGACAGGGCGTACTCGCTGTCCATAATAAATAAGCCTATGCCGGTTATAGTTCCCGAAATAGATATCAGGATCAGCTGAGCCTTGATATAACCGAGAGCCGACTCCGAGAGTTCCTTTTTAAATCTCGTCACTCTTTTCTCCCATTCATCGGGAAATAGCTTATAAACCATGCGGTCGATTCTTTCTTTATCCTTGCTGAGATAAAAAGTCGCCACTATGCTCAAGAACAGAATTACAAGCGCCATCGGCAGCCGGCTGATAGCATTCAGAGTATGATTGGCAATCTCCAGCACTCCAGAACGAACGGTGGTGAAAATTATCTGCATATTATCCTCTATGGCATCGAGGATGGTATCGGAGACCTCAAAACTTTCCAGAAGCTCCCTCCAGTCGCCCTCAAACTGCAGCTGTTCGACCAGTGCCTCATATTCAGGCAGGGTGCGTATTATCTGATTGACCTCGACATAAAGCCGGGAAACTCCTAATACCAAAAGCAGCACCAGCACTCCCACCAGAACGGCCAGCACCAGCAGTGTGGCCGCCGTTCTGCCTCCGGGCACTTTCTTCTCCAGGCCGGTGACGGCAGGATCGATAAGTTTGGCCAGAATCAGGGCGATAATAAAGGGGGCAAAAAGCATAAAAAGAAAACGGATTACAAATAATCCGGCCAGCAGTATGAGCACAGTTATGAGCATCTGACGTATCGTTCTATCCATAATGATTACCTCGCTTACTCCGTTCTATAGACGCTCTCTACGGCACTTTTTGCCGGCACTTTTTGGACCGGCAGGAACTCATAATAAAAATAAGAACAAAAAATAGGCGCTGGGAGCGGAAAAAAGCAGGCTGTCGAATCTATCGAGCACACCCCCGTGGCCGGGAATTATTTCGCCGGTATCATCAGCCCCCGCATCTCTTTTCAAACAGGAGGCAAAAAGATCTCCAAGAATAGAGACCGCTGCCAGCAGAAGAGCCAGCGGAATCCAGAGCGGCCTGAAAATGCCCAGAATCAGGGTGTAAATCGAAACCAAAAGCAGGGAGAGAAATAGACCGCCCAGCGCTCCCGCAATCGTCTTGTTGGGTGAGATTTTCGGAGCCAGCTTTTTTCTGCCCAGGGCTCTGCCTATAAAATAAGCCCCGGTGTCGCTGGCCCAGGTAGCTATGAGCACAAACCAGAGAGCCCGGGCCTGCGCCAGGGGGGCTGAAGAAAAGTCTCGCAGCAGGCTGAGAAAGAAAAACCCCCCACCCAGATAGATCAGTCCGAAAAATCGGACGGGCAGCCTAAAAAGAATGTCCTGGTAGCTGAAATTTATTATCTGCAGTATATAGAGCAGAAAAAAGGAGAGAAATAAGACCAGCGCTGCCAGGATAAACCCCGATGAGAGCCTTCCGGAAAAATAGAGGGCAAAGATGAATGTCAGGCTCAATGCCGGCAGCAGCAGCTGATTATCATCCTCTTTTGAAGGCAGCAGACGATGATATTCAACTGCTCCCACCACCGTCAACAGGGCGGAAAGCAGAAAAAAGGGAAGCGATCCTGCATAAACTATGGCTATCAAAAAAGAGATCCCTGCGATTCCGCTTCCAACCCGCTTGATAAGCATCTCTGCATCAGCTCCCTTCTTCAGGAACCCGGCCAAAACGGCGGGAACGCTCGTTGAAATCGGCAACAGCTTTCTCAAGATCTTTTTCATCGAAGTCAGGCCAGAGCGTCGGGGTGAAATAAAGCTCGGTATAGATCAGCTGCCAGAGCAAAAAGTTGGAAATTCGTTTTTCTCCTCCGGTGCGGATAAGAAGATCGACATCCGGCATCCCGGGATCGTAAAAACTTTCGGCAAAGGTATTTTCATCGAGGGCTGCGGCGGCTTTTTCGATATCATCGAAGTTTTTCATATGGTTTTTGGCCGCATCTATTATCTCTTTTCTGCCGCCGTAATTGAAGGCCACTGTCAGGCGGAGGCCATCATTATCCTCCGAAACTTCTTCAATCCTCTCGATGTCTCTTTTCAAATCCCGGGCAAGCTCTTTTCTGCGGCCGATAAATTTGATGATGAAATCCTCTTCTTCCTGCAATCTATCGAGTTCATCATTGACAGTCTCCTGGAGAAGTTCAAATAAAAACTCCACCTCGGAGCTGGGTCGGGCCCAGTTCTCCGTGGAAAAGGCAAAAACAGTTAAATATTCCACCCCCAGGTCTACAGCAGCTTTAGCTGTCCTTTCCAGCGCCTTAACCCCCTGATCGTGTCCAAAGGTGCGGGGGCGGCTGCGGCTTCGGGCCCAGCGGCCGTTTCCATCCATTATTATAGCAATATGTTCAGGCGGTTCCATAGCTTTCCTCCTAAAAATAATCAGCCCCTCCGGAGAGGGGTGATCTGCAGAATTTAAGGATAATTTTCAATGCAGTAATAAATCTGTAAAACCTTGCTCTCCTGCTCCCGGGAATATTTTATATTGAGGATCCGGGCAGGTCCCTTTCCTGCTTTTTTGTCGGGAGGTTTTACTTCTATCAACCTGTAAAGTATATCCTCTTCCAGCCGGGGAAGAAGATCGGCCAGTCTGCCGCCCTGATATTTATGCTTATATTCTCTCAGGGTTTTTTCATCTAGAGGCTGCATGCGGCAGTTAAACCTCCATTATTCTTTCTTTTTTCTCCTCCAGCATCTCATCTATTTTATCTATATATTTATCGTGAAGTTCCTGCATATTCTCCTCGCCACGATAATAATTATCCTCGGATATCTCGCTTTCATCCTCCAAAAGTTCGAGCTCCTCGATGCCTTCCCGGCGAATTTCCCTGATTGAGACGCGGGCTTCTTCAGCTTTTTCGCTGGCAAGTTTGGAAAGCTGATTTCTTCTCTCCTCGGTCAATTTGGGAATATTGATCCTGATGACATTGCCGTCATTGTTGGGGTTAAAACCTAAATCTTCTTTCATGATGGCCTTCTCAATATTCTCAATCACGCTTTTATCCCAGGGCTCGATCACCAGAAGTCTGGCTTCAGGTGCGGAAATCTTGGCCATCTGGTTGAGCGGTGTTTTTTCTCCGTAATAATTAACCACAATATCCTCGACCAGCGAAGGTCGAGCTCTGCCGGTCTGAATATTTTTGAACTCCTCTTCCAGATCCTCGATGACTTCCTGCATTTTTTCTTCCGCTTCGGCTTCAACCTGTCCAATCATTGAATTAAACCCCCTTTAAAGATATTCACCTGACGTATGTTCCTATCTCATCCCCTTTTACCGCTCTGACGATATTCCCATCTTCTTTTACTCCAAATACTATCAGAGGAATTTCATTATCCATGCAGAGCGAAATCGCGGTAGAATCCATAACTTCCAGAGATCGGTTAAGGACGTCTATATAGGCCAGCTCCTCAAATTTGATGGCATCAGGATTGACGACGGGATCGGAGTCATAGACGCCGTCAACATTTTTAGCCATCAATATTGCCTCAGCGGAAATCTCAGCTGCTCTCAAAGCCGCGGTGGTATCTGTAGAAAAATAGGGATTGCCGGTTCCGGCGGCAAAAATTACCACTCTGCCCTTCTCCAGATGTCTAATAGCTCTCCGTCTGATGTAGGGTTCGGCCACCTGACGCATCTCGATTGCCGATTGAACCCTTACTTCCAGGCCCAGGGACTCGATAGCATCCTGCAGGGCTAAAGCATTGATGACTGTAGCCAGCATCCCCATATAATCAGCAGTTCCTCTGTCCATGCCGCGGGCGCTGCCGGCTACACCTCTAAAAATATTTCCCCCACCAACAACTATAGCCAGTTCTACGTTCGTCTTATCGACAACATTGTAGATTTCCCGGGCCAGTCTTTGAATCGTATTCGGTTCGATTCCAAAACCGCTCTCAGCCACGAGAGCTTCCCCGCTTATTTTGAGCAGAACCCGGGAATAAGCAGACGATCCTCCCCTGCTGCTGGTCTCTTCCCCTTTTTTTTCCAGCTCGTTCTCTTCAGCCATCTGTAAACCTCCGTGAACTTAGATATTTTTATGGTTCTTCTCCGCACCAGTTGTAGGATTTTGTTTAAGAATACTTGCATATAGGTCATTTTCCCGCTTTTATAGTGCTCATTCAGTTAAGCTATGAGGCTCCGCTCACAGTGAAATTTTTCCTCTGCTTCAGTTTAGTTTTCGGCCCAAAAATAACGCATACTTCGCGAAAGCTTCTCCCTGAGCTTCGCTCAGCCCGGCACATCCTGAGCCGGGGACAATATTTTTGGGCCGTGGACCTGACTCAGGCTTCGAAAACTTTCGAGTATAACCTCGCCTCATAGTTTCCTGTAATAAGAGGTGGGCAGCTATCGTTTAAAAGAGTATGTCGTAAACTTCACCAGCTGTTTTGGAGAAGAACCATTTTCATAAACTGCAGTTATACAAAAGAGAACACAGCCAGCTGTGTTCTCTTTTGTATTACCGTTTATTTATCCTCGACCTGAGCTTTTACTTCCTCGGCAAAATCCTCATCATCTGTATCGAGCCCTTCGCCCACCTCGTAGCGGACAAAGTTTTCGATTTCCAGCTCTACCTCTTCCAGATATTCGGCCACGTTCATATCGGGATCACGAACATACTCCTGCTCCAGAAGGCAAATCTGCGTATAGAATTTATCGATCTTTCCTTCTACTATATCATCTATGATATGTTCGGGCTTGCCCTGATTTATCATCTGTTCTCGATAAACCTTCTTTTCTCTTTCAATATCCTCCTCGGCGACTTCGTCCCTGTCGATGTATTTAGGAGCCGAGGCGGCTATATGCATGGCTATATTTTTGGCGGCCTGAAGATCTTCTTCGCCGGAAACCTCGACCAGTGTGCCGATCTGGCCTCCCTGGTGCAGATATCCTACCAAAAATCCATCTGTCTCAATGCGTTCAAAACGTCTGAGCCTGATATTTTCACCCATGCTGGCTGCTACTTCCCGGATTTTTTCATCGACTGTAAGCTCTTCATTCCAGTCCTCTTCCAGGAAATCGGCGACTTCATCGGCCGAACTCTCAAAGAGTTGACCGGAAAGTTCTTCTACCAGCTCGACGAATTCATCATTGCGGGCGACGAAATCGGTCTCGCTGTTTACCTCACAGATAAGACCGGTCTTTTTATCTTCGGCAACTTCGACCTCGACCAGACCCTCCGCAGCTACCTTATCGCGGCTGGCTGCTTCGGCCATGCCTTTTTCTCGCAGGTAATCTATAGCTGCTTCTATCTCTCCATCTTTCTCCTGAAGAGCTTCCTTGCAGTCCATAACTCCTGCTCCGGTCCGTTCTCGCAGTTTTTTAATCTCATCCATGCCAAAATCTGCCATCCTGGTTACCTCCTTGAATGTATTCACGTTTAAAAGCCCGGCTGCAGGAGCAGATGCAGCCGGAACTTTTTGCGTTATTCTGTTATTATTTATTCCGCTTCGGCTTTTTCTTTTGCTTCGGCTTTTTCTTTTTCAGCTTCATCGCTGCCTTCCCGGCTCTCAGCCTGCTCTTCCCGGGCTGATTCCGGCTGGGGCTCATCCGAGCTGCGTCCCTGTTTACCGGCCAAAACTGCATCGGCGATGCGACTGGTCAAAAGTTTCACGGCTCTGATGGCGTCATCATTGCCGGGAATGACATAATCGACCAGATCGGGATCGGAATTGCTGTCGACGATGGCCACTATGGGAATGTTGAGCTTATTGGCCTCATCAACTGCTATCGATTCCTTGCGGCAGTCAGTTATAAAGACCACATCGGGGAGACCATCCATATGACGGATTCCGCCCAGATTGCGCTCGAGTTTTTCGTGCTCGCGCTCGAGCTCGATCACCTCTTTATTGGGAAGCACCTCGAAAAGACCGTCCTCTTCCATCTGTTCGATCTCTTCTAAGCGGTCGATCCTTTTCTTGATGGTCTCGTAATTGGTGAGCATACCGCCCAGCCAGCGCTGATTTACATATGGCATGCCGCACCTTTCCGCTTCGGTTCTGACAGTTTCCTGAGCCTGTCGCTTGGTGCCCACAAAGAGTATGGTTTTACCCTTGCTGGCCTCTTTTCTGACGAATTCATAGGCTTCATCCATCAGAGATACCGTCTGCTGGAGATCGATGATATAAATCCCGTTCCGTTCGGTGAACAGATAGGATTCCATCTTGGGATTCCAGCGTCGGGTCTGATGGCCGAAGTGAACACCCGATTCAAGCAGCTCTTTCATGTTGACTACTGACATATAATTGCTGCACCTCCTTCCCTGGTTATACCTCCGCCCGCTTCCTATCCTGATTTACCCCTCAATATTTTGAGGGCTGCAACCAGCCATAGGCTGGCACCCGCAGCAGGATCCACGAGCGTGTGTGCTGTAGATTTTTGGACTTTTTTTTTACCTAATTCGAAGTATAACATAAAGAATTGGCTATATCAATAAAAAAACAGGGGCAAAAAGATTGAGAAATAATAAAAAAGTTGCATAAAATCAGACGTATTATAAAACCGGGTTCTTCTTGTTATCAGTTTATAGATATCGTATAAGATCACTATCATGATAATAATGGCTGGAAGATATAAAGCG
>CAYTDP010000064.1:0-12717 GCA_964436625.1 uncultured Halanaerobiaceae bacterium | reverse complement strand
CGAGGAAGAGACGAGACAGCAGGAGAATTATGTGAGCAAGCGGTTTTACGGCAATAAATCAATAAACCATTATTGAAAATATCATATACAGATCTATACCTGCTGACATATCAATATAATATGTCGATTCCGGTTGAAGTTCAGGAGAGAGTCCCTATTTGGGCGCCGAAGGTGCAAGGTTCCTGCGGGAACCGAAACTCTCAGGCTTAAGAATCCTGGATGGACGGATCTCTGGACAGGTTGACTGGACAGGGGAGGCTATATTAATTTGTAGCCTCCCCTATTTTGATTCTCTGGAAGAAAATATTCGATGGAGGTGGTTAAAAATTAAAAGAACCCCGCTTTATCATCGGCATGAAGAGCTGGAAGCCAGTATGACGGATTTTGGCGGCTGGGAGATGCCCGTTGAGTACGAGGGGATTATCGAAGAACACCGCAATGTTAGAAAGAACTGCGGTCTCTTCGACGTATCTCATATGGGTGAGATTTTTCTGACCGGCGAGAGGGCGGCAGATTGCGCTGATTACCTGCTGACAAACAGTATAGCTGATATGTCAGCGGGAACTGTGGTTTATTCACCTATGTGTTATGAGCATGGGGGAGTCGTCGATGATCTGATGATATATCGGATGGCCGAAGATGAATTCCTCCTGGTTGTCAATGCAGCCAACCGAGAAAAAGATTTTGAATGGATAAAAGAAAAAAGTTTTACTGATGTCGAGGTCGATGATAGAACCGAAGAATATGCTCTGCTCGCCCTGCAGGGGCCTGCCGCGGAAGAAACATTAGATCCCCTGGCGGATTGTGACCTCGGTGAAATCAAGCCATTTCAGTTCAGCCAGGGGGAAATATCCGGAGTGGATACCATAATTTCTCGCACCGGATATACCGGCGAAGACGGTTTTGAACTTTATTTTGCCGCCGAAGAGGCTGAAAATGTCTGGCAGCAGATAATGGAAGCCGGGGAAAGTCATGATATTCAGCCGGCAGGACTGGGGGCACGTGATACTCTCAGACTGGAAAAAACCCTCTGTCTTTATGGCCACGAGCTTTCAGAGGAAATCCACCCGCTTATGGCCAATTTGAGCTGGACGGTTGATTTTGACGGTGGCGATTTTATTGGCCGGGAAGCCCTGGTGGAGATCAGAGAAGAAGGATACGAAAAAGAACTGGCCGGTTTTATAGTTCGGGATAGAGGCATAGCTCGCAATGGTTATGCCGTTTTCAGCGGAGATAAAGAGATTGGAGAGGTTACCAGCGGTTCTTATTCTCCCAGTCTGGAGGAGAATATCGGTCTCGCTTATATAGATAAAGATTATTCTGAGGCGGGCAAAGAGATAGAGATTGAAGTAAGAGGGCGTTCTCTGGCTGCCGAAATTGTGGAGACACCTTTTATATAACCTGTGATGTGGAGAAGAATCCATAAATATAAATTTTAGCATCAGATGATTTATAAAAAATCACAACAGGAGGCGGATAATATGGAAGTGCCGGAAGATTACTGCTATACGGAAGATCATGAATGGATAGCCGTGGAGGATGGTTCTGGCAAAGTCGGTATAACGGATCATGCTCAGGAAGAGCTGGGAGATATTGTTTTTGTTGAGATGCCTCAGGAAGGCGACGAATTCGATAAACATGAAAATTTTGGCGTTATCGAGTCTGTCAAGGCTGTTTCCGATGTTTACACACCGGTCAGCGGGACGGTCGTCGAAGTCAATGAAGAGCTGCTCGACAGCCCTGAGCTTATCAATGATGAACCCTATGAAGGAGGGTGGATTATCAAAATTGAGCTCAGCGATGAAACCGAACTTGATGAGCTCATGGATGCTGAAGAATATCAGGATTATCTGGAGGAGGAAGCCTAAATGAGTAATATTTCTTATATCTCCAACACCGATCATGAACGGGAGGAAATGCTTTCCGCTATAGGCGCGGAAGACGTAGAAGAACTATTTTCTGCCATACCTGAGGAGGTCAGACTGGATCGTCCTTTTGAAATTCCCGAAGGAATGTCGGAAATGGAGCTGGTCGAGCTGGCTCAGGAAAAGGCCGATCGCAACCTGAGCCTGGGGGAAATAGATAGTTATCTGGGAGCCGGGTCCTATGATCATTATCTGCCGGCTATTATCGATCATCTGGTGCTGCGCCAGGAATTTTACACTTCTTATACCCCCTATCAGGCCGAACTCAGCCAGGGTACTCTGCAGACAATTTATGAATATCAGAGCATGATATGTGAACTGACCGGGATGGGAATCTCGAATGCTTCGCTGCTCGATGGAGGTTCGGCTGTTGGGGAAGCGGTGTTAATGGCAGCGCGTTTTACCCGCAGCGATAAAGTTGTTCTTTCGAGCACTGTTCATCCGGCCTATCGTCGAGTGGCCCGCACCTACGGATATCCTCAGGATATAGATTTTAATGAGATAGAGATGCATGAGGATGAACCTGTAGCTAAAGTAGATGAAATTATCGATGCTGTTGACGAGGAAACTGCTGCAGTAGTAGTTCAATACCCCAACTTCTTTGGAGCAATAGAAGATATCAAGAAGGTGAGCGATGCTCTGGAGGACAGCGATACTCAGCTTATCGTTGTTGCCAATCCCATAGCTTTAGGCATGCTGACTCCGCCGGGAGAGCTCGGAGCTGATATTGCTGTGGGAGAAGCTCAACCTCTGGGCAATGTGGTGAATTACGGTGGTCCCTACCTGGGATATCTGGCCATCAGAGATGATAGAAGGCTGCTGCGAAAAATGCCGGGACGCCTTTCTGGCCGCACCACTGATGATGAAGGCAACGAGGGCTTTGTAATGACCATGCAGACCCGGGAGCAGCATATCCGTAGAGAGAGGGCAACATCAAATATTTGCACCAACGAAAATCTGAACGTCGTCATGGCCGCAATTTATATGGGAGCGATGGGCAAACAGGGACTTCAGGATGTGGCCGATCACTGTTATCAGAAAACTCGCTATCTCAAAGATCAGCTGGCTGAATTGGAAGGTGTTGAGATAGTCAACGGCGACAATCACTTCCATGAATTCTGGATGAAGACCGATAAATCCGTAGCCGAAATTGAAAAGGGAATGATAGAAAGAGGTATCCTACCCGGGGTTGATCTTTCGCAGTTCGGAGAGGTAGAAGGACTGCTGGTAAATGTGACGGAGAAAAAATATAAAGAGGATCTGGATAATTACGTTTCCACCCTGGAGGTGGTGCTGCAATGAAGGAACCTTTATTGAAGAATTACAGCACACCGGGCAGAACGGGTTATTCGCTGCCAGAGATGGAAGTGCCCGAAGTCGATCCCGGCGAAAACCTGCCCGAATGGGCTCTGCGCGATGAGGCGCCCGGGCTGCCAGAGGTCAGCGAGGTTGATGTTGTCAGACATTTCACGAGCCTATCAGAGCTCAATTATGGTGTCGATTCCGGCATATATCCGCTGGGTTCCTGCACCATGAAGTACAACCCCAAGGTTAATGAAGATATAGCTAGAATACCCGGGCTTACCATGCTCCATCCTTATCAGCCGGAAAGACATGTCCAGGGCTCACTTTCGCTTCTCTATGAACTAAAACAATATCTGGCCGAAATCAGCGGCATGGATGAGGTCAGCCTTCAGCCAGCTTCCGGAGCGCACGGAGAATACGTTGGCCTGCAGATTATATTGAACTATCTCGAAGATACAGGAGAGGGCGATCGAGATAAGGTAATAGTACCTGATTCAGCTCATGGAACCAATCCGGCTACTGCCACCATGTGCGGTATGGAAGTGGTTGAGATTGAATCAAACGACAGAGGAATGATCGATCTCGATGAGCTGGAAGAAGCAGCTGATGAAGATGTGGCCGCGCTCATGCTCACCAACCCCAACACGCTGGGAATCTTTGAAAAGGACATCATGGAAATAGCCGAGATCGTTCATGAAGCCGGCGGTCTTCTTTACTATGATGGAGCCAACATGAATGCTGTAATGGGCTATGCGCGCCCCGGAGATATGAATTTTGATGTGATTCATTACAATCTGCATAAGACCTTTTCCACCCCTCATGGAGGCGGTGGTCCCGGATCCGGCCCGGTAGCCGTAAAGGAGGAGTTAAAACCCTATATTCCTGCTCCTGTGCTCTCTAAAGAGGATGATGAATATTACTGGGACAGCGACAGGCCTAAATCGCTGGGTAAAGTCCATGCTTTTTATGGTAACTATGGAGTCATGTTGAGGGCATATGCCTACATCCGCGGCCAGGGAGCCGGAGGTCTTAAAGAGGTATCGGAAAACGCTGTGCTCAATGCTAATTATCTCAAGCAGCAGCTCATCGATAAATTTGATCTGCCCTTTGCTGCTGACAGCTTTCACGAGTTTGTTATATCGGGACGCAAGCAAAAGAAAGAACTCGGAGTTACAACCCAGAATATCGCCAAACGCCTGCTGGATTACAATCAGTACGCTCCCACCATTTACTTCCCGCTGGTCGTCGAAGAAGCCATGATGACAGAGCCGACGGAGACTGAGAACAAAGAATCGCTGGATAACTTTGCTGATATCTTGAAAACTATAGCCAGAGAAGCAGAAGAGGATCCTGAGATGGTTAAAAATGCTCCTCATGATGCTCCTGTCGGGCATCTTGATGAGGCTGAAGCGGCCAGAAACCCCGATCTCTGCTGGGGATAAAGAGATTGAAATTGAATAATTGAATGATCGCATCACAAAACAGGGCGCTCCTGCTCCGTGTTTGCTCGGACAGGGAGCGCCTTTTTATCCTGCGGCGGCTGTGATATAATGCTATAAATGCAGACGGCGGCTGCTGGAGGTGCTTTTTGGCATGCGCAAAGAAGAACATATCGATAAAGCCTCCGAAGAGATAGCGAAGGATTACAGGCAGGCGGAGGAAATGATTAAAAGGGGAAAAACTTCAAAAGCCGAGCAGATTCTCGATAAAATTCTGGCAGAAGATGAGAAATTTGTCCCGGCTTTAAACAAGCTGGCCGTGATACAAATCAGAGCCGGCAGAATAGATGAAGGAGAAGATCTGCTGGAACGCGCATTGAGTCAGGACCCGGACTATCCTCCGGCTCTCAGCAATCTGGGTAATCTGGCCAAAGAGGATGGGGAGCTGGAGAGAGCTGAAAAGCTTTACCGGCAGGCTTTAGAGATCAATCCCGAGTACGGCCCCGCCTACAATAATCTGGGAGTTATAAAGCGTGAGGGCGGAGAATATAAAGATTCGATCAAATTTTTAAAGAAGGCTCAAAAGCGGGGGACTTTCTCACTCAAAACCGACAGCAGGCCTTTTTACCGCGATCCTGGCTGTCTTTTGCCGATGATTTTGGCCGGCCTTATCGGCATAGTGGTCATAATATGGATTTTTTGATTCCGTAATTATTTAATAAAATATTAAAAGAACAGGCCGTAAAGGGGTGAAACATCATGAACTCTGCTGATGTTAAACCAGAAGATATAGTTAAAATGAAAAAACCGCATCCCTGTGGTGCCAATCGCTGGCGGGTCATTCGGGTGGGCATGGATTTTAAACTGCGCTGCTGTGAGTGTGATCGGTTTGTTAGAATGAAGCGAAAAAAATTTGAAAAATCATTTGTTGAGATTCTGGAAAAGGCGGAAGAATAGAGCAGATCTGGAGGTAAAAAATGGAACTCGGTATAGTAGGACTTCCCAATGCAGGCAAATCAACCCTGTTCAATTCTCTTACTGAAGCAGGTGTGCCGGCAGATAGCTATCCTTTCTGTACGGTCGACCCCAATGTGGGAGTGGTGGAAATTGAAGATCGGCGGCTGGACAAACTAAAAGAACACTATCAACCCGAAACCTGCCGGGGTGCCCCCCTGAAGTTTGTGGATATAGCCGGTCTGGTGGCAGGCGCGAGCCGCGGTGAGGGGTTGGGCAACGAATTTCTATCTCATATCAGAGAAGTAGATGCTATTGTGCATGTGGTCAGGCTTTTTGCCGGAGGCGAAGTTGCCCATGTTGAGGGCACTATTGATCCCCTGCGCGATGTAGAAATACTGGAATCGGAATTGATCATAAAAGATCTGGAAACCATATCGCGCCGGCGTGAGAAGACGGAAAGGATGCTGAAGACGGGAGAAAATAAATACAGAGAAGAGGTCTCCTATCTTGATCATCTTCAAGAGGAGCTGGAATCGGGCACACCGGTGCGGCTTATGGATCTGAACGAAGCTGAAGAAGAGCTGGTTGCAGAGTTATTTCTGCTCACGGCCAAACCCACCCTTTTTGTTGCCAATCTGAGTGAAAACAAACTCGAAAATCGCGAAAATAACGAAAAACTTCTCGAGATGCGCCAGCTTGCTGGGGAGCGAGGCGAGGAGCTTGTGGAGTTATCTGCCACCTTCGAGGAGGAGCTGGTGGAACTTGCTCCTGAAGAACAGGAGCTTTTTCTCGAGGAGGTGGGGCTGGAACGTCGGGGGCTGGAAAGATTAAAAAGAGCCGGTTATGATCTTTTGGATTTGATCACTTTCTATACGGTTGTCGGAGATGAAGTGAGGGCTACTCCGGTGCCGGCCGGTTTGACCGCGCCGGAAGCAGCCGGCAAAATTCATTCCGACATGCAGGAAAACTTTATCAGGGCCGAAGTAATAAACTTCTCCACATGGGCTGAAGTAGAGGATATGGAGGCCGCGAGATCTGAGGGTCTGGTTAGGACGGAGGGGCAGGATTATGTAATTCAGGACGGTGATATATGCTATTTTAAGTTTTAATATGGCAATTTAAGCTGCTTGCAAGTAAAGCAGCTGGGTGCTATAATAAATAAGGTATCTTTGATGAAGGATATCTTCCATGCTTCTGCCAGAAGCGCAGAAGCCATAAGCCCAAATGGAGGAGGTGTATTAATTGCCAGAAACAATGCGCAAATACGAAACTACCTTTGTCTTAAACCCTGATCAGTCCGAGGAAGCGCGCGAGCGCACTCTCGAGCGGGTCAAAGAGGTCATTGAATCCTCTGACGCTGAAATCGAAGAGATCGATGAGTGGGGGGAAAAGCGGCTCGCTTACGAAATCGATAACCAGCGTACTGGATATTATGTAGTTATCGAGTTTGAAGGCCCCCCTGGAGTTACCGATGCCCTGAAAAGGGAATTCGGACTGATAGGCGATGTCATGCGTCATCTGGTTGTACGCAGAGATAAGTAATATTATATCGGTGGTGTTGTAAAATGTTGAATAAAGTAGTGCTAATAGGCAGGCTTACCCAGGATCCTGAATTGAGATATACGAGCAGCGGGACTCCCGTGAGCAATTTTACTCTCGCTGTGGAGAGAAATTACAAGAACAGAGACGGGGAAAGAGATGTAGATTTTATTCCGATTGTCACCTGGCGGGGCCTGGCTGAAACCTGCGCTCAGCATCTGGGCAAAGGAAGAATGGTGGCTGTGTCGGGCAGGCTTCAGATCCGCAAACGTCAGGGGGAGGATAGAACTTTTGTCAACCCTGAAATAGTGGCCAACGATGTTACTTTCCTGGACTGGCCTGGCGATGGAGAAAAGCGTTCAGGATCTCGCTCCCAAAACCAGAGCAGCGGTCAGGAAGATCAATCAGCCGCCGACCAGGAACCTTCACCAGCTGCTGATATGCTCGATGATGATGAATTCGACGTACCTTTTTAAAAGAATAAATTTGAGTTTCTGTCACAAAGGAGGTAAAACTTATGGCCAGAGGCACCAATCAATCCTGTTATTTCTGCGCCAATGATCAGAAAGTTGATTATAAAGATTCCGGTACTCTGAACAGGTTTATCAACGATAGAGGGAAGGTAATTCCCCGGCGGATAACCGGTAACTGTGCGGTACATCAGCGCGAACTTACCACAGCCATAAAAAGATCGCGTCAGCTGGCAATTCTGCCATACGTAAAAGATTAAGATAAAGTTGAGACTGCCGGGCAGGGGATTAACTCTCCCCTGCCTTTTTGTGAATTGTCGGGTGATTAAATGTTTTGAGCAGGCTCTATAATATAGGAGGGGCTGTATTCTTGGCAGAACAGGAAGAAAAATCCAACAGCAGGTTACAATTTATCTTATCACTTCTGGCTGTGGTGTTTTTAACATTTTTGAATTTCACCTTTCCGATATTTACCATAGCTGTAGTGATCATCTGGCCTCTCCCCGTGGTTTATCTGTCCTTAAAGCAGGGACAGAGGCGAGCCGGAATGATGATAATAGGGGCTGCTATCATTAACGGCCTGCTGTTCTCACCTCTGATGAGCATGGTGACGGTGGTGGGCTTTGGTTTTATCGGTTTTGTCATGGCCGGAGCTTTGAGGGAAGATCTTTCAGCCAGAAAGGTTCTGATCCTGACTGTTGTGGCAGCCTCGCTTTCCAATCTGATTTTGGCTGCATTTTTGCTGTTCAGTCTGGATATGGGTATACAGCAGGGGCTTACAGAGATGGTTCAGGAGCTGGCCGATCCGGTGCTGGGAGAAGAGGAGCTGAGTCCGATGCTGGAGATGCAGCTCAGGCTTCTGACCAGGCTTCTACCAGCTTTCCTGATAATATCTGGCTCCCTGACCGGCATTCTCAATTACTATTTCGTTCACTGGTTTTTGCAGGTTAAAAACTTCTCGGTCGAAACCTACCGCTCAATAGCCAGCTGGCGATTTCCTTCTGTGCCGGTTTCTCTGGCCGTGGTTTTTGGACTGCTGTTTCGCGAACAGGCGATAATGTTCAATATTGCCGCCCTGGCCTTTTTTGTTGTTTTTTTGCAGGGATTTGGGCTGGGCTTATACTCCGTTGGCAGCTGGACAAAAGCTCCGCTTTTTCGCTGGCTGTACATTCTGGCTGTGCTGATAATTCCGGTGCTGCCTATGATACTGCTGGGCATCGGACTTATAGATCTGTGGGTTGATCTGCGGCAGCTGATAGGCTGACCGAAAAAATTTAGATCCGATATATTCGTGTTTAAAATTACTCAGAGAGGAGGATTCACCTTGAAAATCATACTGAAAGAAGAGGTAGAAAATCTGGGAGAAGCCGGAGAAATAGTTGAAGTGGCCGATGGTTACGGACGCAATTATCTGATACCTCAGGGCCTGGCCGAGATGGCTACAGAAGGAAAGATTCAGCAGATAAGGGAAAAGCAGCGGGCCCGCGAGCGCCGCAAAGAAGAGCGACGTCAAAAAGCTCAAAAAACAGCCGACGAGCTTTCTGATGAAACTTTCGAGATAGCTGTAAAAGCTGGAGAACAGGATAGATTGTTCGGATCGGTAACCACTCAGGATATAGAAGATGTTGTGGCTGAAGCCGGCTACAATATTGACCGACGTGATATAGAGTTGGAAGAAAACATCAAAGAACTGGGTGAACATACAATTACCGTGAAATTATTTGAAGATGTCACAGCCGAAATCAATCTCGAAGTGGTACCCCGTGAGGAAGATGAGGAGCAGGAATAATATACTTTTTTGATGATCGGTCATCATCTTCAACTTGTAAAGCGCAGGTAAAACCAACATGAGCCTTCCCGTCCTCCCCGGGCCAATCGGGATCGGGAAGGTTCTAATTAATTATATCAATGGCAGTAATTCCCGGCATCTGTAAAGAAAGGGGTTGAAAAGTGAGTATATATATTCTGGCAGGCGGAAACAGCACCAGAATGGAGAACGGGGATAAGCCCCATGTGCTTTTGACGGAAAATGAAACCATGCTGGAATTCATACTGTCTCGTTTTCGACGAGAATTTGAAAGTCACGAGATAAAAATAGTGGCTAAAGATAGCAAAAATTTTGAAAACTATAATGCCGATGTGATCGAGGATATCGATGAAGCCGGACCGCTGGGGGGTATTATGACCGCCCTCAAGGATACGCGATCTGACAAAAATTTTTTTCTCGCCTGTGATATGCCTTTTTTTAGTCCGGAAGCAGCCCGTTTGATGCTCGATATGTGCAGCAGCGAGGGTCTGGTTCCCGAAAATGAGGACGGCTATCTCGAACCGCTGGCTGCGGTTTACAGAAGAAGCTGCCTGCCCTCGGTGGAAAAGATGGTTGAGGCCGGAGAAAAAAAGATAATAACCTTCTATTCCCGGGTTGAGATCGAAAAATTCGATAAAGAATTTCTTTACAATAAACTCGATTTTAAATACCTTTTTTACAACATCAACACCCGGAGGGAGCTTAAAAAAGCCCGGGAGAATGTCCTGCCCCGATATTTTGAGGTTTTTGGCCGTTGAAATGAAGTTTAATATGAACTGAGCTTTGATATATCTGACTTATTACAATCACAGGAGGCAAAAATTATGACAGCGGACAGGAAAGTTCCGATAGTTTCGGTGGTGGGTAAAAGTGGGAGCGGCAAGACTTTGTTTCTGGAAAAACTCATACCGCGACTGGAGGAGATGGGCTGCAGAGTGGGCACAATCAAACACGACGTGCACGGTTTTGATATAGATCGGCCCGGCAAGGATACCTGGCGTCACAAACAGGCCGGCGCTGAACTGGTGTTGATTTCCTCCCCCTGGAAACTGGCTCTGATAAAAGATGTTGAGGAGGAAAGAGAACTGGACGAGCTGCGGGATAAATATCTGGAAGGAATAGATATAGCTCTGACGGAGGGTTATAAATCTGGCGATAAACCCAAGGTCGAAATCTACAGGCCGGCCGAACATGATGGCCCGCTCTGCAGCGAAGAGGATGATGATCTGCTTACAACAGTCATAAATGAAGAGTGTGAGGACTGCGATGAAGACGAGATTTTCTCCGGGGAAGAGGTGACCAGGGTGGCAGAGCTGCTGGTAAAAGAGTTTCTGCCGGCTTAGATCATCTGGTCATTTTTGCTCTCGGATCAGCTGTCGGCGCCGCTGGTTTCAGCTCTTTTCCTGTCCTGTCGGCTTTGAAGAATGTAATATACTGAGCCCGAAATCAGCACGAGCACTGCCAAAAGCAGCCAGCTGAAGCGGTAATGGTCGAAATAATCTCCCAGCAGACCGAAGATAGCCGGTCCGATGACAACGCCCAGGCGCAGAAATACAAGCGCCATGCCGGAGGCCATGCCTGTCTGTTCGGCTGTGGCCCTTTCGCTGACCACGGTAAAAAATAGCCCGCTCCACCCCAGGGCGGAAACTCCCAGCATAAATGATATGAGCATCATCAAAAGCAGACTCGAGCCCAGCAGGCTGCCTGCAAAAGCGTTGGTGAGATTTAATATAACGATTGTTATCATGATGACGAGGAATGTATTTTTGCGGTCGCCTTTAAAGGGAATATCGCTCAACCATCCCCAGAAAATGCGGCCTACGACTCCTCCGATCTGCACCACTCCGAGTGCGAGTCCGGCGGCGGCCTCGGAAAAGTTTAAATCCAGGGTTAAATAAAGGGTATAATGTGCGGGAATCGCTCCGACTGCCAGGCCGAAAACCACTCCCAGCCCCGAGGCCAGCATCAGCTGGCGGTTTTTGAGAACGCGATAGAGCTGGCGGGAAAAACTTTTTTCGGAAGAATTTTCCTCATCCGTTTCTTCGAGACTGGAGACATGTAAATAACGCTGAACTATCAGACCGATGAGCAAACTGATGATGCCCGTCAGAATAATTGATAGACGCCACCCTATGAAGCCAGCCAGGGCGGGCAGCATAGCTGCACCCACAAAGCCTCCGACTCCGCTGCCCGAATGCATAATTCCCATCGAGACAGCTCTATGGGAGGGTTCTACTTCGATCATCACCGCCTTATTTACAGCCGGGGTAATAATGCTGAATCCCAGACCGGTCAATAATGCCAGAACCAGCAGGAGCCCGTAAACGGGAGAGGCCCCCTGAAATATAAAAAGCCCGCCCATGCTATAAAGGCCGATCAGAAGACCGGTCCGTGAGCCGATTCTATCGACGATGTTACCGCTGAAAAGCGCGACAGCGGTGGCCGATATGAAAAATACGGTCGAATAGAGGCCGGCCTGGGTGCGAGAGATGGCAAATTCTCTGCGGATAAATGGCATGAGAGCCTGAATGCCCTGTACACTGACAAAGGAAGCTATGTAACCGCCGGCCAGAAGTCCCAGAAATTTCAGCTTGAGAGGCCGGAGTTTTTTCTTGAAGCCGGTGATTAAAAAGTTGAACATGTTTTTGCATCTCCTTCCCGGATAGTTAAAAAACCTGGTTCTTCTTGTTATCAGTTGACAGATATCGTATAAGATCACTTATAGCAGAAAAAATTTCATTGTGAACGAAGCTTTATATCTTCCAGTACGACTGAATAAGTATTTTTGACTCACCTGTACCCTATTATGATAGAATACCATCAGAACACATTATAACTGATTAATATTGATTTGTCAGCCCCTTATTTCTAACAGAGGGGAAACTGTGTTATAATCTAAACCACGGAGATAAGCATGCGAATATAAATTCAGAGAAGGGGGGTAGAGCTCCTCCGGGAGCAAAGACCATGATGAGAGAGGAAAGATCGCTGGTTTATATGGTCAGAGATGGCCGCATCGAACTGGAAAAGGCACTGGAACAGCTGGATATGGAACAGGATGATCTTTATTTTCAGCTGGAAGAGATAGTCAATCTTCTCAACGATATCGAACGCGAGCTGGAGGAGAGAGAAGAAGGAGCTGACCTTGATGATAACGAAGAGGAGGTCGCGGGGGCCAGAGAGGAAAGTTTTAGAGAGGGAGAAATTCAGGATTTTGTAGAGGATGACTATTTTGATCACACCTAAAAATTAAAGTATCTTCTCCATAACCGCTG
>CAYTDP010000063.1:0-13066 GCA_964436625.1 uncultured Halanaerobiaceae bacterium | reverse complement strand
ATCCTGAGCCGGGGACACGATTTTTGGGCCATGGACCTGACTCAGGCTTCGAAAATTTCGAGTATCACTTCGCTTCATAGTTTCCTATAATAAGAGGTGAGCAGCTATCGCTTTGCAGACATATGTCGTAAATTTCACCAACGGTTGTGGAGATGAACCTTATAAGCAAACTTAAAATAAGTTTATTGTTGTGTTATACTTACTTTCAGCGGGTAGGAGCTTTTGTGTTTTACAATATAAGCGACTCAGTTATCTGGGAGGTAATCCTGTTTGGGCTGCAGTACTACAATGCTGGGAATCATAATAGGTTTTTTCGTTGCCAATTTCCCCGGAGCAATATTCGGTGGATTAATCGGTTATGTGATGGAGAATAAGCTGGGAAATAAAACCAGGACCGGGGGAAGAGGCTATCATTCCAATAATAGCAGACAGGGCATAAAACGAGAAGCGGTGTTGAAAAATTTATTTGCCATGCTGGCCAAATACAGTCAGGCAGATGGTCAGGTTACCAGAGCAGAAATAAGAATAATAGATGAGTTTATCGAGAAGAAGCTCCATCTTACCGGGCGAGATCGCAAAATGGCCATAAATTATTTCGATGAAGCAAAAAGAAGCGGCAAATCTTTCTCATTTTACGCCGAAAAGTTCGCCGGACTCATAAATTATGATCAAAACCTTCTCTCTCAGCTTCTCGAGCTTCTGCAGAGGATCGGAAAAGCTGAAGGTAAGATGAGCTCTGAGCAGCAGGAATTGATAGATAGAGCCAAAAAGATATTTAGATTTTCCCGCAGCAACTATACTGCCCAGAGCAAAAATAAAGAATTGAGAGAAGCTTATCGCACGCTGGATCTCGATCCTGAAGTCAGCCTTAAAAAAGTGAAAAAGAGATATAGGGAGATGGCCAAAAAATACCATCCTGATCGGGCTATTGCCGAAGACATGCCTGAAGAATTTGTCGAGATGGCTAAAGAAAAATTTTCCGAAATCAAAGACGCCTACGAATTAATCATGGAGATAGAGGGAAATTAGTTTATCTTTTCAACCTCTGCATGCTCCCGACTCATCTCGATGTATTCTTCAATTCTTTCTTTCATTTTTTCTCTTTCTTCGGCTGTGATATCCCTGACCACTTTTCCCGGGGCTCCGAGCACCAGGCTGTTTTGTGGTATTTTTTTGCCTTCAGGTATAACAGCTCCGGCTCCGATAATAGTTCCGGAGCCTATTTTGGCTTCATTCATAATTTTAGCTCCCATCCCGATAAGACATTTTTCTTCGATATGGCATCCATGCAAAACAGAGTTATGCCCCACTGTTACACGCGATTCAATGATAGCCGGGATGTCATAGTAACAATGGATAGTTGAATTATCCTGAATATTTGATTCGCTGCCTATGACAATTTCATTTAAATCCGCTCTGATGACTGTATTGTACCAGACAGAGGAATTATTTTTGAGTTTCACATCCCCTATAATATGAGCTCCTGGAGCTATAAATACGTTATGTTCTTCTGCGGGTTTTTTGCCATTAAACTCATATTTCATGATTTACATCTCCTTTGATTTGTTTTATTTGCCTGAGTGATAATAATCCTATATAATGATAACATGAATTAAGGTCGGTGATAAAGTGTGAATGGAGACGGCGAGGAGATAACAATCTTTGGAGGGACTTTTGATCCGATACATATGGGTCATTTGATTATAGCAGAACAGACGCGAGAACAGTTCGGTCTTTCTTCGGTGCTTTTTATCCCGGCTGGAGATCCTCCTCATAAAACCAGGAAAAATCTTTCTCCCGCCGATACGCGATACGATATGACCGAACTGGCTATAGATTCCAATGAAAGGTTCGAAATAACATCGCTGGAAATAGATAGAGAAGGTCCCTCTTTTACTGCTCAAACCATCGCAGAATTTATACATACCGGAAAGAGAGTTTCTGTGATAATGGGTGCTGATTCTCTGGCGGAGATTTTTCTGTGGAGAGATCCCGAGTATATTTTAAAAAATTCCCGTCTTCTGGTGGCCCAAAGACCGGGTTATGATATAGAGGTTATAAAAAATCATCCGCTGTATTGCAAATATAATACTGATATTCGCAAAATAGAGACAGGATACCTGGACATTTCCTCTTCCAGGATTAGAAAGAGGGTCAAAGAAAAGAGAACTATTAAGTATCTGGTACCGGAAAAGGTCAGAGAGTTAATATTGAAAGAGAGGCTTTATCAGGACGATGTTCGATAATAATAAATTACTGGGAAAAGTAAAAAAATGCCTGGATGAAAAAAGATTTAATCATTCTTTGAGCACAGCCGAGATGGCCCAAAAACTGGCTCAAGAATATTCTTATGATACCGAAAAAGCTTACCGGGCCGGCCTTCTGCATGATATTTGCAGGGGTTGTTCTCATTCCCAGCTCGAACTTTGGATTTCGGAGAGTCGCTGGCAGCTGGATATCTGGGAAAAACAGATTCCGGCTTTAATTCACTCGCCAGCTTCTGCCGCCAGGGCGGAAAAGGAATTCGGCGTAAATGACAGCGAACTTTTGGAAGCTGTTAGATACCATTCGATTGGATATGAAGGCATGAACAGGCTTACTTCGATAATTTTTTTGGCTGATAAGATAGATGCTTCCCGCAGTTATCCAGGTGTTGTAAATGCAAGGAAAGCGGCCTTCCGAAGCCTTGAAGAAGGTCTCATAGAGGTCTGCCGGACCACCATTGGATATCTGCTGGAAAATGATGTTTTGATCCATCCCAATACTCTTATTTTGAGAAATTCGTTATTGAGGAGGAAGGAGGCAGATGAATAGATTACAGGAACTCAGCAGAAAACACTGGATTTTAATCGCTGCAGCTGTACTTTTTTTCGCTGTAGGATTGTTTTTAGGTAGTTTATTTAATTCAAATTTAACTTCTGCTGAAAATAATCCTTTCACCAGCTCCCGGGTTAATCTGCTTATTTCAGGATACGATACCGATCATCACGGCATCAGCAGAACAGATGCGATGATGGTTGTCAGTATAGATCCGGAAAAGGAAGATATGAGCTTAGTTTCTGTGCCCCGGGATTCCCGGGTCAATATCCCCGACCGGGGAATAAATAAGGCCAATTCAGCCTACGCGTTTGGTGGAATAGATCTGACAATTGAAACTCTGGAAAGTCTGTTGAAAATACCGATCGATTATTATGTCAATCTCGATTTTCAGGGGTTTGTAAATGTTATAGATGCTATAGGGGGAGTTGAAATTGAAATAGAACAGAGGATGGAATACCAGGATGAAGCCGGTAATCTGCATATAAATTTTGAGCCCGGGGAAAAAACTCTGGATGGAGAAGAGGCGCTTGAATACGTTCGTTTTCGAGAACCGGTCAGAGGGGATATAGGCAGAATAAAGCGCCAGCAAAAATTTGTCCGGGCAGTTCTGCAGAGATTATCACGTCCGGGCATTATATTTGACACTCCCGAAATTTTAAACGAGGGATTAAATTCAATTTATACAGATCTGGACATTACGGAAGCTATTTCTCTATCAAGAGTTATCATGGACATAGAACTGGATGAAGTTGAAACCTTGAAATTACCTGGACGCCCGGAATATATCGATGGGGTCAGCTACTGGCTTATAGATGAGGCAGAGAAAAACGAGTTAATTGACGACTATTTTCGCTGTGAGGATCAGAAGAGAAATCAAAATATTGATCTTCATATACTAAACGGAACCGGAGCTTCCGGCCTGGCAGGAGATGTTGCTCGCGAAATGGAGAAATTTGGATTTAATATAAACAGTATCGGCAACGCCGATAGTTTTGACTATGAAGATACTGAAGTCTTATTCACAGATGAGGCCGACGGTGATACTGCCCGGGAAATTGCTGAATATCTGCAGGGCAAACCGATAATTTTGAGCTCAGACGCAGAAGATGCTGATTATCCGACTGGAGAAGGTCAGATTATAATAATTTTAGGAGAAGATTCTTTCGAATCAGACAAAATATAGGAGGGTGATCATATTTGAAAGCTGAAAATTCTGCCAGAGAAAAAGCGCTCAAAATAGCCGAAATAGCTGAGGACAAAAAGGCTGATGGTATCGTGGTTCTCGAGGTTATAAAAATGACTCCCATCGCTGACTTTTTTGTGATATGCAGCGGCAGCAGCGAGAAGCAGGTGGATGCTATAGCCAGAGAGATCGAAGATGAAATGGCGGAGCAGGAAATAATGCCCTACAGACTGGCGGGAAGAGATCAATCGCGCTGGAAGCTGCTCGATTATGAAGATGTAATTGTCCACGTCTTTCATTCTGAAGAAAGAAGATTTTATAATCTTGAGAGATTATGGGCGGATGCGGAAAAAATTCTGGAGGAAAATTCAGAACAGGTTTGAGCCGGGTTAGTCTTTAAATGAATGCGTCGACTTGACAAATTAAACGAGCCTTTTTATAATCTAATTAGCCTTTCAAAATATAAATTCCAAATGCCTGGAAGGAAAGTAGTAAACCGATAAATTGTCCCGGTTGAACTCGTTCCTGAGCTCGGGAAAATGAAACTTTTACCAGTAGTTTTCCCGCGTCTGACTGCGTTAAAGTTATGAGTGGGTTTTTTATTGCTTTTGGTCAGTCCGAATTACCTTATGCTGATGCCAAGCTGGGTGGTACCACGGGTAACTTCTTCTCGTCCTGGTTACGAGGAGATTTTTTTATTTGATAGTCACAATTAAGAAAGGGGAGAATAAGGTATGTCCTTTGAATATAATTTTACCCAGATCGAAGAAAAATGGCAGAAAGAATGGGAAGGCAAAAACCTTTATGAGACATCTGAAGACTCTCAGGCCGAAAGTTTTTATGCTCTTGAGATGTTTCCCTATCCTTCCGGAAGACTTCATATGGGGCATGTTAGAGTGTATTCTATCGGCGATGTCATGGCCCGCTTTAAAAGGATGAGAGGATATAATGTGCTTCATCCCATGGGCTGGGATGCTTTCGGACTTCCAGCTGAAAATGCTGCTATAGAGCACGGGAATATCCATCCTCACGATTGGACCTGGGATAACATCGAACAGATGAAAAAACAGCTTAAAAGCATGGGTTTGAGCTATGACTGGAACAGAGAACTGGCAACTGCCAGTCCGGAGTATTACAGGTGGACTCAGTGGCTGTTTTTGCAGATGTATAAAAACGATTTGGCGTACAAGAAAAAATCTGCTGTCAACTGGTGTCCCAGCTGTGAAACTGTTCTGGCTAATGAGCAGGTCGTAGATGGGGAATGCGAGAGATGTGAGGCAGCAGTCGAAGATAAAGAGCTGGCCCAATGGTTTTTGAGGATCACCGATTACGCTGATCAGCTTATTGATGACCATGAGTTACTGGAAAAGTGGCCGGACAGAGTCAAGGAAATGCAAAAAAATTGGATCGGCCGCAGCAAAGGGTTGAGGATCAACTTCCCCGTAAAGGGATTTGAAGAGGAGCTGGAAGTATTTACTACCCGTCCTGACACCATTTATGGTGCAACCTATATGGTTTTGGCTCCTGAACATCCCCTTGTAGAGGATATTTTAGACAGGGCTGAAAATCAGGAGGATATTAGAGCGAGAGTAGAAGAGATGAAGGAACAGCAGGAAGAGGAAAGAACTTCGCCAAAATCAGAAAAGATAGGTGTCGACACCGGCATTAAAGCTATTAATCCTCTCAGCGGCGAAGAAATTCCGGTGTACATAGCCAACTTTGTGCTGATGGAATACGGTACTGGAGCGATAATGGCTGTTCCCGCCCATGACCAGCGAGATTATGATTTTGCCAAAAAGTATGATTTAAATATTCGTCAGGTGATAAAACCCGAAGCCGAAGATATAGAGGTCGATCTCGAAGAGGAAGCATTTACTGAAGAAGGAGTCCTGATCAATTCGGGTAAATATACCGGGCTGACCTCAAAAGAAGCATTTGCCGGGATGGCCAAAGATCTAGAGGAGGCCGGCCTGGGACAGGAAGAGGTCAATTATCGCCTCAAAGATTGGCTTATTTCCCGGCAGCGCTACTGGGGTGCTCCAATTCCCATAGTTTACTGTGATGAATGCGGCCGGGTTCCGGTTCCCGAGGAAGAGCTGCCTGTTGAGCTGCCCTACGAAGTTGAGCTGGAAGCGGGAGGAGAATCCCCTCTCAGCAGAAACAAAGATTTTCTCCACACGGATTGTCCGGAATGCGGCCAGGAAGCCAGGCGCGAGACCGATACCATGGATACTTTTGTTGATTCATCCTGGTACTTTTTGCGCTATCTGGATGCTGAAAATGAAGAAGTTCCCTTTCAAAAAGAGAAGGTTAATGAATGGTGCCCTGTAGATATTTATGTCGGCGGGGTTGAACATGCCATATTACATCTCCTCTATGCCCGCTTTTTTACCAAGGTTGTCAGAGATCTGGAACTTGCCGATATAGATGAGCCCTTCGACCATTATCTGGCGCAGGGTATGGTATTAAAAGATGGAGCTAAAATGTCAAAATCACGGGGCAACGTGGTCGACCCTCTCGATATGCTCTCAGAATTTGGAGCAGATGCTACCAGAATGTTCATACTATTTGCTGCACCGCCCAAGAAAGATCTGGAGTGGAGTCATGAGGGTATCGAGGGCCTTTATCGCTTTATCAAAAGGGTCTGGAGGCTTGTTCAGGAGAATAAGGATATCTTAAATAAAGAATCAGCTCCTGTTTCTGACGATCAGCTGACAGCGGAAAATTTAGAAGGTGAGGATAGAGATATCCTGCGATTCATGCATAAATCTATAAAAAAGGTTACCGAAGATGTATCCGAAAGGCAGACTTTCAATACCGCCATCAGCGCTATCATGGAGCTGACCAATGAAATTAGCGATTATATTTCAGACTGCTCGCAGGAGGACATAAATCGCCCCCTGTTCAAAAAATCCGTAGAGAATTTGCTTTTGCTGCTGGCTCCTTTCGCCCCACACGTGACAGAGGAACTATGGACCGAAATTGGAAATGAATTCAGTATTCACGAACAGAGCTGGCCGCATTACAGGGAGTCCGCGCTGGAAAAAGATGAACTGGAGATAGCGATCCAGATCAATGGTCAGGTTAGAGACCACATGATGATACCGGCAGAGATAAAAGAAGATAAACTAAAAGAAAAGGTTCTGAACAGAGATAAAGTTCAAAAGTATGTCGATAATGATGAGGTAAAAAAGATCATAGTTGTTCCAGAAAAACTGGTTAATGTGGTAGTCTGAATTAATACCTCTGCCCGAACAGGGGGTGATGAGTTTATGCAGGAACTGGGCAAAGTAATCGAAGCACAGGAGAGCAGAGCCACAGTTCAAATTCAGCGCAGCTCCGCCTGTAAAAGCTGTGAGCACAGCTGTGGTTTTGCCGGAGAAATAAGCGAGATCGATCAAATTGAAGTAGATGTTGCCAATCCTGTAGGTGCACAGCCAGGCGATACCGTAGCTCTGGAGATGGGAGCAAAACAGATTTTTTTGGCTTCGATCTCTATATACCTGATCCCCCCTATTTTTCTTATCCTGGGTTATTTTGTCTTTAGTTTTTTAGGAAATGCATATCTGGGCTGGGAAAGCGAGCTTTTCGGTATACTGGGAGCTTCACTATCATTTCTCACCTCTATCATGGTGCTGCGGCTGATAGATAATAAGGCTGGATCGAGCAAAGAATTCGATCCTGAAATAACCGCCGTTATTAACCCTGAAGACGACGAGGAATGTCTATAAATCGTGGGGGCTGATAAATATCACAGATAAAAATGAAATACTGAGAAAACTTCCTGCTGTGGATAAAATCCTCGAGTGGAAAGAAATCAGTCAGCTGATAGATAAATATAATCGTGTCCTTGTAAAAAAATCGATCAGAGAAGTTCTGGAGGATTTCCGAAAAACACTTCTTACAAAAATCCAGGAAGAAAGCGCGCAGGAGGCTAAGAATTATCTGGAAGAGCTGCAGCTTAAGGATAGGATAGTCTCCCTGGTAGAAAATAGTCTTGACAGAAAATCCCGACCGGCACTGGCTCCAGCCGTAAATGCCACAGGAGTTATAGTGCATACAAATCTGGGCCGCTCTCTGCTTTCGCAGAAAGCCCGAAACATGATCGAAAGAACTGGCGCTCATTATTCTACTCTCGAGATAGACAGAGAAAGCGGTGAAAGAGGTTCTCGTTACAGCAATGTAACCGATCTTTTGTGCCGGCTGACGGGAGCAGAATCAGCTCTGGTCGTCAACAATAATGCTGCAGCAGTTATGCTGGCTCTTGCTACATTTGCTGGAGACGGAGAAGTTATAATTTCGCGAGGAGAGCTGGTAGAGATAGGCGGATCATTTCGGATTCCCGATGTGATGAAGCAGAGCGGCGCCGAGCTTGTGGAGGTAGGCACAACCAATCGCGTTTATATTGAAGATTACGAAAACGCAATAAATGAAAGGACGTCCCTCCTGCTCAAAGTTCACACAAGCAACTATAAAATCCTGGGTTTCACCAGCGACGTGTCAATAGATGAACTCTCAAAACTCGGAGATAGGTACGAGCTGCCCGTACTCGATGATCTCGGCAGCGGGGTCATGTTCGATATGCGGGATCTAGGCCTGGGTTATGAGCCCACACTTAAAGAAAGGGTTGATTCCGGCGGCGATATCATCACCTGCAGCGGCGATAAGATTTTAGGAGGCCCTCAGGCCGGTATAATACTGGGCAGAGAAAATTTCATAGAAAAAATGAAGCAGAATCCTCTCACCCGGGCTATCCGGGTTGATAAATTAACTCTGGCAGGACTCGAGGGAACTTTAAAATCATATTACAGTAAAGAGAAGGCTCTGGCAGAAATCCCCACTCTTAAAATGATCAATCTGGATGCGGATGAACTCAGAGATAGGGCCCATAAGCTTTCCTCCCGTTTGAAAGACATCTTTACCGATTTTCAAAAGAAGATTGAGATAAAGATAGCTGAAGGAAAATCGCAGGTGGGTGGCGGTGCCTACCCCCTGACAGAAATCCCCTCCTGGACGGTGGTGATTTCATTCCCCGGTCTTGATGGGGCGGCGGAAAAAGCTGCTCGAAAAATGCGCATGTCCTATCCGCCGGTTTTTTGTCGCATCTCCGATGATAACCTCATATTCGACGTGAGAACCATTCTTGAGGGCGATATCGATAAAATTGCCCGGGCGGCCGCCGGATTGGAGGTCGAAAATATTGAGTGAATTTAACGGACAGGCTGAAAGCGTTAAAAATATTATTATAGGAACCGCAGGTCACATCGACCACGGTAAAACCACTCTTATTTCCGCTCTTACAGGAGAGGATACCGATAGATTAAAAGAGGAAAAAGAGCGGGGAATATCTATAGATTTAGGTTTTACCGATCTGAAACTATCCGAGAGCATCAGAGCTGGAATAATAGATGCACCCGGTCATGAGAAATTCGTCAAAAATATGCTGGCAGGAGCCGGGGGAGTGGATCTGGCTCTGCTGGTCATAGCGGCCGACGAAGGGGTGATGCCCCAGACAAGAGAGCATCTTGCCATCCTCGAGCTGCTTTCTGTGGAAAGAGGGGTAATTGCCGTCAGCAAAATAGACACAGTTGATGATGAGTGGCTCGAACTGGTGGTTTCCGATATACGAGACCAGCTCCAGGATAGTTTTTTGGCCGAAGCCCCTCTGGTAAAAGTTTCTGGCGTAGAAAAACAGGGGCTAGATCAGTTGAAGAATAAACTTCTCGAACAGGCGGAAAAAATACCGGCTAAGGATGCGGAGAGCAGCACGTATATGCCGGTCGACAGAGTATTTACCCTGAAGGGTTATGGAACGATAGTTACAGGAACTCTTTTCAGCGGCACTCTCAAGACAGGAGAGAATTTATCGCTCTATCCGCAGGAAAAGGAGGTCAGAATCAGGAGCCTTCAGGTGCACAATGAAAAGAGAGATACTGCTCTACCCGGAGAGAGGGTGGGGGTTAATCTGGCCAGCATCGACCGCGCTGAAGTGCAGAGAGGGGACGTTCTGGCCGAGCCCGGCAGTCTGACTTCTACCTGTTTTATCGATTGCCGGCTAAATCTGCTGCCATCCGCCCCCTTAATACTTGAGCACGGAACCAGAATAAGATTTCATATTGGAGCGAGAGAGGTAATTGGTCGGGCTTATATGATCGATAAGGAAGAGATTTTCCCGGGAGAATCCGGCCTGGTCCAGTATCGCCTGGAAGAAAAGGTTGTTGCCCGTCATCTGGAGGATTATGTTGTCAGAAGATATTCTCCGGTAACAACAATTGGGGGGGGAGAAGTGATAGAGAGCAATCCTCCCCGCAGAAAAAAACTTGATGAAGAAGCTGCCAGAGAGCTGGAGATCAAAGAGCAGGGAAGCCCGACAGAGAGACTGGCTTTACATCTTGAACTGAGCGAAGCTCCTCTTTCCCGATCAGAGATAAAAAAGGAATTGGGATTTTCTCAGACCAGGCTGAACAGTCTGCTGGAAAAACTGGAGGGGGAGAAAAGAATAGTGAGGCTGGATCGATATCAGGATCCGCGCTGGATGGAGTTTTCTATCTATGAAGAATTGCGAGGGGAGATAGAAAGCAAACTGTCTGATTATCACAGCAGATATCCTCTGCGCCGGGGCATGAGCAGGGCTGAACTCCGCAGTCAAATTTCATATACAGTAAATATAAATGAACTCAGAGAGATAACTGAAATTATGGATGAAGAAGCCCGATTGAATCTTGAAGGTGAGTATATCTCGCTGGATGGCTTTGAAGTTGAGTTTTTCGACGAAGCGGGAAAATTGAAGGAGAAAATGCTGGAAGAA
The DNA here is from genome assembly GCA_964436625.1 of uncultured Halanaerobiaceae bacterium. Classification (GTDB taxonomy): domain Bacteria; phylum Bacillota; class Halanaerobiia; order Halanaerobiales; family Halarsenatibacteraceae; genus Halarsenatibacter. Next base: position 2,255 of record CAYTDP010000063.1, on the reverse strand, counting down.
TTCGAAAAAAATCATTTTACTCCCCCGGACCGTCAGGACCTGGAAGAAAAATATGGGCAGGAGTACGGGGAGAACCTGTTGAGCGAAGTAATAAATGCTTTAGAAGAAAAGAATGAACTCACAAGAGTTGCCGAAAACATCTATTTTGCCACCGAGGCCGTAGAACTTGCAAAAAAAAGGCTCAGAGAATATCTACAGGAAAATGAAAGCATCGAAGTGGCTGAATTTCGAGATATATTGAACAGCAGCCGCAAATACAGTCTTCCTCTTCTGGAGTATTTCGATCAAAAAGGCTTTACCATAAGAAAAGGAGATAAAAGATATCTTTCCGGGGAGAAAAACCGTTGAAGAGAATTATAAACTGTGAAACTTCGATACACTGGAGATCTTATTATGGTTGAGGTCTTAATTCAACCCCTATGTTATAAATTAAAGAGCTACAGGAAATTCGCGGAAGATAAAGGGTTGAAATTTGAAATAGTCGACTTTGCCATACCTTATAATCTCGACAATCAGAGCCGGTTTTATCAGATATACAAAACTTATCAGCAAAATTGTCCGGATGATTTAATAGCTTCTTTTCATGGAGTATTCAATGATATGAGGCTTGGAAGTTCAGATCCTAAAATAAGAGAAGTCGTCAAAAACCGCCTGGAATTTAATTGTGAGACGGCCAGTCAACTGGGGGCTAATAGAATTATATTTCACACCAATTATATCCCCCAGATCAAGCACGAAATGTACCGCGAACTGTGGTTGAAAGAAAACACAATTTTTTTTAAAAGAATGATGAAAGAGTATGGCCTCGAAATCCTGCTCGAAAACGTATTCGACCGCTCCCCCGATCTGCTAAAGCGTCTGATTGGAAGAATAAATTCTCCCGATTTTGGCGTCTGCCTGGATACAGGTCATTTAAATCTTCATTCCCGGTCTGAAATATGGGATTGGATCACGGTCTTGAGGAATAATATCAAAGAAATTCATTACAGTGATAACCGGGGGGAGGTCGATTCTCACAGCGCGATAGGAACCGGCGATATAAACTGGCAGCGGTTGAATTTAATTTTAAATAGATTCGATCTATCACCCTCGATTGTTCTGGAGGTAGGGTTTGATGATCTGACTCCGATCAAAAAATCTCTGGCTTACCTTTCATCTGCTGGAATATATCCGCAGTCCCATTGATTTATATTATTCAGGGCAGCCGATTTATGAGGAGGCGGAAATTTGTTTGAAGAAAAAAGAAGCAGAGAATTTCTCGATATTTTTAAAGAGATAGAACAGCACCTGCAGAGTGAGAGTGAATTTTCTGGACATCAAAGCTTTCACAACCTAATCGATGAATTCAGAGAAAAACACAGTGTCATAGAATTTTATTATGATCAGCTGCGTCATATCAGAAATATCAGGAATTTGCTTGTACATAACCATGAATTTTATGCTGTGCCCAACGAAAAATCACTGGAAGTGTTAAAAAAGATAAAAGATATAATCAAGAATCCTCCTTCGGTAATACCTCTTTTTGAAAAAGAAGTTTTAACAGCATCAGCAGACAGTTTTCTGATTGAGGCTGCCCGGACGATGAGAGAGAATGATTTTTCTCAGGTGCCAGTCATCGACAGTAAAAATCATATAATCGATCTTTTAACGAGCAACAGCATAGCAAGATGGCTTGGGTCTTTGGATAACAATGAAAACATCGATGTCTCTGCGAGAAATGTCAGGGTTGAAGATGTACTGGAATATAAAGAAGGTCACTGCCGATACGAAATTGTTGACAGGAGAACTTCTGTGGTTGAGGTGCTTAATCTTTTCAAGGAAGCCAGTAAAAGGGGAGAGAGGCTTGAGGCAATTATAATTACCGATGAAGGAAATAAAGAGGGTGATCAGAAAGGAATAATCACCGGGTCTGATGTCACCAGCATATATGATAATATCGACCTGAACTTCTCCAATTAGATCATAGATTAGATCGTTTTTCTCTGATGATTTTATATAAAAAGTTTGCAAAGGAAGCACTTTTTTTGGCCGAAAACTAAACATAAACACAGGATAAATTTCAATATACGACTTTAAGCACTTGTAATGTCTTCATTTCAGTGATATCATTAAAATACCATGCTCAAATTGATAATAAAATAAATCATATCTTTATTAGGATCTTCTTGTCTTCAGTTGGTAAATAGGGGTCTCAAAAAAATTTATTTAATTATACTGGAAGATATAAAGCTTCGTTCACAATGAAATTTTTCTTT
>CAYTDP010000062.1:0-13117 GCA_964436625.1 uncultured Halanaerobiaceae bacterium | reverse complement strand
ATTATCCCACCGAAGTACCGCCAGTGCTAATGGTAGAAAGTCAGATAGAACAGGCCTTATTTAATCTGGCAGATAATGCAATTAAATATACACCTTCCGGAGGCCAGGTGATTATGCGGGCAGAGATTAAGGAGGAAAGTGTTGTAATTGAAGTTGAGGACAGCGGCCTGGGCATCAGCAGCGGCGAACAGAAGCGAATATTTGAAAGATTTTATCGTGTGGATAGAGCTCGTTCCCGCAAAGAAGGTGGTACAGGTCTGGGGCTGGCTATTGTCAAACATGTTCTGCGTGGACATGATACCTACCCACATGTAACCAGCACCCCGGGAGAGGGATCTATTTTCAGCTTTGAATTGAATCTGGTCGAGAAATCAAGAGAGTAATAATAAAAAACCCCAACTGCTATCTTTTGTTCTGCAGTTGGGCTTTTATTATGATATATGATATTTGTTATTAATTATTACTCTAATACATCATCGGTCAGATAATCTCCTCTGACCTGGAAGGTGACTGAAGCACCGCCGGCTACTTTGCTCTCTACTTCAATCTTGATTTCGTCTCCCTGAGTAACAGCAGGCATATAGTATAGGAAAGTCTCAGTCTCTTCAAGCTGTCTTTGCGGACTCTGGGTTATCACTTCTTTGCCATCATGAATAATAGTAATTTCTTCAATATGTTCGGTCATACCATCTTCAAATTGATGGGTTATATCCAAAGATAAATAATTTAAATCTAAATCAAAGGCAGGAAATATTTGAGGTGGTTGAGGCTGGGCGGCTGCGGTAAATGCTAGCAAAAAAATCAAACAGAATGTTAATATAAATATCTTCTTCATCTTAATTCCTCCTCATAAAATAAAATTATGATGTTCGAATAGGCGGATGATAAAAAGGGCGGACCGATAAACTGCTGATTAAATTATGTATGAGTCTGAAATTGAACTTATGTAGGAGAAGAGAATTCGGACATTATTGAAATTCCTCCCTACAGTTTATTTTATGATAATGGGGGTAATTTTACAAGTTTTTAGTCAGATTTTAGAGTGAATTTATCTTTGCTCAATTAAATTATTCTAGAAGTTCACCTTAACTCCTTCTATTCTGGAAAAATACTTTACTTTTATATGCAGGATTAGCTATTAATCTTCCAGAATAATTAAAATTAGACGCAGAATTATATTGGATGGCGAAGGAGATGGTTGATTTGCCAATAAATCCTTTTAGTTCTAAAAAGAAAAGTGATTATACAGCACTGGATTTTGCCCACAATAGTCTCAACATGGTTCACTGCGGTGTGGAGAGGGATAAAGTGGTTTTATTTGATTGGCGCAAACAGAGAATTCCTGCGGGAGTTATTAATGATGGAATTATTGATAATAAATCTATCTTAAAAGAAGCAGTAAACAACCTGCTGCAGGAATTCCCCTATAAAAAAGGGAGATTTATAATTTCCCCCGCACCCGGTCAGGAATTTCTACATAGGATTCAGATTTCCGGTGTTGATGAGGAAAATCTTCAGACAGTAATACATAACATGCTCGAAGCTCATCTGAGTTTATTTCCCAAAGATGTATACTGTGATCATATAATTCTGGATAAAAAAGAGGACACATGGGAAATTTTACTTCTGGCGATCCCCACAGGTGTTCTGGATGGTTACAAAAATCTTTTTGAAGATCGTTCATTTTATCCACAGGTAGCCAATTTTCAGAGCCTGGCTTTGATTTCACTTTTGAGCTATCAAAATAAGATGGCCGATGCTGCTCTGATATTAAATATGGACACGGTCAATTCGAGAGTGACAATAGCAGCAGAGGGAGACTTTTTTCTGGACAGGATCACCGGACTGGGAGGAGAAGATTTAGCCTGGATTACTAAAGATAAAAAGAGGGGCTGGAATGAAGAGGATAAATCGCAGATGAAATCAGCTTTGAACACGGAAAAGATAAAAGATGATTCTGAAGCTGAAAAAATAGCTGTAAAGCTTAAAGAGGAGATAGAAAAAGCCCTGGAAAAGCAGGACAATAAATTTCCCGAAATGCCGGTTGAAAATATATATTTAACAGGGGGCGGTTTTAAACTGCAGGGGCTAAGAGATTATCTTGCTGTCAGAATGGATTATGATATTTCTTTGATAGATCCGCTGGAAGATATCGAGGTGGAGATGAATCAAAAATCTCAGGAACAGAGAGAATTTTATAGAGAAGACAAGAATATGATGTCCAGAGCTTTAGGCCTGGTGATAAGTGAGGTGCTTTTTGATGAGGGGTAATTTGTTCGGAGAGGAGAATAATCAGAGCAGAAGAAAAGAATCACTGGCCAGAAAAATTGGAATCCTGCTCATCATTCTGTCTTTGTTTATTCCAGGGATTCATTATTATTTTAACTCTCAGCAGATAACGGAACTGGAGGAGGAAAAAGAAACTCTTCAGGAGCAAAAACAAATTCTTTCCGCGGAATACGATGAGTATGAAAAACTTTTAAAGCGCAGGGAAAAATTGAATGAGCTCGAAGAATTAGAAATTTCTCGTTATAATCTGGGAGCTCCCCTGGAAGAATTAAGCAGGCTTATCCCAGATGAGGTTGTATTTAACCAGCTCAATTTTTCTGCAGATGAAATGCATATAACCGGCAGTTCATTTTATGAAGACAAACTTCTCCAGTTTGCTGAAGATATTGACGGAACTGAATTTTTCAGCCTGGAAGTGATTGAAACGGTAGAGCAGGAAGATAGATGGCTTTTTGAAATTGAACTGGCTCTGGAAACGGGAGAGATTTTACCATGAAAAAAATCGGAAATTTATCCGGTTTTACTAAAATAATACCTTATATTATTGTGGCGGTACTGATTGCAGCTGCTTATTATATTTTTATGTATAACCCCATGATAGAAGCAGAACAGGAGTTAAGCGAGGAAATATCCAGCCTGAGAGAAGAAATAAGAGTTCTGGAACAGGAGCTGGGCGATGTTGAAAATCTTCAGGCAGAAATTGATTACAGGGAGGATGAAATGAGAGACCTGCTTGAACTGGACATTTACGATAAACAGAAAGCTATGGATATTCTGGAAAATAAAATTCAGGAGACTGATCTCAGGCTGAGAAACAGCGTTTTAAAAGATACAGAGGATGGTTATCTTTATACCCTATCACTAGCTGGCAATTATCGATCATTTTATGATTTTTTGAGCATGATTGATGAGGGGGATTTTCGGTATCGGATAGAGGACTTTATTATTAATACCTATGATGATGAACTGCATATGCTGATAAATATTAACTTTTATCAGTGGGACATTCTGCAGCAATTTTATGAAAATGAATCGGGGAGGTAAAGTTTATGAACTTCGCTCTACCCGGCTTTAAAGGCAAAATCATAATAGCTATATTGATTATTTCACTGGCATTCATTACGCCCCGGGCAGCGGTCAGCGCCGGGGAAAATGGGGAAGAGGGGATGCGTGATCCTTTTGAATTGATATATGTTCCTGAAGAGGAGGAAGAAGAGGAAGAGGAAGAAAAGGAGGTCGAGGAAGAAAAACCTGAGGAAAAAGAGGAAGTGGATGAAGATGTTCAGGAGGAAGACCCTGAAGAAAAAGTGGATTATACCGATCCTAAACTTGCTGCCCCGGATGATGAGGTCGATGATCCTGAAGAGATTGAAGTAGATGTCGAAGAACCGACACCGGATGTTTTTGAAGAAGGTGAAGAAGAGAATGAAGAGGAGATCATGGGGTTAGAAGAATTTTTAGAAAGGGAACTGGAAAGGGAAAGAGAAACAGATCCTGAACCTGAAGGCCGAAGAAATGAAATAATGGACAGGTTTTTGCGTCGTGAGGTTACAGAAGAACAGGAGGAGCAGGAACCAGAAGAGGATGTTGATGCTGAAAAAATTGATGAGGTTGAACTGGAGGCGCTGCTGCAGGAGAGGACAGCAGAACCCGCAGATTCAGAGGCGTCTTTAGATCCTGAAGATCTGCTCGATGAACTGAAAGAGGATGAGGTTGATTTGACCGAACTTTCAGCGGAAACCACAGATGAAGTTCCGGAGAGTATAGAAAGTCTTTTAAACCGTAAAGAATCTGATGATCGGGTGGATTCGACTTTGCGGGAAGAAGAAACAGATGTTTCCGATATAGTCAGCCAGCAGATCTTCCAAAGAGAGATGAGAGCTCGCTCTGATTGGCCGGAAACCTATCAATTTACCTTTACCGCCGAAAATAAAATATTATCGATGAAGCTGAAGGATATTTATGGAGTTGAAACGGAGTATATTGAGATGCATGATAAGGGAGAATTTTATCAATATAATCTAACGCTTCCAGGGTATATGGTCTATGAAATGGAATCTGATGAGACTATTGAAGACATCTCCCGCCGGAGCGGAATTTCCGCATATAAAATTTTGCAGGCAAGCAGGGTGGAAAAAGACGAAATAGAAACAGGCACAGTTTTGATCCTTCCTTATGATATTTGATTAATCTTTGACCTGGCTTTTAACCGGAGACATTAGGTTGCTGGTGTCTCTTTTTACTGCCAAAAATTTCTCAAAAGAGAGGGTTTTATTATGAAAGTAGTGGCAAAATCCAAAGTGCGGAGTGATAAGATAGATGAATTTAAGGACAAAGCCGAGGAATTAATTGAAAAGACCAGAAATGAAGAGGGGAATATTTCATATGAGTTATGTCAGGAGGTTGAAAATCCAAATATTCTGACATTCATCGAGGAGTGGGAGAGTCAGGAAGCGCTGAAAATGCACATGCAGACCGAGCATTTTAAAAATATATTTCCTGAACTGAAAAAGCTGCTGGTCGAGGAGATGGAAGAGCCTGAAATAGATGTATATAAGTTAGAGAACCTCTCCACCTAAATCACAGATTTTCATAGAAAATTCTAGCTTCGCGTCGGATGGAGATTCTTTTCCAAATGATTAATGTGGGAATGAACACCAAAGTTTTGGGAGACAAAATATTAAATTTTGTTTAAACTTCGTATAATTTTCATATTAGAAATTTATGTGAAAATTTAAGGTAAGGAGGAAACTATTTGGCTTTTCAACAGGAGGAAAGATTAGGACGCAGTCTGGGATTTTTCCCAACCTTTGCTATAGGCACAGGAACAATGATCGGTGCGGGAATTTTTGTCCTGCCTGGAATTGCTGCGACGACAGCGGGGCCGGCAGCCAGCCTCTCTTTTTTGCTGGGGGGATTGATATCCCTGGCCACAGCTTTGAGCATGGCGGAACTGGCTACAGGAATGCCCAGAGCCGGCGGCTCCTATTATTTTATCAGCCGGACTATGGGATCTACTTTCGGGGCTATAATTGGAATTGGAGCCTGGTTTGCTCTGGTATTCAAGGGCTCCTTCGCTCTTGTGGGGCTGGCGGATTATCTGCAAATATTCATTCCCCTGCCGATATTATTTATGGCTCTGCTGGCTGGAATTGTGCTATTATATGTAAATTATAAAGGAGCAGAGAGCAGCGGTTCTCTGCAAAATAAAATAGTTTTAGGATTATTTGTAATTTTGATTCTGTATATCGGGGAAGGAATACTCAATTTAGACCCCGGCAAACTGGAGCCATTTGCTCCTGAAGGAGCTGGTTCTGTATTTAGAACCACCGGGATTATCTTCGTTTCATTTCTGGGTATAACCCAGCTTTCAGCTATATCGGAAGAAGTAAAAAACCCTCCCGCAATCTACCGCGGGCTTTTATAGCTTCAGTAACCTCTGTAACTATTCTTTATGTTGGAGTTATGCTCGTAGTAACGGGCATGATTCCAGCGGGAAAGATTGGAGCCGGAGGTGAGTCTCTGGTTGAGGTAGCGGCCATACTGGCAGGTCAGCCGGGCAGGGTGTTGATCGTAATAGCTGGCTTTTTTGCAACTGTTTTCACCGCCAATGCAGCCATCCTCTCTTCTTCTCGTTTTCCCTTTGCCATGGGCAGAGATGATCTGCTGCCGGATTGGGTGGTGGAAGTTCATAAAGAGTATGAGACCCCCTATAGAGCTCTGCTGTTTACAGGAGCAGTGATGATTGCTCTCATATTTTTATTCGATGTAGAGGGACTGGCTAAATTGGGCAGCACTTTTATGTCCTTATCTTCGTATTGATAAATTTATCGGCTTTCGTGTTGAGAATACGGGAACAGGATTGGTATGATCCTGGCTTTAGAGATCCGCTCTATCCAGTCACCCAGATTATCGGGGGAGTGGGGAGTTTAATATTACTGCCTCTTCTGGGATTTGTGCCACTTGTTTTCGCAATCGCTGTGATTATCGTCGGTATAATCTGGAGCAAAACTTATGGTAAAGGGAGGGCGATACCGGATTATAATCTGCTGGACATTATTGAGGAAGAAGAAGTGGTTACTTCTCCTGCGGATGTTCATAAGAGAGTTATGGTTCCAGTCTCAGACCCCGAGATAGAAAGAGATTTGTTGAGGCTGGCAGACTGTCTGGGGGATGATACTATCGGTTTAAATGTTGTAGACGTCCCGGACCAGATAGGGTTGACTGAAGCCCGGGAAAAACATGTTGAACAATTCGACAAAGATTTTCAGAAGATAGATAAAATCTTTCGAAATTATTTTGGCAGCACCGAGCGCGAACAGAGATATTTGATTGTTTTCGATCACAGCATTTCTGATGCTATTGTTGAACAGTCTGAAAAAGAAAAAGCAGATTTGATTTTGATGGGCTGGCAGCGAGAGGCTCGATTTTCCCAGGGGATGGGCAGTATAACCCAAAAAGTGATGCATCAGGCAAAAAGTCATAAAGCTGTATTAAAGGGTAATTATCCTGAGGAGATTCATGATATAGCTTTAGCCTATGATGGCAAGAAAAATTCTTCTTATGGGCTGCAGCTGGCTCACAGAATTTCTCAGTCCACCGGGGCCAGAATAAAATTGTTTCATATTGTCAGCCCGGATGCTTCACCAAGAGAAAAAGAAAATATGGAACGTGAGTTAAAAGAGCTGGTGGCGGAAGAAGATTATCCTGTTTCCCATGAACTTCTGGAGAGGTTTTCTATCAGCGATCCCATTCTGGAGATAGCAGAAGAAGCAGATCTGACAATAATTGGAGATTCTATAAAGAGATTTAGTCTCAGCCATATTGGCAACAGAGCAGCCAGGATTGCCCGCAACTGCGATGATAATTTGCTGATCGTGAAAAGGTATCAGCCGTTTTCCAAGGAGACTGTACTTTCACGATTTAAGAAATTTACCAGGCGTCAGGAAATAGACAAAGATAAAAAGTATCAGATTCCTGAAGATAGTGATTAAAACTGCCTGCGGTCATGATATTCACCAGTGCGGATATAATCGAGGAAAAAATCTTTTAAGCATCATTTATGAAATAACTTCATTTCTTGCTAAAATTGAACCTTAATGCCTTCAAATAATTAAATAGTATAAATATCAGCCCTATGGAGAGGGGGATAAAAATGCCTAAATCCTGTGAAATTGAAATTTATACCCTGGAATGGTGCCCCTATTGTGAGAAAGCCAAAGCCCTTATCAAGAGCAAAGGTTTTTCCTATAAGGAATATGATATCGGCGAAGAAGAAGTTGAAGAGGAGATGCAGGAGAGGACAGACGGTGCTAAAACTGTACCTCAGGTATTTATCGACGGTCATCTGGTGGGTGGTTATGACGATCTGGTCGATGCCAATATCTCCGGAGAGTTAAATGATCTGCTCGGCATCGCCGAGGAGACGGATTATTTCGATAAAACCTGGGATTTGATAACCGTCGGGGCCGGCCCGGCCTCTTTTAACGCGGCTCTTTATGCTGCCCGTAAAGGACTGGAAGTTTTGATAATCGGCAAGGATATGGGCGGACAGATGCTGGAATCGGGTGAGATCGACAATTATTTAGGTTTTCAGGATACCGATGGAGCTGATCTCATTCAGGCTTTCTGGTCGCACGTACAAAAATATGATGTCGATATTATGCTTGGTGATAGGGTGACTTCAATAGAAGAGGAAAAAGAGGAGGAAAAAAATCACAGTGTAACTTTAGAATTGAGTTCGGGCAATACCGCTGCTGCTCGGGCGGTCATACTGGCTACCGGGGCGGAAAGCAGAGAGCTTAATGTTACCGGCGAAAAGCAGTTTAAAGGCAAAGGAGTGCATTACTGTGCTACCTGCGATGGTTATCTTTATTCTGGAAAAGATGTTGCCATCGTAGGGGGTGGTAATTCCGGTTTGGAGGCCAGCCTTGATCTGGCCAAATTGGGCTGCAGCGTTGAATTGATAGAAGTAGAACCCGAACTCACCGGCGACGATGTGCTGATCCGAAAGGTTGAGGCAAATAAAAATATCAATATTCACACCGGTACCGGCGTGGAGGAAATTTTTGGCCAGGAAAAAGTGGTGAAGCTGGAAATCATGGATCTGGCTGAAAAAGAAACCAGGGAGCTGGCTGTCGAGGGCGTCTTTATTGAAATAGGTTATAAACCAAACAGCGAATATGCTGAAGGAGCTGTAGAAATAAATGAGCACGGGGAGATAATAATAGATGAGAACAACAGTACCAGCGCTGAAAGAATCTGGGCTGCCGGCGATGTGACTAATGTGCAGGATAAACAGATTGTTGTGGCAGCAGCCGAAGGCGCCAAAGCTGCTATGAGGGTCAGCGAAAAATTATCCAGATAGGTACAGCTCCTGTGAAGCGCAGGAAATGCGGTAACTTTCCAGAATTGCTGCCATAGTGGATTAAAAAAGCAGGTTAATTTTTATCTGGCCGAAATTATTCTCAGGAAATAGGGAGTGGCGTTTTTATGAGCATTAGAACCAGGGTTCAAAGCAAGATGGCTAATTTATCGGATCTTACAGTTTTCTATCCTCTCAACGATGATAATCTGATCAAAAAGCTAAAGCGAGCTATATTGGCCGGGGATGAAGATATTGACCCAGGAGATATACTGAATCATCTGCTTAAAAATGCCGAAGAAAATAATTTGAGCGGTGATTTATGGACCAATTATCTGCTGGAGTTGATTGTGACTGCCGAAAACTTATTTACTCTGGGGTGCGAGAGGCAGATATTATCCTCTGAAAAGAGTCTTTATCAGGCTTCTCTACATGATATGGATATTCTAAAAGAATTACTTTCTTTTCAAACAGCTGAAATAATGGCGGCAGCCGGTCAGCAGTATATTCAAAAGCTCAAAATGGAAACGGAAAATTATCAGCCTCTGGAAGAGTCGGCTGGCAGCCGGGCGGCCCAAAATTACAGCCGGAAGCTGCCGGAGCTGGAAGATGATGGACAGGAGATGCTCGAAACACTCAACCAGTATTATCACCGGAAAGGTGCTGGCAGGCTTAATAAATACCGGGCCTTTCTCTGGGATAGCGCCCGGGGATTGCAGCCCGTCAAAAATCCCGATCCGGTGACATTCTCCGATTTGATGGGATACGAAAAGCAAAAACAGAAGCTGATAAGTAATACAGAAGCTTTTTTGAAGGACGGTTCCGCTCAAAATGTGCTTTTATATGGAGAGAGCGGCACCGGAAAGTCTTCTTCTGTCAAGGCGGTTTTGAATAAATTTACTCATATTGGCCTTAGACTGGTTGAAGTAAACAGCGATCAGATCGACGAGCTGCCCGATATCATGGAAGAACTCAGCAGCAGAGGCCTTTATTTTATAATATTTATGGATGATCTTTCTTTTGAGGATTTTGAGACAGAATATAAACAGCTTAAAAATATTATGGAGGGAGGGATTGAAGCCTGTCCGGTCAATGTTAGATTTTATGCAACCAGCAATCGACGTCATATCGTCCAGGAAAAGTGGGAGGATAGAGAGAAAGAAATTCATGAAAGGGAGATGATCAATGAGAGACTATCGTTGTCTGAGAGGTTCGGGCTTACCATCCTCTTCAACTCTCCCGATCAACAGCAGTATCTCGAGATTGTAAGAGGTATAGCAGAACAGGAAGATATCAAAATGCCGGAGGCTGTACTGGAAGAAAAAGCCCTGAAATGGCGGCAAAAAAACAGCGGTCAATCCGGTCGGACCGCCCGCCAGTTCATTGAATCCCTGAGGCAGTAGCAAAAGATTTGGATTTTCCTGTCTTCAGTTGGTAAACAGGTGCGTCGAAAATACTTATTTATTTTCACTGGAAGATATAAAGCTTCGTTCACAATGAAATTTTTTCTGCTTTTAGTGATCTTATACGATATCTATCAACCGATAACAAGTAGAACCAAGGATTTATGGTTTTAAAAACCAAGATAGGGATAACTTTTGCCCTCTTTGATATTCCAGGTTTCAGCAAAATCCCAGGAGGTAAAAGTTTTCTGTTGTTTCAATCTGCGTTCGGTTTTTAAAATTCCGGCTTCGCGCTCGAACTCCCGAATTGGGGCTGCCCCCCGGCGGGCATAGCTTTTTTTTATACTGCCGGTGTTCCAGCCGACCAGGCTACCTGCCCTTTTTTCTCCGTAAACATCTCCGGCTGAAAAACATTTCTCGATCAAACCATAATTGCAGCCTGTCAAACCGCCCAGAGCCTTATTGCCGCTAACGCGGGTATTGGCATGACAATTGCGTATTCGACCACCATTCCAGCCTACCAGACCTCCACAGTTGCTGGCCCCATAAACTCTGCCTGCTCCCAGGCATTCCTCAATTGTGCCGTCATTGCTGCCGGCCAGGCTGCCGATATTTTTAAAGCCGGTTATCCTGCCAGCAGCATAACAGCGTACAATCCTGCCGTTATTCCAGCCCACTAGGCCGGCTAAAAACAAATCACCGTAGAAGCTGCTCTCCTGCAGATATATGTTCTTCAAAACGGCCGTTTTCCCGGTGTACCCGAACAAACCGCAGTACCTTCCTTTTTCATTCTCCAGATTAAGTCCGAATATAGGGTGACTGGCGCCGTCATAACTCCCGGTGAACTCAGCGGACTCGTCACCGATGGGTCGCCATTCCTGCAGTCGCAATTGATTTTTTAAATTCAGGCTTTCGATCTGTTTAAAATGGCAGTCCAAATAAAAACGCACGCTATTTAGCTGTTCGGCGCTGGCGATCAGATAAGGATCTTCGGGCCGGCCGGAACCAGCGGCGAACTCGTCTCCGGATTTTTTGTGGATATTAGAGGTTTTTACCTCTTCTTTTTTTCGATCATTTTCCTTTTTCTCGGCAGCTGGCAGCATCCTGACGAGTATTTGATAGGATAGAGCCAGCAGAGCCAGAATTAATATTGCTTCCATATTTCAAACTCCTCAGCTGTTTGTTTTCGGGCCACATTATTATTATTCTTTATAATGGCTGCATATCCTGTATATACCCGGGTTAAAACGCTAATGACTGCTAATTTAAGCCATTTTTCTTCTGCGCAGAAAAGTATGAATAGTGACAGATATTATAATCAAGAACCCATATATAAGCTGGGTCCAAAAACCCGCCAGTCCGGCCGCAACAATTCCTGCTTCCAGCGAGCCTATCAAAAAGGCTGCTATAAATGTTCCGATGACGGTGCCCTGCCCGCCTTTCATCGATGTTCCTCCGACAAAAACGGTGGCAAATGCTGTCATAAAATAACCCTGACCCTGAGTCGGCCACCAGGTGCGCAGCCGGAAAACGTCCATGGAGCCGGAAAGAGCTGCCAGCATTCCCATAAGAACAAATACAGCTATTTTGGTTCTTGACACGTTTATTCCCATTAATTGAGATGTTTTTTCACTGTCTCCTGTAAATAGCACGTTATCTCCAAATTTATGACGGTAGAGTATAAACCCCAGAAAAATGGAAAGAAAAAGAAACCAGATCGTCTGGGCGGGGATTGTAAAAACACTGCCTGTAAATATCGCATAAAGAGGATTGGCTCCCAGATTACGCAAAGAATAAGAGGAGCCGTCGGATATCAGTACAACTGCGCCTCTGACGAAAAACATCATTCCCAGAGTGGCTACTATGGAAGGCATGCCCACTTTTGTTACCAGCAGACCGTTGACAATTCCCACTGCTGCTCCGCCCAATAAAGCTGCAAAAATTCCCATAATGATACTCCCGCTGGCCAGATAAACCATGCTGAAAGCCATGCCGCCTACAGCCATCGTGGAAGGGAAGGAAAGATCTATCTCTCCTATGGCCAGAACAAAGGTCAGTCCCAGAGCTAAAAGACCTACGAAGGGAACGGTTGTCATGAAAGAATAATATATTCTGGGGCTCAGAAAAGCCGAAGGGCTGACAGTGATGAACAGCAGCCAGACCAGAAAAGTGATTATCAACAGACCAATTTCCAGCCTGTATTTGTTGATAAATGAACTTTGCTTTTCTTTTAAAATTTTGATCGCCCCCCTTGTCTGCCGAAATCCTTATAATCGGATATCTGACAGCAAATATAAGTGTGTACTTTAATTCTTCTCGGCTTATGGGCTATATCCTCCGCTTAAATAAATAAAATTTGGAAAAATATTTGTTTTATTTAATTTAAGAAAATTATTTATATATGCAGGATTTAGTACTCCGGTCGTTAATAATATAATGAGAAATTTAAATTGACAAAAAGTTGACGCGGGATATGGATTTTTTGGTTAGCTGCGGAGGTAATCCGCTGAATATAGAGATACGGATTTTCTTGCGTTCAGCTGGTAAATAGGTGTGTCAAAAAATGCTTATTTAATTATACTGAAAGACAAAAAGCTTCGTTCACAATGAAATATTTCCTCTGCTCAAGCATCATGATAGAGATCTTATACTATATCTATCAACCGATAACAGGAAGAACCAAAAATATTTTTTATACCTCTTCTTTAAGCCTATAGATTCCGTTTTAAATAGCTATCTTAATTATAATCAGGGAGGATTAAATCAATGGGTAAGAAGCAAAAATGTGAAGTTTATTCGCGTGTGGTGGGTTATTTAAGTCCTGTAAGTCAGTGGAATAAAGGAAAAAAAGAGGAATTTTCAGACCGAGAAACCTATGAGGCTCCCGAAGAAGTATCCAGAGATGAATAGGCTTCTTTCACGGGGGAAGTCTAATATTATTACATTTATAGAGATTATCCATTAAAGATACTCTATGTTATCGAAAACATCATTTTTTCTGTTTATACTTTTGAAGGTGAGGGGATGAATCCACACCAGCGATATTTTCCTCTCACCTTTT
>CAYTDP010000061.1:0-13222 GCA_964436625.1 uncultured Halanaerobiaceae bacterium | reverse complement strand
CATTATTGTCATGATAGTGATCTTTTACGATATCTATCAACTGATAACAAGAAGAGCCTTTTTCTCTTCACTCTCAAATAAAAACAATTAAATCAGCAGGAATTTTTTTATCAATAAAGAAAGTATACATTAACACAAAAAGTACTATAAGATAACATTTAGAGGTGATAAAATGGCCAATATAATCAGCATAGTAAATCAGAAAGGTGGAGTAGGCAAAACCACAACTACACATAATCTGGGTTATGCACTGGCCGAACAGGATAAAAATACATTGATTATGGATCTTGACCCACAGATGAATCTTTCCAATACAGTAGGTATTGATTGTTATGCTCAAAAACAGTCAATATATGACGTCCTGAAGGATAAAGAACTACCTTTAGGAAGCGTTATCAAAAGCTCCGATCACGAATGCATGGATATAATACCATCTGCTTTTGAACTTTCAGGCGCCGAAATCGAATTCACACGTCGAATAAGTTCAGCCTCATTATTATCTAGATCTATAACCAATTCTATCAGAGAAGAATACGATTTTATAATAATAGATTGTCCGCCAGCCCTCGGTATATTGACAATTAATGCTTTGAGTGCTTCAGATTATGTAATTATTCCCATGCAGGCTGAAGTTTATGCACTTTACGGTATAGATATGCTTCTTTCTACAATAGAAGAGATTCAGGAAGAGACAAATTCCGATCTCAAAATAATGGGAGTATTGATCACGATGCATGACGGCCGACTGCGGTTGCATAAAGAAATGACTGAAAAAATCAATGACTATTTTAAGGATAAAGTATTCGATACTCTGATTAAAACAAATACTACCCTCAAAGAAGCCCAGAGCAACAGCAAATCAATTTTTGAATACGACGGCAGAGCCCGAGGAGCTAAAAATTATGAGGCACTTGCCAGGGAGGTCATCGAAATATGTCAGACAAGGGAGGTTCGATGAGCTCGGACAGCGAAAAACTCTTTCAGAATATAGGAGAGCGGCTGAAAAAACAGAGGGTAAGAGAAGAGGATGAAAAAAAGTCTGATAAAAATGATGAAGAAAAGGAAAAAGATAGAACTGAATCCGATGAAGAATCAGATAATAAAGAGGAAAAAAAATCAGATCAAACTGAAATAGAAAAGCCGGAAAAAACTGACCGCGAATCCCAAAAAGAAAAGCCCACCCGCAGCTGGAAACAAAGAGAAGTATATCAGACATCTTTTAAAGTAAAGCCCGAGATGGAGGAAAATTTTGAAGACACCAAACGACGTTTCAGACGGGAGTTAAATTTGCTTTTGTCAAAGCAGGACGCGATCGAGATAGGATGGCTGCTGCTTAAAAATTTAGACGACAGCTTTTTTGAAGAATTGAGAGTCAGCTATTCACCAGAAGATGATTTAATAGAAGCTTTAAAGGAATTGATAGAAGAATATTATTGATCATGTTAACATTAAAGGTTGCAGCCTGCCGAATCGATGATATAATGGATGCATATTTCCAGCAAAGTGTTAAATTTATCTTTTAGACATAATTTTCAGAAATAATTATTTAAACATTTATGTATCCATACATCTATACATCTACATATTTATACATTTTTTTTTGACAGCGCAGCGGATTAGTAGTAAAATTGACCTACGCATATTTTATAGTCAGATCATATATACAGTAATACCTCAATTAAACTGCTATTTCAGGCAAAAAAAATAAGACTATCCGCGGGAGGTCGAAATCAGGATGGTTAGCAGATAAGCTGCAGGGTTATGGGGATAACCCTTAACAACTTCATAAAAGGGAACGCGAGGCTCAATCTGCTGTTTCCCGGCAGATAGTCCAGAGATATACTGCTGTGCTGGTAATTCATCAGCAATTTAAAACTAATTTGCGGAGCAGCTAGCTCCAATAGCAGCTCCGATTTATCGCTAAATAAGCGTGAATTAAGTATACCAGATTTGCCGGTCCACTTCAAGCTCAACTGCCGCTCTTTTAGACCGAGCTTCCCTCAAAAGCCTCGCATACCAGTTTAAGACCCTATTTCCCCTCTCTGCTTAAGAAAACTATTCCCCATACCCTGAATTTTCTCTCAACAGGTTGAAATCTGCTGCAATCCTGATAATTTACTATCTTCCCCGGAATTAAAAGAAGAAGGGGGTTTATTATAGATGGCTCCAGAGAAACTCAAGCGAGTCGTGATCAAGGAAGAACTGGTCGAACTGACCGGTGATTTTAAGTATGCACTCATATTAAATCAGTTTATCTACTGGACGGAGAGACGCCGCGACTTCGATAAATTTATAGAAGAGGAAAAGAAAAGAGCCCGTTCAGAGGGCAGAGAGCTGAATATCTCTAAGACAGGGGGCTGGGTTTATAAAACCAGTGATGACCTGGCCGATGAATTAATGCTGGGCAAAAGCAAGCCCACACTTTCACGTTATGTCAAAAAACTCGAGGAGATGGGCTATCTTGAATCCCGGCAAAATCCTGAATACAGCTGGGATAAAACTAAACAATATCGGGTAGATTTGATCAAAGTTAATCGAGATCTCCTCGAACTCGGTTATCACTTAGAAGGATATCGTTTTGAAAAGATGTACAAGGATATCGCCCGCTGTCTGAGAGAAACCGAAAGAGAGGATAATAAAAGTTCAGACGACTCCGGAAAAAAAATATCCCGAAAGGAAAAAACTGAGCAAAAGGCAGAGAAGAAAAAGTACGAAAAAGATAATCCCCAGAATAATGATGATAATTTACATAAAACACAAAAAGAGGAGGATGAGGATGCTATAAACCCCGGCAGCTCCGATATTTCAAATTTTAATGATCGAAGTTTCAATATGAAAGATCGAGATTTCAAAATGAAACCTCGAAGAAAAAATATGAAACATCGAGACTCGAAAAATGAAACAGCAATACCAGAGACTACTACAGAGATTACTTCAAAGACTACAGCAGAGACTAAAGACCCTAAAACCGAAGAACATGAGCAACGCGCGAGCGCGCGCGGAAAGCCCCCCACCCAAAAAACAGCAGACAATTACAGACAAAAAACACAGATCGATGAACTGCTTACCCCGGAGGTAATCGACGCATTTATGAGAGTTTTTGGTCGAAAACCGACTGTCTTTGAAGCTGAGACCCTGGCCGATCAGAACTCAAAATCAGAAATCATCAAAAAAGCTATCGAACTCACCGCCCTGAACAGTCGAGATGGCACGCTTTCTTACACGCTGGCCCTTCTCAGAGACTGGCGTGAAAAAGGTCTGGGAACGGTTAAGCAGGTAGAGGAGATGCTCGCATCACACAGAGAAAATCGCGGCAGCAAAAACCAGAGCCAGAAAAATAGATCCAGCCGCGGCAGTTCACAGAAAAAACAGAGGAAGGAATCCGATCCTCGTTATCTGATAGACAGCGATGGAAATGAATATCTGGATCCGGAACATCCCGAAGTGATGAAGCAAAACGGCTGGAATACTTCTCCGCCGGGAGAGGACTGACCGGAAAAATAAAACGATATCCCCGCCTTTAAGCAATAATATACCAGTATACATGCATTTTTAGACACTTCAGCTGTTATCAGTATCTGTTTTTCTGTATAATTGAGATAGGAGAATTCAGGTCAGCTTCATTTTGATTTATGAATTTAAAAAATCAGCTGACGGAAAAGCAGAGGAGGTCTTTTGAGTATGGCGGAATTAAATTACGCTGAAGTCGTTGATCACCTGGTAAACTGGATAAAAAAAAGAGTGGAAAAAGCGGGGAAAAAAGGCGGCATAGTGGGACTGAGCGGCGGCATAGATTCTTCTGTTACAGCTGCGCTTTTAAAGCGAGCTTTTCCAGAAAACAGTTTCGGCCTGATAATGCCCTGCTGCAGCAGTCCTCTGGATAAACAGGATGCTTATCTGGTCTCCGACAAAATAAACATGAAAGCAGGCGAAGTTGATTTAAACGAGACTTTTGCCACCATGCTTTCCGAGCTCAAAGGTATAGATCCCGGCGATGATAAAGTGGCTGCCGGCAACATCAAACCAAGACTCAGGATGACAGCACTTTATTATCTTGCCAACCGCTGGGACTATCTGGTTGTGGGTACGGGAAATAAGAGCGAGCTTGTAACCGGTTATTTCACCAAATACGGTGATGGAGCGGTCGATATTTCTCCGCTGGCCAGCCTGGTAAAGACTGAAGTCAGAGAACTGGCCCGGGAACTGAATATCCCTGAATCCATCATAGAGCGGCGTCCTTCGGCCGGTCTGTGGGAAGGACAGACTGATGAGGGGGAGATGGGTTTGAGTTATGAAAAGATAGATGAGTATATTCTCGAAGAAGAGATAAAAGACGAGGAAGCAAAAGAGAGAATAAAAGAGCTTGAGGAGTCTTCCCGCCATAAGGTCAACACTCCACCGCTGCCCGAACGCGATAAACTTCTGGAGAAAGCGAGAAATTAACCCGGATATACACCGATCAGGGCAGAAATTAGAAAATTTTTCGCTGTAAAATTATGCTTGATATGTTTAAAATACCCCACTCGAGCATCTGGGCCCGGGTGGGGTATGCTTATTTATTGTCTGATCTGGATCGTAGAGATCGTGATTAAAAGAATAATTATAATCATCGATGATAAATTTTCATTTTAGTTGAATATGTTTTAAATGATTTACTTTTTATGTTATTATAAATTCGCTGGTAAGTTTGATAATTTTTTTATTTTCATCCTTTAATAAGTCAGCAAAATAAAGTAAAAACACAATCGAGCGAGAAAAAGAGAGGAGGGCGGGAAATGGCCGAAAAGACTGATTATGATCGATCTATAATGGAAAGGCTGGGCAGGAGGATCAAAAAACTGCGGGAGCGCAAGGGACTTACTCAGAGGGAACTGGCGGAAAGATCTGATTATCAAAACCGCAGCTATATTGCCAACGTCGAACGTGGCAGCCAGAACCCTTCGCTGAAGTCGATAAGCAGAATAGCTTCAGCACTGGGTATCACCCTGGGAGAGCTTTTCAGCAACATAGAAAAAGAAAGTGATGGCCAAAAAAAGGAGCCCGAACATCTTGAGAAGTGGTGGAATGAATTAATAGACGGTGATAATTTCGGACTCACTTTCACGCGGGATGTCAGGCTGGAAAGGCTTGAATTTGATGATGAGGATTGGAGCAAAGAACCTTCAGCTCTCACAGATGAAAAACTTGCAGAGCGCCGGCAGCAAAATAATCTGTATCTGGAAATAGTGAGCCGTTATCTCGATTTTATCACAACCGCCCTGGACAATAAGCCTCACATATTAGCTGTTTCCGATCAGGATGGATGGATTTTAGAGCTCAAGACGAAGGGAGCTTTTTTAAACGAATTAAATATCGGCGGCCGTAATTTACCGCTGACAGCTGGATTGAATTCGCGAGAAATTTACAGCGGCAAAAACGGACTCAACCGTGCTCTCGAGCTGGAATGCCCGGTTCTCATCTACAGCTGTCAACACTCGCAGCTCAAATATTCGCGTTTAACTGCTTTCGGCCTTCCCTTTGAACTCAAGCAAAGCGGACTGCAGGGAGCCCTGACGTTTTATACCTATTCCGAGGATTTTGAATTCACCGATATGTTTTTGATCATGCTGGCCGTAAAAAATATCGAAAATCTGCTTGAGGCAGCCAGTTTCTAACCGCAACAAAACCGAGCTTATTGATAATCATTGCAAAGAAAATTCAGGAGTGATATAATTGTCATGAGATAATGTGAAAAATCAAACAAATCTTCCGGCCGGCAGTCTGAAAATTACACTGCCTCCTGAAGAAATCTGTAGAAGGGAGTGATGAGATGTTTGGTCTGGGAGCTAAGGAGCTGGGAATTGTGCTGGTGATAATTCTGGTGATCTTCGGCCCGGGCAGGCTGCCCGAGATAGGGCGTTCACTGGGGAAAGGTCTGGGCGAATTTAAACGTTCTGCCCGTAACGGCGGCGAGATAGAATCCAGCGGGGAAGAAGAGCTATGAAAAAATCCCGTCAGCTGACCTATCCTCCTTCTGGGCCAGAAAAATTGATAAAATTTTACGAAAATTTGGATGAGTTGTACTTTGAGCTGCAGAGAGGTTTATCGGAAGGAGAGATAAAACCCGAAGATATAGGCTATCCGGAAAATCCCGAATCTGTAGAAAAACCTCTTTTACGCCCGGCTGAGCTCGATCTGCCGTCTGAAGAGGTGGAAATGCTCATGCTGGAGATAATAGAGAAATTTTCTGACTTTTTTGCGGAAGATGAGAAAAAACTATCCGAACTGGAGAAATTTCTTAGCCTGATTGTCGGCGGTGGGCTGTCAGCGGTTGAATTGCTGGAGGATTATCTGCGGAATGAGAAACTGCCTCCGGACCAGCCGCTGAAAAAAAATTTATTTGCTCGAGTGATGCTTTTCACAATAAGGCCTTTTTTCAGCTGGGTTACCCGGGAAGGTCGTAAGTCCGGAAAAATCACTGCCGACTGGCAGGAAAGTTTCTGTCCTGTCTGTGGAGCAATTCCGGAACTGGCCCGATTGACAGAAAAAAGAGGCGAGCGGCGTCTTTGGTGCTGGGTATGTTCTGCTGAATGGCAGTATAATCGTTTTTATTGTCCACACTGCGGAGAAGAGAAGGCCGACGGCCAGCGCTATTTTACTGTGGAAGAATCGGCCTATCGCGTCGATGTCTGCGATAGCTGTGATGGCTATCTCAAGGTGATCGATGAGGAGAAAGTTTCCGAAAAACATCATGACAGTTTATCCTGGATGATCAACGATATAGGGACGCAGCATCTGGATAGATTGGCCCGCCAGGAGGGTTACAAGCCGGGAGAGAAATAACAGGCGAGGAGGTGATATCTGAACGATAGAAAAAAGACGTTTTTTGTTGTTATAACTTTTTTTGTCGGTGCAAATTTCAGAACTTTATTAACTTTATTAAACAACTAGACTTAAAATGGAATTGACTTTAAATGTCTGGAAACAGCAGAGAAAGCCAACTTTAAAACTAAGGGGGGAAATTCATGCCTCTGACGAGAAGAGATTTTCTCAAAGTTTCGGGTATGGTTGCTGGTGGCATGCTTGCCGGACCCGGCAGCGATCGGGTGCTCGAGGCTGAGGAATATGAGTCTTTGAGAATCGAATATGCTGAAGAATCGACCTCGATCTGTCCATTTTGTTCCGTAGGGTGTGGGGTGATCTGTCATAGTCAGGATGGTGAGCTGGTAAACATCGAGGGAGATCCCGATCATCCTATCAGCGAGGGTACTCTCTGCAGCAAAGGAAGTTCTCTTATTAATATGGGCAAAGTTTACGATGGAGAGGGTGAAGGCAGGGAAAACCCCGGTCGAGTTACCAAAGTGTATTACCGGGAGCCTTACGGTGAAAAATGGCAGGTAAAAGATTGGGATTGGGCTTTGGAGAAAATGGCCGAGCGAATCAAAGATACCCGGGACAGGACCTTCGAAAAAACTGATGAGGACGGCGTAACTGTCAATCGAACCACCTCAATTGCCCATCTCGGCAGCGCTATGGTCAACAATGAGGAAAACTATATTTTCCACAAGCTTACCCGGGCATTGGGTCTTGTAAATATAGACCACTGCGCCCGTCTGTGACACTCCTCCACTGTTGCCGGTCTCGGCAACACGTTTGGCAGAGGAGCCATGACCAATCACTGGACAGATTATCAAAATTCCGATGTTTTCATGAATATCGGTCTGAATACGGCTGAAAATCATCCCGTATCGATGAAATGGATCGAGAAGGCCCAAAAAGAAAATGATGCTAAACTCGTCTGTGTCGATCCCCGTTATACAAGGACGGCGGCAGTATCAGATCTTTACGTGCCCATGCGTCCTGGCACCAATGTAGCCTTTTTATCGGGGCTTATCAATTACGCTTTAGAGAACGAAAAATACAATGAAGAATACATCAAAAACTTTACCAATGCCTCCTATCTCATCGATCCCGAATTCGACTTTCAGGATGGCATGTTCTCTGGAGCTGCTGATTTAAATGGCAGGATTGCCTATGATAGGGAAAGCTGGTCCTATCAATATGATGATGAAGGCAACATCAAAGAGGACGAGAGCCTGGAGGATCCCAGCTGCGTATTTCAGCTGATGAAGGATCATTATTCCCGCTACGATATCAGCACGGTATGCGAGATAACGGGTTCTCCCGAAGATAAATACCGAGAGCTCTGCCAGCTTTACACAGATACAGGTGCCCCCGAAAAAGCCGGCAATATTATGTATGCCATGGGAATCACCCAGTTCACCCACGGTTCTCAGAATGTGCGCTCAATAGCCATGCTGCAGCTGCTTTTGGGGAATATGGGTGTAGCCGGCGGCGGCGTCAACGCCCAAAGAGGCCAATCCAATGTCCAGGGAGCCTGCGATACGGGAATGCTTTATCATCTTGTGCCCGGTTATATGGGAGTGCCCCGGGCGGAATTGCATCCTGCCCTGGCCGATTATCTTGAAGTGGAAACTCCGGAATCCGGCTACTGGGAAAACAAGCCTGATTTCTTTATAAGCCTGCTTAAGGCTTTCTACGGAGAGAATGCCACCGAGGATAACGACTACTGCTATGATTATCTGCCCAAGATGGATGATAAGGATCGATCCCATATCGGCATGTTTAATGAAATGAAAGAGGGCAACATTGAAGGTTTAATCAGCTGGGCCGATAATCCTGCTGTAAGCGGTCCTTCCGCCGGCGATCAGCGCGAGTCTATGGGCGAGCTTGACTGGCTTATAGCAGTCGATCTCTTCGAATCTGAGACCGCCTCCTTCTGGAAAGAACCCGGTGTTGACAGCAGCGAAATAAAGACAGAGGTATTCCTTCTGCCGGCAGCCCTGCATGTGGAAAGAGCTGGCTCAATAACCAACAGCGGCCGCTGGATACAGTGGCGTCATCAGGCAGCAGAACCTCCGGAAGATGCCAAATCCGATCTCTGGATTGCCGACAGAATATTCAAGTCCGTTCGTGAGCTTTACGAAGAAGAGGGCGGGGTTAAGCCCGAACCCATAGTTGAGATGAAGTGGAATTACGGTGAAAAGCCCGATCCCGAGCTCGTTGCCAGGGAGTTAAACGGCTATCGCACCGAGAATAGAGAGCTGGTGGCTGATTTCACCGAACTCGCCGATGACGGTTCCACCGCCGCCGGCAGCTGGATATACAGCGGCTATTATGCAGATGATGAAGATCCCGCCACCATGAAACGCGAGCCCGAGACAGAGGGTATAGGAGGCCATCATGACTGGTCTTTCTCCTGGCCTTTGAATCGCCGCATTATATATAATCGTGCTGGGGCCGATCCGGAAGGCAATCCCTGGAATCCGGACACACCCGTTATCTGGTGGGAGGACGGTGAATGGCAGAAAAACGATGTGCCCGATTTTGATGCCTCCATTTCCCCGGAAGAGACGGCTGAAAGCCCCTTCATAATGCTGCCTGAGCTGCAGGCCCGGCTTTTTGCTCCCGGACTGGCTGGAGGACCTTTCCCCGAGCACTATGAACCCTGGGAGAGTCCTATCGAGAATATAATCTCCGGCACCCAGTTTAATCCCGCTGTCCGGGAATGGTATCCCGATCAAAGAGCTGGTGTGGGAAGTGAAGAATATCCCTATGTGGCTACAAGCTACCGGGTCACCGAGCACTATCAAACCGGCATGCTCACCAGAAATATGCCCTGGCTCAATGAAGCCATGCCCGATCTCTTTGTAGAGATAAGCCCCTCTCTGGCCGATGATCTGGGTGTTGAAAGCGGTGATGAAGTAGTTGTTTCCAGTCCCCGCGGCGAGATTGAAGCTGCTGCCTGCGTTACACCGCGCATAAAGCCATTTTCCGTAAACGGCAGCGAAGTTGAGATGGTGGGTCTTGTCTGGCACTGGGGTTATGCTGGTATGTCCACCGGCCCCGTGGCCAATGACCTTGCTCCCTCAATAGGTGATCCCAACACCACCATCCCCGAATACAAGGCTTTTCTCTGCGATATTCGCAAAGGAGGGGAGTAAACGATGACTGAAATGGCGATCTTGAATGATGTGACCAGGTGTATGGGCTGTAAGGCCTGTCAGACGGCCTGCAAACAGTGGAATGAACTGCCGGCCGAGGAGACTAAATTTCAGGACACCGGCAGCTATCAGAACCCGGCTGATCTCTCCCGCATAACCTGGAATCTTTTGCAGTTTACCGAGTGGGAGGACGGAGATGAAGTAAACTGGGAGTTCAGCCGCCGGGCCTGTGTGCACTGTACCGATGCTCATTGTATTGATATCTGCCCGCCGGAAGCAATATCGCACACGGAAGAGGGATTTGTCCTCATCGACAGAGAAGAATGCGTGGCCTGCGGTATGTGCGAGGAAGCCTGTCCCTACGATGTGCCTAACGTCGAAGAGATCGCTGCCAAATGCACCTTCTGTGTAGATCGGGTGAGAAATAATCTCGAGCCGGCCTGCGTTAAAGCCTGTTCCACTGACGCGCTGATATATGGAGAGCGCGATCACCTTCTGGAAAGGGCCCATGCCGCGGCCGATGAAGATCCCGATTACAGGGTCTACGGGGACGAGGAACTCGAGGGTCTTCATGTGATCTATGTTCTGCCAGGTGAGAGCGAGCGTTTTCAACTCTCTCGCGATCCCCGGCCGGGAGATATGGTTTATCTCCTCAAAGCCTTAAAATATTGTCTGCCCGGCAGCTGGGCCTGTAAGGTGGGCGCTAAACTGATAGACGGTTCGCAGAAAAGAAAAAAGCGGGGTTAAAAACCCCGCCGGGAGAGAAAAGAGAGGTATTTATCCTGCCAGCTGCCTGGGATCCCCCCTGCTGCCACAGGGGGGATTATCTCTGCCGGGCAGGAAATCAGTTCGTTCTGGCCAGTGTTATGACCAGGATCAATTTATGATTAATATGGTTAACCGGATATTTCCCTGGAGAACTCCTCTAAATTATCCAGATATTGTAAAGGATCGGCATCCTCTATCTGATTTTCACAGATGCTGAGCCTCTGGATCTTATTCAATTCAGCCAGAGGAGAAATATCATTGATTTCATTATCGTGCAGATTGAGTATTTTTATCTCATTCAGTTCTGCGAGAGGATCTATGTCTGCTATTCTGTTGTGACCGAGACTCATTATGACAGCTTTATTCAGTTCAGCTGCCGGTTCGATATCGGCTATTTTATTGCGCTCAAGTCTTATAACTCTGAGTTCGTTTTCTGTTGCCAGCGGTGAAATGTCTTCGATTCGATTGCCTTCTGCTGCCAGCAGGCGCAGGTTTCTCAGCCCGGAAAGAGGCTCGAGTGATTCGATTTCGTTATCGTTCAAATAGAGAAACTTCAAATTATCCAGACTGGCCAGCGGTTTGATGTCCTTGATCTCATTTTCGTTGAGATTCAACCATTCCAGTTCGCTCAGTTCGGCCAGCGGCTCGAGATCTTCTATGTGATTGCCCTCCAGCTCGATTCTTCGCAGCGAAGTAAAGGCTTCCAGACCGGCGAGTGACTCTATATCAGCAGAGCCGGATCTGAGCTGTTCCAGGCCGGCAGCTTTTTCAGCGGTAACAGGCCCCTCACTTTTTTCCAGCTCGGACAGGACTGCTCTTTTTAGATTTTCATCGGCCAATTCCACTTCTGCCGCTGTCTCTGCCATAACCTGCTGGGCGGGAATTAACAGTAGAGAGACGGCCAGTGCCAAAAAGATAACTAACAGGGATTTGGACTTTAACATGGTTATCAGCTCCCCCGATTGTAATTATAATCACATGAACAGGCAAAAAATATAGAAAAAGTGCAGCAAAAATCTATGATAAATGGGCCAGAAACCGCCGTGATGGCTCCTTATATGTTAATTAAATGTCATTTCCGGCGGGTACGCCCGCTTTTAACCCTTTAAAGCGCCTTATTACTCTGTCAGCAGTCTTCAAATCCCGCTGACTGATAGTTAATATTTTCACTATCTTTAAATCTATTATAGGCCAGGACTGGAGTTTTTGCAAATGGTTGAACTCCCTCCTGGCCTACTGTGATGCTTTAAAAGGGTTTCTAAGCCTATTAAAGCATTCTTAGCGCCTATATCGACGATTTATTGGGTTTTTCAATATCAGGGGTTTTAAAGCTTTAGCCTACTTTGAATTTCCGATTTTACGCTCGTCCGGAGTCAGTTGATGCCGTCAGAGGTTACTTTTTCACCGCAAAAACATTGCCGGCGTGTTTGCTGGGGGTTTTTTGAATATAGATGTAATGATAAAGCCAGTTGCGGTAAAACTGCTGTCCCGGTTTGCGCCAGGTCATCTGCGGCTCGCGCCCGGGATCATCTTCGGGGAAATAATTTTCCGGTATATCTATATCGATCTTTTTGCGCCGATCCCGTTCGAATTCCTGTTTTAAAGTTCCCGCATCGTACTCAAAATGTCCGGTCTGAAAGATCTGTCGCCGGTCGTGTCTGGCTGTCAGATGAGCACCGGCCTTCTCAGAATGCAGCAAAATTTCCAGCTCTTTCTGGGCTTTTATCTCTTCCTCATCGACCCGGGCATAACGGGAATGGGGGGCCATTACTTCTCCGGAAAATCCGCGGACTATATCGCGTCCGGGACCGCGAACTTCGTGGGGATAAACCCCGAACAGCTTCTCTTCCAGCACCTGCTTTTCCAGGCCGTAATGGTGATAAAATGCGGCAAAAGCTCCCCAGCAGATAAAAAGCGTGGAGATTACGTTTTGAAAACTCCAGTCGATTATTTCGGTAAATTCCTGCCAGTAATCGACTTCTTCGAAAGGAAGAGTTTCGATAGGTGCGCCGGTCACAATCATACCATCGTAATTTTTATGCTTTACCTCAGAAAAACTGCTGTAAAAGCGCTCCAGATGCTCCTGCTCCACATTTTCAGGTTCGTAGCTGTCGGGAAAGAGAAGATCCACCTCGACCTGAAAAGAAGTGCCGGCTAAAAGCCGCAGAATCTGGGTCTCCGTTATAATTTTGTTCGGCATCAGATTGAGCAGAAGAAAGTTCAGCTCCGGCATCTCGGTTATCCTCTGCATATCGGCCATCCGGGTTTCCCGGGGAATTACCGAGACGTTTTCTTCTCTGAGCAGATCATAGGCGGGCAGATCGGAATGAATTTTTACTGGCATTGCTAAAAACCCCTTTGCAAAGTTTTAAATTATTGGATCAACTCCATATCA
Source organism: uncultured Halanaerobiaceae bacterium (assembly GCA_964436625.1). Lineage (GTDB taxonomy): Bacteria > Bacillota > Halanaerobiia > Halanaerobiales > Halarsenatibacteraceae > Halarsenatibacter. The sequence goes on along the minus strand of CAYTDP010000061.1, from coordinate 55 downwards.
GTTGGTTGAATTTAGTTTTAGTCATTTTCTTAATACTTATAATTGAAAGCTATAA
>CAYTDP010000060.1:0-13464 GCA_964436625.1 uncultured Halanaerobiaceae bacterium | reverse complement strand
CAATTAAAGGTATAAGTAGTCCTGATAACCCAGCATATATGGCAATTTCACCAACGGTTTTGGAGAAGAACCCTTATTTTTATAGCACCGGTTAAAGGAGATATAAGATATATGCTCGAAAAGATGACTTATAAAAGCAGATTTTTGTTGGCCATGGCAGCTGCTTTCGTAGTAGGGCTGGCTGTATTTTTGCTGGCGCTGTCTGTTGGCAGCACCAGCATACCTTTCCGGAAGGTTATTGGAGCCCTGATATCGCCTGAAAATGTTTCTGAGAGATATATAGTTATAGTGAGAGATATCAGGCTGCCCCGCATTATTCTCAGTTTTCTCGTCGGAGCGGGTCTGGGCACTGCCGGGGTGATTTTTCAGGGGGTAATCCGCAATCCCATGGTCGATCCCTATATAGTGGGTATTTCTGCCGGGGCTGGTACGGCAGTTACCTTTGCCATCGTCTTTAATTTGAGTTTCACCTTTCTTTATTTCAGCACCATACCTTTTTTTGCTTTTCTGGGAGCTCTGCTCACAGTAGGTGTTGTTTATGGTCTTGCGGCTGAAAATGGTCGGGTGCCGGTGATGACTTTTCTGCTGGCCGGAGTTGCCGTAGCTTTCATACTCGATGCCCTCCGTTCCCTGGTCATGGTGATGGGAACTCAGGATATACAGCAGGTTGTTTTCTGGTTGATGGGCAGCCTGGCCGGCAGCAGCTGGTCGGATATCAGCATGATAATCCCGTATTATCTGCTGGGATTGATACCGCTTGTACTTTATATCAATGATTTGAATCTGATACTGCTCGGCGAGGAGAATGCCCATCATATGGGGGTAGATGTTGAGCGGGTCAAAAAAATATTGATAGCTGGAGCTACGCTTTTAACAGCTGCGGTGGTTTCGGTCAGCGGCGGCATAGGCTTTATAGGTCTGGTTATTCCCCATATATCCCGGATGCTGATAGGGCCAGATCATCGCCGTCTGCTGCCGCTGGCCGCTGCTGGAGGAGGGCTTTTTCTGGTGATTTCTGATATGCTGGCCCGCAGTCTGATGCCGCCGATGGAGATACCGGTGGGAATAATCACGGCGCTGGCCGGCGGCCCCTATTTTATCTATCTGCTGCGGCGGCGCCGTCAGGGAAGATGGTGATAATTAGTGCTGGAAGTCGACAGGCTTAGTTTTTCCTACCGCGAGGACAAGAAAATATTTACCGATCTCAGTCTGGAGCTGGAACGCAGAGAATTTACCGGGATTATCGGTCCCAATGGTTCGGGTAAATCGACTCTGCTCAAAAATTTGAGCCGGCTTTATGAGCCGGACGGCGGCTCGATCTATCTCGACGGCCGCAGCTTAAATCGGCTATCTGCCGGTCAGCTGGCCCGTCGGCTGGCGGTGGTTCCTCAGGAGATGCGGATAAATTTTCAATTTACCGTCTATGATCTGGTTATGATGGGAAGAAATCCATATCAAAATCGCTGGGGGAGTGTGAGCGAAAAGGATAGAGATGAAGTTGAACGGGCTATGGCGCTTACCGATGTTCGCAAATTTCGGGATAAAACCATAGACGAGCTGAGCGGCGGGGAGAGACAGCGGGTTATAATAGCCCGGGCTCTCGCGCAGGCCCCTGAGCTTCTGCTTCTCGATGAACCTGCGTCCAATCTCGATATAAATTACAAGAGCGAAATTTTTGATCTGCTATCCTATCTCAACCGCGAAAGCAACCTGACGATTCTGGTCGTCTCGCATGATTTGAACCTGGCTGCCCAGTACTGCCGCCGTCTGGTTTTGCTCGATAACGGGGAAATTCACTCGCAGGGTTCTCCCGATAAAGTTCTCACCGAGGAAAATATCGGCAGTGTTTATGAAGCCGGCGTTGTAGTCGAGAAAAATCAAATAACCGGCCGGCCCTATGTCACGGTTTTGCCGCGGAAACACAGGAAATATCAGAGTCTTTCTGCAGCCGGCGATAGGGTACATGTGATCTGTGGAGGAGGCAATGCCGGCAATCTGCTCCAGAGACTTTACTTTGCTGGATTTGAGGTTAGCTGCGGGGTGATAAATCAGGGTGACAGCGACTGGAATACCGCCCGCCGGTTTGGGTTTGACACGGTCGATATTCCTCCCTTTGCCTATCTTGATGAAGAGGCTCTGGAGGAAAACGCCGGACGGATTGAAAGGGCTGAACTGGTGCTGGTGGGCGATCTTCCTTTCGGCCACGGAAATGTTGACAATCTGCTGCAGTTGAAGGAATTTCCCGATAAGGATATAATTATGCTTAATAGAAGAGATATAGAGGTGCGCGATTATACCGGGGGGCAGGCAGCTGAGATATGGAATGAGCTCACCGCCCGGCAAAATGTGAAAACCGCCCGGCGGGAAGAGGAGATGCTCTCCATTGTTGAGAACCTTTTGACCGGGGGCACCCGGAAGAATGAAGCCAGGGAGGAAAGCGGATGATTAGACCTGCATCATTTGATGAAGAACTTTTTGTGGTTTTAAGACCCGGAGGACTGGTGGCCGAAAGCACCGAAAAGCTCCGGCAGGCTTTAAATGAGAGTTATCACCTGTATAAAAAAGGAGAAGAACCTCCGCTCCATGTGACTATCGATAGAATTCATCGCGAGAACAGGCTGGAGGCTGCTGAAATTGCGGCAAAAGCTCTGCAGGCCACTACCACCGATATCAATTTACTCCTGGAAGACTTTACCTGTCTCGAGCAATACGATAATCGTTTTTTAGTGCTGAAGGTAAAACCCACCGAATCGCTTCTTGAATTTTCCCGTGATTTGCATCGCCGCCTCAAAAATGCCGGTATCTCCACCCTTACAGATTATCATGATTGGCAGTATCACATAACTCTGATAAATAATCAGTTTGTCGATAAACCCCTGGTAAAGGGTGAATTTGAAAGCCTCTGCCGCAGACTGGATGAGAAATGGAATCGCATAATATCGAGGGCCAATCGTCTGGAAATCTGGCGTCCTGTCCGGGAAGAGGAAATGCGGACTTATTTTAGCATCGACCTGAATGAGAGGAGGAATAATGAAAATGGCTGAGATTGAAGGAGCAATACTCGATCTGGATGGAGTTATAACTGACACTGCTGAGTTTCATTTTCTCAGCTGGAAGCGTATGGCTGAAGAGGAGGATATTGAGTTTGAGCGCGAGGACAATGAAAAACTGCGGGGGGTCTCGCGCCGGCGCTCGCTGGAGCTGATTTTGGGAGAGAGAACCGACGAGTTTTCGGAGGATGAGATAGAAAGGCTCATGAGCAAAAAGAACAGCTATTATCAGGAGAGAATAGCAGAAATGGATGAGGATGATATGCTTCCCGGGGCGAGAGAACTGATGGAGGAATGCCGGGAACGGGGAATGCAGCTGGCTATTGCTTCCTCCAGCAGAAATGCCCGCATCGTGCTGGAAAATCTGGGGATCACCGCTGAATTCGAGGCTATATCAGACGGTTACAGCGTGAAGAATCCCAAACCCGCACCTGATCTCTTTTTACATACTGCTGATAAGCTGGGGCTGCCCGCGGAAAAATGCCTGGTAGTCGAGGATGCTGAGTCGGGCATAGATGGAGCCCTGGAAGCTGATATGCTGGCAGTGGGTGTCGGACCGGAAGATAGGCTCGACCATGCTCATATTCGTTTTGACAGCGTTGAAGAGGTAGATCTCGATGAGATAATTGAATGTGCCGAAAATCTTTAAGATTTTTTCATCATCGGCAAATTTTTTGCTATTTCAGGCAGGAAAATATTCGATGATGAAGAAAGATTTATATAGAGCACCGTGCAGAATTATATAGAGCCTAAAATAGAGGCTGTGGCTTTTACAGGCAGGCTCTATTTTTTCTTAAGGCTTTTGCAAGCGCTTGCGTAATCCGGGGTGGGATGAAAATGTCAGTAACCTTAAAAGATTTAGCTGAAATGGCGGAAGTCGCTGAATCGACGGTTTCCCGGGCTTTAAACGACCGTCCCGGTGTGAGCGAAAAAACCCGCCAGGAGATACTGCGTCTGGCAAAAGAGCATAATTACCGCCCCAATCGTATGGCGCAGGGGCTGGCAGGTCAGAGGACTAAAATTTTGGGACTTATACTTCCCGATCTCGATGACCCTTCCCATTATCTAATAATTGAGTCCGTTGAATCCGTGCTGGAGGATACCGGTTATCAGCTGGTGATATGCAATACCAGAAGAGATCCTGAAAAGTGCCGAAATTATTTAAATCTCATCGAATACGATCAATTGGACGGTGCTCTGCTTGTCGGGGGTGTTAAAGCCGGCAGCAAATTAATCGAGCTTACCTGGGAGAGGGATAACAGAATCGTGCTGGCCAATCTGCTCGTAGAGGAGCTCAAACTTCCCAGCCATCTTGTCAATTACCGTCAGGGAGGCAGGCTGGCGGCTAAGGAACTTCTGCCTTCCTCCGCCCGGAAACTGGAATCGGGCCCTCCTGCAATTCTTATGGGGGATGAGAATGATTATGTCGAAGATGAGCGCCGGCAGGGTTTTAGAGAAGAATGCAGGGATAGAGGCGTGGGGGAGCCGGAAGTTGTGTCCGGAGTTTTTTCTCATGAGGATGGCTATCGTGCTTTTCTGGAGCTGGTAGAAGAACATTATCCTCTGCCTGAGGGTTTTTATCTGACCTCCAATCTGCCGGCTGCCGGTCTGATTGAAGCCATCAAAATGGGAGGATATATGATACCGGAAGATTTTCAGGTGGTCGGTACCGGCAGCAATATGATGACTGAGATGATCAAGCCTGAACTTTCGGTAATTCACGAGCCGCTGGACGAGCTGGCTGTTGACGCTATTAACACTCTTTTAAAGCTGGTCGGGGATGAGGATATCGAAGAGGAGATAAAAGTTTATGATCCTGAGCTCAGACGGGGTGAAACCACCCTGGGAAATAGCTGATAGATTTTTTTTGAAATCATGCTATATATTATGACTTATCCCTGGCCCAAAAACAGTGTCCCCGGCCCAGGATGTGCCGGGCTAAGCGCGAGCTCAGGAAAGATCCCTCGCGAGGGGAGCGCAATTTTTTGGCTGAAAACTAATAAAAGGCGAGAAAAATCATTTATAACAGGGGGTTTAATTCATGGCAGAAGTCGTTTTAGATGATGTGACCAAAACCTTTAATGATGGTGAAGTCGTGGCGGTAGAAAATGCTGATCTGGAGGTGCGGGATAAGGAGTTTTTGGTTCTTGTCGGTCCTTCTGGCTGCGGCAAGTCAACAACCCTGAGGATGATAGCCGGGCTGGAGGATATTACCGAGGGAATCATAGAGATCGGTGAAGATGTCGTAAATGATATTCCGCCCAAGGACAGGGATATCGCCATGGTATTTCAGAATTATGCGCTTTATCCTCATATGAACGTTTATGATAATATGGCTTTCGGTTTAAAACTTCGCAAATTTCCCAAGGATGAGATCGATAGAAGAGTTAATGAAGCTGCGGAGATTCTCGGCATTCCCAATCTGCTCGATCGCAAACCCAAACAGCTTTCCGGTGGTCAGAGACAGAGAGTGGCTCTGGGCAGGGCGATAGTCCGCGAACCCAAAGTATTTTTGATGGATGAGCCCCTGTCCAATCTGGATGCCAAGCTGAGGGTTCAGATGAGAGCTGAACTTTCCAAGCTGCACGACAGACTGCAGACTACGGTAATCTATGTCACGCACGATCAGACTGAGGCTATGACCATGGGCGATAGAATTGTAGTCCTGCGCGACGGAAAAATTCAGCAGGTTGCTCCTCCGATGAAGCTTTACAGAGAACCGGTAAATATGTTTGTGGCTGGATTTATAGGCAGCCCGGCCATGAACTTCACCGATGCCAGTCTGGCTGAAAAGAATGGTGATATTTATGTCCAGGCTGATGATGAATTCGAGATAAAACTGGCCGAAGAGCTGGTCGAGGCCAATCCTCATGTCAGCGATTACGTGGGCGAGGATGTGGTATTTGGAATAAGGCCGGAAGATCTCAATGATGCTGAGATAACCCAGGATGTCGATGTAGCCTCAGAAAATACCCTGGATGCCGAGGTCGAAGTTGTAGAGCCCATGGGTTCGGAGATAAACCTCTATATCAATACCGGCAGCCGTGAATTTATAGCCACGGTCGACGCCGATAGTAAAGCCGATGTGGGAGATACGGTGACCATGGCTATAACTCAGGAGAACATGCACATTTTTGATAAGGAAACAGAGGAATCAGTTTTTTATTCCTGATTTCTGATCTGCTGATCATATTCTGCGGTTCTGTTATGTCCGTCGGGTTGAATTGGGCAATGCGAGTTTTAAAAAAATATCAGGCAGGTCCAATATATGTTTTAATCGGCAGCAGCGCAGACCAATTTTCCGGTTTTAACTGCTGCCGGATCTGTTTTTTTTGACTCAGATTATTCCTGCTTCAAGCAGGAATAATCCCGGCGGTGTAGAAACTTATTAATGCGACTTGCGAATTCATGAACTTTTAAGCTCTGTGGCTGGCCCGGAGGGATTTAAATGAGGGAAAGTGGTTTCAGCAGACTTTTATTTCGCAGAATACTTCCTCTGTTAATAATGATTATGGCGGTCTTTTTTCTTTACAACATAGCGGCAAATTTTTTTCGTATTCGCAGGCTCCGGACCGAAGTAGAGCGCATGGAAAGGAGGATTGAGCAGGCAGAGGCCGAACAGGAAGAACTAAAACTGGAACTGGAGCGGCTTGATGACCCCGATTACATCGAAATCCTGGCCCGGCGCAGGCTGGGGATGGTAAACCCCGGAGAGGAATTGATAATACCCTACGAACCGGAAGAGGAAAGCGATGAGGAGGCTGACTGAAAGATAAGGCCGACCGATGTTTGACAGTGCTTAATAGTTGGTATATAATTAAACTAATATTAATACCCTGAGGAGGAGTTTATTAAGTATGTCCATTGAAGAAGGTGCCACTGTTACAGGCGAAGTTACCGGAATTACTGATTTTGGTGCATTTGTTGACCTGCCCGGAGGCGAGACTGGCCTGATTCACATCTCTGAGATAGCGAACTCATATGTTAAGGATATTACTAATTATGTTAAGGAAGGCGAGGAAGTCAAGGTCAAGGTCATAAATATCGACGACGATGGAAAAATCGGCCTCTCGATAAAACGGCTAGATGACCCTTCCGATCGCCGGGATCATGCTCCCAAGAAATCATTCGAGGAGAAGATGGATGAGTTTCTGGAACAGAGCAGCGATAGGCAGAAAGATATCAAGGATAGGCAGGCCGATTCTCAATAAGAGTCAGGTATTTTCCGGCCGGGTAAACCCCGGTCTGCAAAGAAAGCGATTATCAGCGGCAGTCAGACAGGATAAGAGAATAAATTTCCCTAACAACTGCTGATATTGCGGGAATTTTTCTTCAGCATCCTCGTACAGGGGATGTTTTTTTTCATGATTGGACCGTCAAATCAGGATAATTCAGGAGGAATTTTCGGTGAGTGAAGAGGAGATAAATGCTGCCCAAAAAAGCAACTCCAGTATATCAGCAGCCGGTCGTCGGCTGGTGGAGCAGCAGCTGGGGCGCAGTGCTAAAAACGCTCTGGCCGTCTGTGATCACTGCAGTTCGGGCTTTCCCCGGGTGGTGAAGGTTCATCCTTTTTTTGACAGGGAAGTCTTTCCCACCACTTACTGGCTTACCTGCCCCCGGCTCAAATCCCGGGTTCAAAAACTTGAAGATGAAGGTCTGCTGGATCGACTGACAGAAAAAGAGAAGAACGATGAGGAGTTTGCCCGGGCTGTGCAGCGGGCTCATGGAGAGTATGCACAGAAGCGCCGCAGTTTGATGGATGAAAAGCTCTGGAAAGAGGCTGCGGAGCTGTCCCGGGATGTAATCGAAGTGCTGAAAAATTCCGGTGTTGGAGGCATCCGCACTGAAAAAGGATTGAAGTGTCTGCATGCTCATCTGGCCCATTATCTGGCCGGAGGAAATAACCCTGTGGGCAGAATAACTGCTGCCAGTCTGGAATTTCCCACACTCTGTCGTGACTGCAGCGATTATAGAGAGGGTGATTGATACTGGAAACTAACAGCACAGTTCGGCGGGCTGCTGCCGTAGATATTGGTTCCAATTCCTGCCGTCTTTTGATCGGTCAAAAACAGGAGGGAAAAATTGTCAGAGAGAGGTATGAGATGGAGACTACCCGCCTGGCCGAAGGAGTGGACAGGTCGGATAGGATAAAAAAAGAGGCAGCCGGGAGAACGCGTGCTGTCCTGAGACGTTTTGCCGAAATAATATCCGAAGCTCAGGTTGAAAGGGTGGCTGCTGCCGGAACCAGCGCTCTGCGCAGGGCTGAAAATGGAGAGAAATTCAGGCGGGAGTTTGCCGATATTCTGGGCGGCGCTCTCAGAATAGTTTCGGGCAGAGATGAAGCCCGTCTCGTTCTGGCCGGGGTTAAAAGTTATTGCGGCCGTAATGTCGATGCTGTCATAGATATCGGTGGAGGCAGCACAGAGATTATATTTTCATCTATTCCCCCGGATAAATTCGAGTATTTCAGCTTTGAGCTGGGAGCGGTGAGCATGACCGAGAATTTTATATCTGATCCTGCCGCCGCTATCGATCGTTCGGTCCTGGCTGAGATAAAAAATGAAACGGCCGCCCGGATCAAAAAGCCGGAAATTGCCGATTTCTTTTCCCGCGGAGCTGAAAATTCCGGCCGGAATATTCTGGATTTTTATGGAGCAGGTGGAACTATCACCACTCTGGCGGCGATATCCCAAAACCTGGCCGAGTACAGACCGGAAAAAGTAGAGGAATATGAGCTTGACAGTTCCGAGCTCGAAAAGATCACCCTTGAGCTGGCCTCCAGGCCGATCGATGAGAGAAAAAAAGTTCTGGGTTTAAAACCGGAAAGAGCCGATATAATAGTTGCAGGTGCCGCTATCCTGACAGGAGTACTGGATGAGCTTGAATTGAGCGGTCTTAAGGTGAGCGATAGAGGGATTTTGTTCGGTCTACTGGAGCAGGCTTTTTCAGGTCGGGTTTAAATGCTCAAAAAGTTGACAGCGGGCAGGAGAATTTCCGCTCTTATAGAACTTAATCTTGAGGCATATAAATCGGGAGGAATGCCCTATGGATCTTCTTGAGGAGTTTGCGGATTACTGCTGCCGTGAGAAGCTGGTGTCAGAGGGCGACAGCGTTCTTCTGGCCGTATCAGGCGGTCCGGATTCGCTGGCTCTGCTGGATCTTTTTGATCGTCTCCGGGAAGACTGGAATCTTAAGCTGGGGGTTTTTCATCTCGATCACTGTTTAAGAGAAGATGCTTCTAAAGAGGCTGAATTTGTCAGACAGCAATGTGATAAAAGGGATATAAACTGCTGGCTGGAAGAAGTCGATGTAAAAGAGGTTAAAAAACGGAGGGGAGGCAGTACTGAGGAAATAGCCCGAGAATTGAGACTTTCTTTGATCTATAAATATCTGCGCCGGGAGGAGATGGACAGGGCCGCTTTAGGTCATCAGGCCAACGATAGGGCCGAAACCATTATTTTTAATCTAGTCAGAGGAGCCGGCATGAATGGTCTTAGCGGTATAAGTCCGTGTTCAAATCATTGGGGCTACCCTTTCATTCGCCCGCTGCTTGATTTTACGCGCAATCAGCTGGAAAATTACTGCGACAGCAGATCGCTTGAACCCAGGATCGACAGGAGCAATTTTTCTCTCGATTATGACCGCAACAAGATACGCCAGAAATTAATCCCCTATCTGGAAAACAATTTTAACCCGGAACTGGTTCAAATTTTAAATTCGATGGCTGAGCTCATCAGCGAGGAACACGAATTTTTGAACGGGCTGGCCAAAAGATGTTTTCGTCAGCATGCAGAAATTGAGAACGAACACAGGATTGATGTGGAATATGAACCCCTGAAGGACCTGGACAGGGTGCTGCGCCGGAGGTTATGGAGGCTAATCGTCGAGAAACTTCTGGGATCAACCGAGGGTTTTTACCGTGATCATATCGAGATGATGGAGGAAATATTGCGAAAAGCCGGCCGGGAATCTAAAAGCCGGGACTATCATCTGCCGGCAGGAGTTCTGGTCAGAGAGGAGTATGGAGTATTATCTTTTCGGGATCAGGTCTGGCAGAAATTAAATGAGAGTGATGATTATCATATCCGGGTGGAAGAGCCGGGAGAAATTGAGCTGCCCGGAGGAGATAATCTCAGATTGGAAATTCAGAATCTGCCGGAGGACTGGCGGGATCAGGCTGAAAATCCGGAGACTGCTTTTCTGGATGCAGAAGCTATCAGCTGGCCGCTGACTATCAGGACACGCAGGCCGGGAGATCGGTTTCAGCCGCTGGGAATGAGTGGCAGAAAAAAGTTGAAGGACTTTTTTATCGACGAAAAGGTTCCCCGCCATCGCCGCGATAAAATTCCCCTGCTGGTCGATAACAGCGGAAAGATCATCTGGATTGTAAATATGAGATGTGATCACAGGTTTAGAGTTGCTTCTGCAACAGAGAAAATCCTGCGGGTCGATTTCCGTAAAAATCGAGAGGAGTGAATTATTTTGTCTGCCAAGATTGCTGAGGATAAGCTGGCCGAAGTTATTATCGATCAGGATGAACTTCAGAACAGAATTGAAGAGATGGGGCGCGAGATAACTGATGCTTATGAACCCGGGACCGAGCTCAGGCTGGTCTGTATATTGAGAGGAGCGGTCATGTTTATGGCTGATCTTTCTCAATCCATAAATATGCCGGTAACCTTCGATTTTATGGAAGTTTCCAGTTATGCGGGCACCGAATCGACCGGGACGGTCAGAATTATCAAAGACCTTGAAGATGCTATAAGCGGCGAACATGTTTTGATTGTGGAGGATATTATAGATACCGGTCTAACCCTGAGAAACGTCGTTGACATGCTCAAGACCAGAAAGCCGGCCAGCATAAAAGTGGCTACTCTGCTGGACAAACCGGAAAGGCGCGATTATAAGCATATAGATGTCGATTTTAACGGCTTTGAGATACCCGATAAATTCGTGGTCGGTTATGGGCTGGATTATGAGGAGAAATACCGCAACCTGCCCTTTATCGGTGTGCTTGAGGAAGATGAATACAATTAGTGAACTTTTACAAAAGGGGTTCGGTGTGGTATAATTGTGCAATGTATAATTCGGAGAGGAGAAAGCAAGTGAAATCATTTTATAGAAGAAGCTTGAGAGGAGGTAAGTGCATTTGAACAAATTTGCCAAGAATATCGGCTTTTATCTGCTTTTAATAGCAATATCTATTCTGGTAGCCCAGTTTTTTATGCAGCAGGGTCCAGAAGAGATCGAAGAGTTCACCTATTCCGAGTTAATGCGCCAGGTAGAAGCCGGTAATATCGATGAAGTCACCATGGTCGGCAGTGAGAGGGTGGAGGGCACCTTCGAGGGCCGAGAATTTGAAGTAGATGTACCTCCGGAGGACACGTCTTATCTCATGCAGGCCCTGAGGGCTCAAAATATAGAAATATCGACTGAACCCGAACCTTCCGCGCCCTGGTGGCTCAATATTTTAGGCTATATGCTGCCGATAGGCATATTGATCATCGCCTGGATATTTATCATGCAGCGCATGCAGGGCGGTGGCGGCAAGATGATGTCTTTCGGCAAGAGCAAAGCCAATCAGATGCAGGAACAGGACAAGGATGTAACCTTTGATGATGTGGCCAATTATGAAGAGGTCAAGGAGGAGCTGCAGGAGGTTGTTGAATTTCTAAAAAATCCTCGCAAATTCTCCAGACTGGGGGCTGAAGTTCCCAAAGGGATTCTGCTGGTGGGACCTCCGGGTACCGGTAAAACATTGATGGCCCGGGCTGTTGCCGGCGAAGCAGGAGTGCCTTTCTTCTTTATAAGTGGTTCTGACTTCGTAGAGATGTTTGTTGGAGTTGGAGCTTCGCGGGTAAGAGACCTGTTTGAAAAAGGCAAAGAGAATTCACCCTGCATAATATTTGTAGATGAGCTGGATTCGGTCGGCCGTCAGCGAGGAGCTGGCGTAGGCGGCGGTCATGATGAGAGAGAACAGACGCTCAACCAGCTGCTTAACGAGATGGACGGCTTTGAATCCAACGAAGGCATTATTCTGATGGGAGCTACCAACCGGCCGGACGTGCTCGATCCGGCTCTATTAAGGCCTGGACGTTTTGACAGGCAGGTAGTTGTCGATAAACCCGATATCAGAGGTAGAAGACTGATTCTGGAAATACATCTCAAGGACAAGCCTACAGCCGACGACGTTGACACCGAGATTCTGGCTAAAAGAACACCGGGCTTTACCGGTGCTGATATGGAGAATCTGGCCAACGAGGCTGCTATACTTTCTGCCCGCCGCGGCAAGGATGTCATAACCATGACTGAATTTGATGATGCTGTCGATCGGGTTATTGCCGGTCCGGCCAAAAAGAGCAGGGTAATTTCAGAGGAAGAGAAAAACCTGGTGGCCTACCATGAAACCGGTCATGCTCTCCTGGGAGAGCTGCTGGAGCATGCTGACAGAACTCACAAAGTTTCGATCATTCCCCGGGGAGGAGCCGGAGGCTTTACCATTCCTCTGCCCGAAGATGATAAAAACTTTATGACCAAATCGGAACTGCTCGACAAAGTCACATCACTACTGGGTGGTCGGGTGGCAGAGGAGATATTCCTGGATGACATCTCCACCGGAGCTCAAAACGATCTCAAAAGAGCCACCAAAATTGTCCGCGCCATGATAACTCAGTACGGCATGAGCGATAAGCTCGGGCCGCTGACGCTGGGGGAACAGCAGGATGGGCAGGTCTTTCTCGGCAAAGATCTCTCAACCGGGCGTAATTACAGCGAAGATGTAGCCTCTGAAATCGATGATGAAATCAGCTCTTTTATGGAGCAGTGTCACCGCAAAGCCAGGGACCTTCTGGAAGAAAATGCTGAAACTGTAGAACGTGTAGTCGCAAACCTCAAAGAACATGAAACTCTCAACTCCGATCAGATTCAAAAGCTGATGGAGGGAGAAGAAATAGAAGAACCTCAGGAAAAAGAAGAGGAATCATCGGCTTCTGATTCTGCCGGGGAAGAAAAGGAACCAGAAGAGGAAGAGCTTCCCGATATCCCCCGCACGGAAAGCGGACAGGATACCGGTTCTGTTCCCGGGCACTGATAGCTCAACCAGATTTACAAAAGTTCATAAATGTTGAAGCTGGGAGAGCTTTCCCTGCCGCCTGGCGCGGGAAGGGAAGGCTGAGAGGGGTTGAAATCCCGATCCCTAAAACCTGAACGGGATAATACCTGCGCAGGGAAGCAGCTCATAGCTGGTATGATAGAATATTTAAAGGCATGGTCTGCCTCTGCGCGGATCATGCCTTTTTTGCGTGAATTAAAAATTCGGATCTTCTCCAAAACCGTTGGTGAGATTTATGACAGATTCTCTTAAAGCGATAACTGCTCACCTCTTATTACAGGAAGCTATGAGACGAAGTGATAC
>CAYTDP010000059.1:0-13905 GCA_964436625.1 uncultured Halanaerobiaceae bacterium | reverse complement strand
GATCGGTTTTTGCGAAAATTACTGTCGTAAAAACAACATTTCCCCCGTATCCTATGAGGTCGGTACCGAAGAAGTTGAAGGTGGGATGACCGAGAAAAAGACGCTGCGAAAATTTATAAAACTCTTGCGGGACAGAATGTCGGAAGAAGAGCTCATGGAGGCCTGGCCTATATTTGTTGTAGGGCAGGTAGGCACAGATCTCGATACTGAAGTGCTTGATTCTGATAACGCTGTGGAATTATCCGATATTCTGCAGAGCTTCGATGCCTTCTTAAAAGTACATTATTTTGATTATGTAGAAAATCCGGAGGACCTGGGAGAAATAGGTGCCGGAGCAGCCAATGTTGGTCCGGAATTTACTGAATTTGAGTTCAAAAGCCTGAAAGAATTGGTCGGAATTGAAGAGGCTCTGGCCAAAAAAGGCGAAATTTCTACTCCTTCCAATTTTATGGAAGTTTTATCTGAAGCCCTGAAAGACAGCAGCAGGTGGAAAAAGTGGTTGAAGCCTGAAGAAAAGGATAAAGATTTTTTTGAACTTGACGAAGAGAGAAGAGACTGGCTTTTAAGCACCGGGGCCCGATACGTCTGGGGTGACAGCGACGTGATCGAATCCAGATCAGTTTTATATGAAAACTTGAAAGCAGAGGGTTATCTGCCTGAAACCATTGTCGAATCCAGAATAGAAAGTGCAATAGATAGATATTATCATTCTTTCAATTTGAAGAATACAGGGCGGCTGCTGAAGAGATAGAAATCGTAAAGTTCCAATAACAGCTGGAGAGTGATTTAAAAATGTGCACTGCTGCCAAAAAGAGTTCAGAAAAATATATTGGAGTCGATGTTGGAGGTACTAATACTACCTTTGCTCTGGCAGATGAAAATAAAAAAATACTTAAAAAAATAGAAATAAAAACAAACACTGAATGTTCCTTTCAGGAAATCATGAAAGTTTTTTCCGATAATATTCACCTTCTCGCTGAAAAAGCCGCCATTCCCTGGCCGGAAATAACTGCTGCCGCTTTTGGTTTTCCCGGACCTCTTAATCTGGAGGAAGGAAAGACTGAAAGAGTTGTCACACTGGACTGGCAGAATGAGCCTATTGAGTCAGCTGTTTCCTCTATAATGGGGGAGGTTCCATTTTATATTCAGAATGATGCCAATCTGGCAGCTCTGGCGGAGGCGACCAGCGGTGCAGCAGAGGATGCTGAAAATGTTGTATATATAACAGTTAGCACAGGAGTAGGTTCGGGTCTAATAATTGGCGGCGAAATTTATTCCGGGAAAAAGGGATTCGCCGGAGAAATTGGACATATGACGGTAGCTCCTGCAGGATATACCTGCAGATGTGGTAACAGCGGATGTCTGGAAGCTATGGCTTCCGGCACAGCTCTTACCAGGAAGGCCGAGGAAAAAATAAACCGAGGAGTGCCGACTATGATAGCTGATTACCTTCCCGAGGATAATACCCGCCCTTCCGGTGAGATGATAACAATAGCCGCCCGCGAAGGAGATCAACTGGCTCTTGACCTCTTTCATGAAATAGGCAGCTATCTGGGGATAGCGATTTCAAATGTTATAAACTTTATATCTCCGGATTATATTGTCATAGGAGGAGGAGTTAGCAAAGCAGGAGATCTGCTTTTTAATCCGATCAAAAAAGAAATATCTTATAGAGCCCTGCCCTCATCGAGTGATTATACGGAGATAGTTCAGGCTGATTACCAGGAAGAGGCGGGGATAATCGGAGCTATAGAACTCTGCCTGAAAAATAAACAGAAGAGACAGTGATATTATGGCTGAAAATAGAAATAAGCTGCTTTATTCCATAGCCAAAGAGTATTATTTGAACAATGCCACCCAGAAAGAAATAGCAGAAAAATTCAATATAAACAGAGTCCAGGTGAGCAACTATCTCAAGGAAGCCAGGCAAAAGAATATTGTAAGATTCGAAATAGAAAATCCCCTTGCCGATGAAAATGAAATTTACAAAAAGAAGATCGTTGAAAACTTTCCTGTAGATAATGTAAGACTGGCTGCTTCTCCCAAAAAGGCCAGCAAAGACAATCTTCTTCAGGTTCTGGCGGAAAAAGCCGGAGATTATTTAAATGAGACTGTCCGATCTGGTGAAATTATCGGGGCAGGCTGGGGTTCGACCGTGACCCGGATTTCAGAAGAGTTTGAATGTGAGAAGGTTCTGGAAAATATCAGCGTTGTGCCGCTGATGGGCGGGTCTGTGGAATTTTCCGAGGAATTTCAGGCGAATGGAATATGTTATGAACTGGCCAAAAAGTTTTCGGGCAGGTATATTCCTCTTCTGGCTCCGTTTTACTGTGATAGCCAAAAAGAATATGATCTATATACAAATAGTTCATCGGTCAATAAAGTTATGGATCTCTGGTCAAAGCTGGACAGGGTTATAATAGGCATAGGCAGCGATTTTTCGAGAACACCTTTGATGAAATTGGGCGGTATTTCCGCTGAGGAACAGACCAAATTGCTTGACTTTCGACAGGTTGGGGATATTCTCACTCATTATTTCAATTTCCAGGGGCAGGTTTACAAACTGGATGCCCAGAAAAATTTGATAAACTTCCCCTATGAGAAGTTTAAAAAGGTCAGAAAAGATGTTATTGCCGTTGCCGGAGGAGTTGATAAAAAAGAGTCAATTGCTGGAGCTTTGAACACCGGCAGAATTACCACTATTATTCTGGATGGAGAGACTGCTTCCAGAATAGTTAGTGATATATCCTGATTGAAAGGAGGTGTTAACCAGGAGGGAGGTCGGATCAGCGTTTTTCCGGATCAGTTCAGCAAGATCATATTATCAAAATTTACCAAGGGGTGATGATATCGTGTTTAAAAAGTTACTGGTGTTCTCCCTGGCTTTCCTCTTCGCCTTCAGTTTTATAGCTGCTGACGCTGTGGAGGCAGAGGAACTCGAAGTCTGGATTGGCGGTCATGTTGTGCAGCAGGAAGATACCTGGGCTGAGATTATGAAAGATTTTGAAGAAGAATACGGAATAGAGGTCGATTATCAGCTTATCGGTTTTGATGTTTATTATGACCGGCTGACCACAGCTTATCGAGGAGGAGAAGGTCCGGATATAGCATTTGCTGATCTGGGAGGCTGGGTTCCTACATTTGCTCAGGAAGGCTGGATCAAACCGCTGGACGATTTTCTCGATGATTGGGACGGAACTGATAATATCTGGGATGTGCTCTGGTCCACCGTCGAGTATGAAGGAACAAGATATGGAGTTCCCTGGTATACTGATGCCCGGGTTCTTCTCTACAATCAGAGGATGTTCGATGATGCCGGCATAGAAGCTCCCCCCGAAACCTGGGATGAGCTTGTTGATACCGCCGTTGAGCTGACAGATCCCGCGGAAAGACAATATGGTTACGGTGTTTCCGGCAAGGCCACCGAGGTGAGCACTCTGGGTTATATAATGTTCCTCTTCAGCAATGATGGTCAGCTTTTAACCGATGATTACAGTGAAGCCGCTTTTAACACTGAAGAAGGTGTAGAAGCACTGAGATTCTATACTGATCTCTATTTAGAACACGAAGTATCACCTCCGGGCACACCTAATTACGGTGAAGATGAATATCGAGAGATGATGGCTGAAGATCAGATCGCCATGGCCATCGGCGGTCCCTGGTCCTTCCCCCTTATAGAAGAAGCTGATCCGGATATTAGAGGCAACTACGGCACTTCCGTTCATCCCTATGGAGAAGAAGCAGCCACAGTTTATGGAGGCTGGGCTTCTGTAATCAATGCCGAAACAGAAATGGAAGAGGAAGCAAAGAATTTCATAGAGTATACCACAAGTTATGATGTCTGGATGGAATGGGTTGAGCGTCATGAAGGTCCTATGCCTGCCAGAGAAGATGTAAGCCTTGATGCCGAACCCTTCCAGGATGATCCCAGATGGGAGACCATATTTGAAGTCTTTCCTGATGCAGGTTACCGGCCTCCAATTCCCGAATGGCCTGAGGTTTCCGATCAGGTCCAGGTCATGATCCAGAACGTTCTGATAGGCGAAATGACCGTTGAAGAAGCAGTGGAAAATGCTGAAGAAAATATAAATGATATACTGGACTGAGATTGGTTGATAAATCCAGCATTTAAATCCAACAGGTGATTCAAAGAAAATAATGATATATCAGGTCCGGCCGGTCTGGTTGTAAGGGTCGGACCTGATTACTCATTTTTTTATGCTTTGTAAAGGAGTGTTCCTACATTGTCAGAAAATAAAGCCGGAACTTATGAAGGAAAAGAATACAATCATAATATTAGAGAAAGGCTTGACAAAAATCTTTCTTTTTGGTTTTTAATACCTTTTGTAGTATTTCTTCTGTTTCTGGTTATATATCCTGTAATAGAAAATCTGATTATAAGTCTGGAAGTTCCAGAAGGCGAGAGTATATTCCAGAATTACATTGATTTTTTAACTGCAGATATTATGAAAAGAGTGAGTTATAACACTGCAGTCTGGCTTCTGGGAAGTGTAGGTTTTCAATTTCTGGTAGGTATGGGACTGGCCCTGCTTTTAGATCATAAAATTAAGGGATATGTAATATTTAGAACTATAATAATAATATTACCCTGGGCTATTCCCGATGTAGTTGCCGGTTCGGTATGGCGGTGGATGATGAATGATATGTATGGAGTTTTCAATGATATACTTGTTCAGGTGGGAATAATCGATAATTATATTCCCTGGCTGGCTTTTCCGACAACGGCCAGGATGGGAGTCATTATAGCCAACATCTGGAAAGGATTTGCCCTTTCGGCTATGTTTTATTTGGCTGCTTTGCAGACTATACCGGAAGAATACTATGAAGTGGCAAAAATATCAGGAGCCAATGCCTGGCAGAGGCTAATATATATCACTCTCCCTTCCATAAAGTCAGTAATCCTTACAACTCTTATGCTGACGACTATCTGGACGATAAACTACTTTCCTCTTATATGGATAATGACTGAGGGCGGACCATCGAACCATACAGATACCTTTGTAACGCTAGCCTATAAATATGCATTCAGGTTTTTAAATTTTGGAGACGCCGCGGCAGTATCAAATATATCATTCATGATAGTTTTTGTAATAGCTGTAGCATACGTTTCTATTATATTTTCTGAGGAGGAGAGAAATTGATGAGTTATCAATTGAAAAAAAAGTTATATAACCTGCTCATATATACATTGCATATTTTTGTAGCCCTTATAATCACTTTTCCATTTTTCTGGATAGTTATCAATTCGATAAAACCCAGAGCAGAGATTTACAGTTATCCGGTCAATTATCTCCCTCAGAATATAACTTTTGAACATTATGAACAAATTATTGGAATGGATTTTGAAATTTTCTTCCTGAACAGTGCTATGGTGGGAATAGGCACCGGACTGCTGGCTGTTCTTATATCAATATTTCCGGCTTATGCTTCAGCCAGGTTTGACTTTTTTGGAAAAAAACCCACCATGATTTCCATATTATTTGCTCAATTTTTTCCACAAATAGTTTTTGTAGTACCTTTTTTTATAATGCTTAATAGATTTGGCTTAATGAATTCCCGGCTGGGATTGATAATATCTTATTTACCATTTACCACGCCGATTGGTGTCTGGATGTTGAGAAGTTTTTTCATCGGACTTCCCCGCGAACTTGAAGATGCGGCTCTTGTTGATGGATGCAGCAATTTTAAGGTTTTTTATAAAATATATTTACCTCTTACACTGCCGGGATTATCTTCTGTTATGATTTATGCTTTTCTGTTTTCCTGGCAGGAATTGATGTTCGCCATGTCTTTTCTGTCCCGGGAAAGTGTCCAGACTCTACCTGTTTTTCTAACTTTCTTTATGGGGGAGTACCAGATCAGGTGGGGGCCATTATTTGCCGTCTCCACAATAGCCACCATACCACCAGTTGTAATCTTTACTCTACTGCAGAAATACTTTATTAGTGGACTCACCGGGGGAGCTGTCAAAGGATAAAATATACATTTACTCAATTTTTTAATCAGGACTGGAAAGGGGATAAAAAGTGGAAAATTTACAAAATATGCTTTTGGCGGCCAGAGAAGAAAATTATGCTGTGGGAGCTTTTAATGTGTATAATGTAGAAGATATGACTGCTGTATTGAACGCTGCAGAAAAAAAACAGCATCCGGTAATTCTGATGACAACTTCTTCGGCGGTCGAGCATACCGGTATAGAGGAATTGAGTTTTATAGCCCATAAAAAAACTGAAAATATTTCTGTTCCCGCGGCTTTACATCTTGACCATGCTACTGATTTTGATTTGATAGTAAAGGCGATAAAAGCCGGCTATTCCTCAGTAATGTTTGACGGTTCGAGCCTTTCTTATTCGGAAAATATAGATCGAACCAGAGAAATAGTGAAAATGGCAGAGCCGGTGAATGTTTCTGTAGAGGGAGAAATTGGCAGAGTGGGGGGAGCCGAAGATAGTCATAGGCCGCAGGAGACAGTGCTCTCCGATCCGGAAAAAGTGAAGGAATTTTGTGAAAAAACAGGTGTTGATGCCTGTGCTGTTTCCATAGGCACGCAGCACGGAATGCAGAAACAGGAAGCTGATATAGACTTTGAGGTTCTTAATCAGATCCGAAAGGCGGTTAAAACTCCTCTTGTTATGCACGGATCTTCCGGGGTTAGTGATGAAGACGTCAAGAGGGTTTCGCAGGGAAAAATCCAGAAAATAAATATAGGGACCAGATTGAAGAGAGTTTTTACAGATGAATTGAGAGAGAAGCTGGAGAATTATCCCGATGTTCATAATCACGTTGAATTTTTGCAGCACAGCATGAAAGCTCTCGAAAAAGAAGTCATGAAAAAGATCGAGTTGATGAGATAATTTCCAGGAAAATCAATTGATAATTTAATAACGGTTCTTCTTGTTATCGGTTGATAGATATCGTATAAGATCACTTAAAGCAGAAAAAATTTCATTGTGAACGAAGCTTTTTATCTTCCAGTATAACTAAATTAGCTTTTTTGACACCCCTATTTACCAACAGAAGACAGGAAGATCCTTAATAACTCACTTTTTTCCCAACCCCATTAGATTGGGTTTTTTATTTTGTATTTAAATTTATTTTTATAGATAAGAAAACTACAGATAAAAAGCAGGAGAAAACTGTCGAATCAAGAAATTGCCTATAACACGAAAAATAATAAAATAGCACGCTATGAATAAACAAGTTAGGAGGAAATATTATCATTAATCGAGATAAAAGCAAATTTGTTTTGTATGTTATTATCATACTGCTTGCTGTCGGAACTTTTGGATCACAGAATTTGGAGGCGCAGCAGAGGAGCGACATCAATTCTCAGCTCGAGCTGGCCATGGTTTTTGAGCCGGGAAATCTCGATCCAGCCCAGGATTACAACGGCTGGTTTGTAGTTCAGAGCGGTCTGGGCGAGACGCTTTTTAGGCTTGATAGAGAGATGGAGATCGAATCCTGGCTGGCGGAATCAGCCGAAAGGAAGGATGAGTACAGCTGGCAGAGCAGTATATATACTGGTTGATCGGGATCTTCAGAGGAGATCTGGGCTATTCCTATATCACCAATCGTCCGGTAATTGTTGAACTGATTTATCGCCTGCCCGCCACCCTGGAACTGACACTGGCCGGGACGGCTATGATGCTTATTCTGTCTGTGCCGGCGGGGATAATATCGGCTTTTTATCGCAGCCGTATTCCTGATCATGCTGGACGGCTGCTTTCCCTGCTGGGGGCTTCAATTCCTGGCTTCTGGCTGGGGCTTCTGCTGATTTACTTTTTTGCCATGAATTCGTCCTGGCTGCCGGTGGGGGGCAGGGGAAGCTGGCAGCACCTGCTGCTTCCTTCATTTGCTCTGGGAGCGGGTATGGCGGCCAGCTATTCCCGCCTTTTAAGAGCCAGTCTGCTTGAAACCCTGGGAGAAGATTATATTCGGGTCTCCCGGTCTAAGGGGCTGTCCGAAAAAATGGTAATCTGCAAACACGCTTTAAAAAACGCTCTGATTCCAGTGGTTTCCTCATTTGGGGTCACATTTGGTCATCTTCTCGGCGGCACAGTCGTCATTGAGAAAGTATTTAACTGGCCCGGACTGGGGCGGTTTGTCGTTGAAGCTATTTTCAGCCGTGATTACCCGCTGCCAGACCTGGTTTCTGACAGATAAGGTGAAATAACTGCTCGGCGGTTAAATTACTTTCTTAGCGAAGACAAAGTCCCCTCTGCTGGAGAAGCCGGTAATTTCATTTAAGCGTCGAGTGCTTTTTTCAAATTTTCCAGGTTATCATACATTATATCGAAATAGTCCCTCCCTTTTTCCACATCTTCCTCTGTCAAACCGTGGCCGGGATTAATCTGGAGAATTTCCAGGCCGGCTTCGTCCGCCACCACATTAACAGTTTCGGGACTGGCTAGCTCCTCCATAAAGATATAATCTACCCCGGTTTCTGAGGCTGTTTCTATCAGCTCCGATACAGTTCTGGGTGATGGTTCATCGTGAGGGGAAAGGCCGGTGACAGCATGCTGGTTTAAACCGTAATTGTCGGCCATGAAACCGAAGGCTGCATGGGAAACTATAATGTCGTCGTGAGTTCGATCTGCCAGCTCTTCCTGATAGGTTCTATCCAGTTCTGCCAGTTTTTCCTGCACATCCCTCATGTTTTCCTGGAATATATCTTCTCCTTCCGGATCCAGACTGGAAAACAGATCGCTGATTTCTGCTGCAGTTTCCTGCATAATCTCAAAGTCCAGCCAGATATGTGTATCGTATTCGCCATGGTCATGATCGTGGTCGTGGGCATGTTCATCATGGTCGTGAGCATGCTCATGATCATCATGACCATGCTCATCATGCTCGTCCTCGTGTTCATGGTTATGGTCATTATGTCCATGCTCGTCATGTTCATGATCATCTTCATGATCATCATGGGCATGTTCATCATGGTCGTGGCCGTGATCATGATTGTGTTCGTCTTCATAGGGCCTCAACTCCACCTTTTCAGCCAGCTCGAGTATTTCTATACCTTCATGAGCCAGGGACTCAGCGGCCCTTTCTCCCCAGGGTTCAAGTCCTGCCCCTATAAAAATAAATGCATCGGCCCCTTCAAGTTCAGCGATTTGGCGGGGGGAAGGTTCAAAGCCGTGAATTTCGACTCCATGGGGAGCCACCTGTTCCACCTGAAGGCGATCTCCAGCAATTCTCTCCGCCATCGCGTAGATGGGATGTATGCTGACCTGGACTTTCACTTCCTCAACATCACCTTCGGCAGCTGTCGGGAGAGAGATAGCAGCCAGCATAGTCAGAGAAAAGATGAAAACGAGCAGCAGTATTTTGCTTTTTTTCACGTCAGATACCTCCTAACAGGCTGTTGAAAATAATTATGATTTATCAGTTATTATAACCCTATCATATAAAAAAATAAATTTCAAAAACATGAATATTTGATCATATTATACAAATAATGCAAAATTGAATTCGCAAACAGCTACAGTCCAACTTATCAATAATTATTTTCAATAATTTGACAGCCAAAATTATGTCTGCTATGATATTTACAGGCTAATAATTGAAAGACAGTTTCAATTAGATTAGCGTTATGGTTTTTATAGTTCGGCTGCATATTATAGACTTTAAATTTTTTTACCCCTCAATGATAACGAGTTTCAATTAAGTCCGGTTATAAAAGCATCATTCCCCAAAAAATAAACCCCACAAGGAGATGAATTGATTGTGGCAGCAGAAAATGTTATCTCTTCTTTTGTCAAAAATATAGAAGATATGATCAGCTCCAAACCAGCTCTGGGAGAAAAATATGGCGAATTCTTTTATGGAAAAATGATCGATAAGGAAATCGAGCTGGCCGATATCTCTCCGGAAGATAAAATTGCCCATCTGGGCTGCGGGCCTTTTCCCTTTACAACCTTCGAACTGGTTGAGCGAGGCTGGGAGGTAGCTGCCGTTGATTTTGATAAGGGAGCTCTGGATAAAGCCCGAGACCTTTCGCAGAAATATGGTATCGAAGGCAAAATAAACTTCATACAGGGCTTCTGCCGGAAAATAGATTATTCCCGCTTTGATGCTGTCTGGGTGTCCTATAATGTCAGGCCCGGACGGGAGTGTCTGGCCCGCATTGCCGGGACTATGGGTGAAAGCGGTAAGATAATTTACCGTCAACCCCGGGGCTGGCTGAAATATTTTGATGATAGAATTGATGCCGAGAAATTATTCTCAGAATCGGACTCCGACCAGACTGGAGGGAACGGACACCTGAGTGATGATATCCAGTGGCGAAGCTCAAGCGTAAAACAGAAGGTAGGAAAGAAATCAGTGTTGATCGAAATGAGCGCTGATAACAGCGATGATCGGGAAGAGGAAGTTTTAAGCCTGGAAGAATTGCCCGAAGAATGCAGCTGCAGGGTTTGCTCGGTTCCCGACAATAATCTTTTAGCTCCCCTGGGCGTGAGAGCGGGCAAGAAGCTCAGACTAAAGACACGGGAGAAGTTTTCTGGACCTTTAGTCGTAGAATCAGATGACCGTAAAGTGGCGGTGCCGAAAAAACTCGCTCAAAACATAAAAGTGACCTATGATGCAAAAGCGGAATAATAATATTCAGGGACGAAAGGACTGGAATGGCCTTTTGGCCTGGTATTACCCTATGTTTTCACATTTTATATTGCGCTGACACTGCTGGAGGACAGCGGCTATATGCCCCGGCTGGGAGTGCTGCTTGACGGTATAATGGAGAAGATAGGTCTCGGCGGGTCCAACATCATTCCCCTGATGTTAGGATACGGCTGCGGCATCCCGGGGATTATGGCCACCCGCAATTTTTCCACCCGCAAACAGCGAATTATAGTGTCGGGGGCGATCAGCCTGGCTGTCCCCTGCATAGCTCAGACAGGGGCTTTTATAGCTCTGCTATCAGAAGGATCGCTTCTTTTAGTGCCAGCAATTTTCCTCTTTTCTTTGTTGATCATCATGACCGCAGGTGTTTTGCTGGAAAGAATGCTCCCCGGGGAGAGGCCGGTCACCCCCATGGAGATTCCACCTCTTTTAAGACCCAGAGTCGATGTGGTATTTAAGAAAGTATTCGTCAAAATTAAAAGGTTTATGGTCAACGGAGAGCTTCCTTTGATTCTCGGCATCGGCGACGCTGCCATTCTTTTCGAGAGCGGGATAATGGAAATTGTCGGAGCTGCTCTTTCACCGGTGGTGACAGGCTGGCTGCACCTGCCTGAAGAGTTAGCAGTGCCTTTGATGCTGGGAGTTTTTTGCAGAGAGCTGACAGTCCTGCTCATGCTGGAGATGGATTTGAACTCACTGCAGCTTTTTACCGGAGCGGTACTCGGCCTGCTATACGTTCCCTGCATCGCCGTGATCGCGGTCTTGACCAGCGAATTCAATTTAAAGATGGCGCTGGGTGTTCTGTTTATAACGACAGCTATGGCTTTTGTGCTGGGAGGGGCAGTGGCCAACCTGGGAGCATTGTTCATCTAATTTTTTTGCAGCTCATTGAGAATGAATTTCAATCAAGGCCCTGTCCCCTGCAAATAAGATCCGCAGAAATTTGAAATTTTGTCGGGTTTCATTCAAAAAACTTAAACTCAAAAGAAAAGGAGGATTATAATGTCAGCATTGGTCGTAGGAGGAGATAATTTAGGAGTAATAAAGGATAATCTTCGCGATATGGGCTTTGACAGCATATATCATGTCACCGGCCGCAAGAAAAAAAGAGCCCGGCAGATCTCTATACCGGATGGAGTAGACCTGATATTAATATTAACCGACTACATACATCATAATCTGATGCAGATGGTTAAAGAAGAAGCTAAATGTCACGAAGCTGACTGCATCTTCGCCCGGCGCAGCTGGAGCCATATCTGCAAAAAAATGCAGATGTGCGGCTGTGACTTCTGTGATGGCTGTGGTTAAATTATTGCCGGTATATTAAATTTGATGATTTAAATGTAGAAGTCATAGGAGATTTTGATGCTGGTTTTGAAACGGACAAATATGGACATACAAGTTATTTGAAAATAGAGGGCAAAAAAATAAATGAAATAGAATAGATTCAGCTGTTCTTTTCCGGGCTCTGCTATTGTAGCTGCCTGAAATTTTCGGCAGGCTTTTAATCTCCATGATTTTTGATCACAAAAATTTCAGACCTGTTCTCTATATTTTCTGGCCACTGAATCCGCCACAACGGCAATAATGATTATGCTGCCGTTAACAGCCTGCTGCCAGTAAGCCCCAACTCCGGCCAGTACGATTATATTACCGAAGTTCAGCCGAGAAAGCCCCGGTTATAGAACCGACACCTCCTTTTATAGCTATTCCTCCAATAATAGGACCGGCTATAGAAGGCAAAAGCCAGGGATTGCCTATAGTCGACTGGGCAGCAGCCATTCTGAAAGCCATCAGTATACCCGCCATGCCGGAAACAGTTCCTGCCAGTGCGTAACCTATTATTCTGAGTTTATCCACTTTTATTCCGACAATATGAGCGGCTTCGCGATTATCTCCAATTGCATAAACGAGATTAAAACCATTATAAGCATACATTGCCCCAATCGTTAAGACAATACAGAAAGTCAGCTGACGAAACTGATGAAAGTCATCAGCTCGTTTATATCTTCTGCCGGGAAGATGACGGTATATGCATCCTCTCTTGCAACTCCGGGATAATTGGCCGCTTTGATGGCATCTTCCTTTCCGGCAAAAACCAGCTGGAGATCATAGGGTGGGGATAACCTGATATTATTGGACGAAGAACCATTTCCAGGGTCATTTTTTAAAATATTGCTGGCTTTAAGCTTTATCAATTTGTCAGCTTTTAGAGGATTGAGATTTTGTCCACCTCCGTCGGGATTGATTTTTTTGGAGGCGGTTTCAGTCTCCGGGAGCGGATAATTTTTCTGACGGCAGGATCTGTCACCTGCACAGGCATACTCTATTTTAGTTTCGGAAAAGTTCGCTGATCTGATGGCATTTTCTAACCAGGCAAAAACGGGCTGGAGATCATGAGGAGTTGAAAGTTTGATATTTTTTTGTGAAGTTCTTCTATTTAAAACTTCTTCAGCCTGGCTTTCTATCAGCTGGCAGGCTTTATCGGGCGAGAGACTGTGAACTGCCCCGACCAGTCCTTTTTTAACGGCAGCAGTTTCGATATCCGGGAGCAGTTTTTTTGTCTGTTGACAGGCCTTTTCATCTCCTGTTATAAGCGCTGGTTCAACTTTCAGGTTTCTGGCCCATAAGGAATTCAATATGGCTTCATTTACAGCATGACCGTTGATAGAAATGGCATTGAACCTGTGGGAATAGGTATGGCCTATGACGGCATCCCGGCTGTCCGGTCCGGCGTGATAACCTACAAAAAAGGCCAGATCGAAACTTTCATTCAAGCCATCCATCATGCCACAGGGCTGACCGCTCCAGCCCCTTATAAGCTCAGCCCTGCTGTCGAGTTCTTCCGGTAGAAGGTTGCGGGTGGACTCGTGAGCATCCCTGACCACAACTCTCTCAGCACCGCCGGCAAAAGCACCCCGCACGGCAGCGTTGGCCTCTTCGGTCATGAATTGACAGATCTTTTCGAACTTCGGATTGCCTCTTTTTACTTCCTCTTTATCTGTCACCGGAGCTACGCCTTCCATATCAACCGATATATAAACTGAAATATTGTCCATCATAATTATTTCCTCCAATCGTGAAAATAAATTATACTCTTCACAAACAGTCGCATCCTATTTTAGGGCATTTTTACCCTGCTGTCAAAGGATAAAATATTAAGAAAGTTTAGGAGTGATTATGCCAGAGGGAGGATAAATATAACAAAGGGTTCTTCTCCACATCAGTTGTTGGATTTTGTTTAAGAACACCTGCATTTAGGAC
>CAYTDP010000058.1:0-14185 GCA_964436625.1 uncultured Halanaerobiaceae bacterium | reverse complement strand
GACTCAGGCTTCGAAAAATTTCGAGTATCACTTCGTCTCATAGCTTCCTATAATAGGAGGTGAGCAGCTATCGCTTTAAAGGAATATGTCGTAAATTTCACCAACGGTTAGGGAGAAGATCCCTCAAATCAAAGAATATTTAACTTTTTCCAGCACACTGTATTTCTCCAGAAGCTTCATGACCGGCACACCCAGCAAGCCCACAGCCGCAAATTGGCCGATTCCCACATAAAGAACCGTGACAGGATAAGAAACTCCCATAACCAGATGCAGAATAAAGGCCACTCCAAAAGCATTAATGACGATCGGAGGAATAGCAGCCGTTATTAAGCTTCCGGCCCGAGCTGTCAGCAGACCGGCCACCAGCGTCAGACCGGCGCCGAAAATTATATCGATCAATCCCAGCCCACCAAAAGAATTGGCAATCATTGCTCCAATCCAGAGCCCTACAGCTGCCCAGCCCCCAAAGTAAAATGGGAGCAAAGTCAAAAGCTCAGAAATCCTGACCTGAATCGGACCATATGATATCGGATGAGCTGAAAGTGTTATTACTGCATAAAGCCCGGCCAGAAGACCTATCCGGGCTATAGTTCTGGTTTTCATCTTTTAAAACTCCCCTTAATCAACTTCATAAAGTAAATTCACAAAAAATATCTTTATCAATCTGCTCACCAGTCATCAAAATCATCATAAACCCCGTCTTTTATTTCCAGCCGCCAGTCGCCCGTGGCTCTTATCTCAAGATAATATTTCCCCGATTTATTTCCTGTGTAAACACCTTCGCCTCCCCGGCTCGTATTCGCGGCCACATCGATTCTATCTCCTTCCTCATCATATACATAAAGCCGAAAAATCCTTCCGCGGGATTCCCAGCGAACCTCCCAGGGCGACTCCAATTCGTAAATGTCAGTGACCTGATCATCATCACCCCGGTATCGAGCGGGAAGATCATCATTATCATCATTTTCTTTGAGCTCGTAAATCTCCTCTGCCAGTTCATCAAAGGCAGAAAGCCGCGAGACTTCATTGCTTATTCTGCGAATATGGAGTATTTCATCGATAAGTTCATCGAGTTCAATATCATCCACATTATCTATCTCCGCAAAATCTAAACCCCGGGCTGAACCGGCAGGTCCGACCAGCGACAACGCCAAAATAAGGAACAGAACTGCCGCCGGCTTCAAACGGCTGCCGGCGAAAAAAATATCATCAAAAATTTTTCTCATTTTACAGCTCCTCCTCACCTTCGCTGTCTATCTCCTCATCTACCTCAACATTTTCAAAAACATCATCAACGAAATCGCGAAACTTTTCTCGCTCCTCTTTAACTTCTTCAGTTACATCTTCATCTTCCTGAACAATCTCCTTGCGTACCAGGGCTCTGTGGGCCACTTCATCGGCTATAAAGATAGGTGTATCGGTTCTCAGTGCCATGGCAATAGAATCGCTGGGCCGGGCGTCGAAAGTCAACTGTTCGTCCCCCTGGCGGACAATAAACCGGGCATAGAAGGTGCCATCTTTAAGATCATTTACAATAACTTTTTCCGGGCTGGCGTCAAAAGAGTTCATCACCTTTTTCATAAGATCGTAGCTTATGGGACGGGGAAGCTCGATATCCTTAAGTGCAACCATGATTGCCTGCGCCTCTGCGTGACCTACTCCTATGGGCAGAATGCCGGACCCGTCCTCTTCCTGCAGGAGTATCACCGGCGTCTGACTGTCTGGATTTACGCCAACCGCTCTCACGTAAACTTTACGCATATTTATTACCTCCCTTCCCGGGAAAATTTCTGCGTTAAATATTTTGTCGGCTGTGATAAATCTCGCTGCTCATCAGAATCTGTAATAACTATTATAGCAGAAAAATCGGGATATTTCTACGATGATCTTTGACTTCAGGAGAGTTTCTCCTCCACCGATTTTAGCTTCTGCTTCATACTTCCATCTTTATCCCGCCGCTCATCAATTTTGATCTGAGTGCTGACTCTCTCTGCACCTTCGGCAAAAGGTGCCTGATGAAGTTTTTCTACCAGCTTTAGTACAGCTGTCATCTCCCCCTGCAGTATGGTGCCCATGGGCGTCAGCTCGAATTCGACTTCGTCCTGATTTTTTAAAATTTCATGACAGCCGGCCACATACTCGCTGAGGCCGGGTTCACCGGTGCCTATAGGTACAACGGATATTTCAGCTATAACCACGAGTTTACCTCCTCTTTGAAGTTTTTATTACTTTTGTCCCGGCCAATCTGTCCCCCAGTCGTATACCTTCGGGGTCACTGGTAAGGATAAATAGTTCAATCCCCTTAACAATAGTTCCCAGCAGCGGTCCCAGTACCCAGCCCAGTACGGGGATGACACCTACCACCCGGCCGGGAATCAATGTCAGATTTCTCCTGACGGAAGTTTTCATGTCCACCGAGCTTCCATCTTCCTTTTCAATTCTCAAATTCATCAACTTTTTCCCTATACTTCTGCTGCGCCATTCTTCATATCCTGTCAATTTATAAATCAGCGCATCCCGCGAAAGCATATAAAATATACCGTAAAGCCCTCCCAAAACTGGTACGAAAAACAATGCCGAACCTATCAGGCTGTCGATCACCGCAGCTCCTACTCTGGCTGCCACTCCTGCAGTTTTGTTCAAAGAACCCCCTCCTCTGCTCTTGACTTTCTTTGACCTTTATCCTATAATATTTATTGAAGGTCAGTAATGATAAAAAATTCCTCAATAAATTCAGGAGGTGGAATTAATGTTCAGACTCAGACCATTCGGCGAGGGTAGAAGAAGGCGGCGCAGAAAACCTCAGAAATCGCCTGCCGAAACCATACTGGATAGTTTTCTATCAGAAAATCTGGAAGGCATGAGGGATGCAATCAGAGAAGGTTTCTGCACTGATATCATCGAGGAAAATGATCGATTCATCATCGAAGCAGAACTCCCCGGCCTGAGCAAGGACGATATCGATCTCGAGCTGGAAGAAAACATTTTGACCATAACAGCCCGGCATCCCCGACGAGAAGAACATGAAGAAGAAAATTACATCCATCGCGAGCGTAGAACCGGAGCCTATCAGCGCAGCTTCCAGATAGAAAACGTTCAAGAAGATGAAATAACTGCAGAATTTGAAAACGGCATCCTGAAAATAGATCTTCCCAAAGAAAAAGAAGAAGAACCGGGCAGGCGGACGATAGATATAAATTAAAATAATGAAATAATGAAAAGACAGATTTTTCAACTAAGACTTCTAACGGGCCGGTCCTGATTTATTAGGACCGGTCTTTAAGTTTTAAGAAAGAAAATCTTTAACCAGCACCATGGGAGTGCCCTCATCGGCCGAGCCAGAAATGAGATCAGCCAGGCTGGCTATCAGGTCTTTCGCCTTGCGAGGGGTGGTCCCCTCATCCTCAGTCTCGACCTTCTCTTCTATTATCATCCTCTCAATCTCTTCCTGTTCATAGCCCTCGCTGGCATATTTATCGACAAGGTATTTATATTTATTACCGCGCCGAATTCTATCCTCCAGACCTGAAGTAAATCCAAAGGAAGTTACAGGATCGGCCAGTTCATAAATGCCAGTCTCGGGGTCTTTATAGGCTCCATCACCGTAAATTATTATCTCTATTTCGCGGTCAAATCTTTCTTTGATAGATTTTTTCAACTGACTGGAAAATTCAAAAGGTTTGCCAGGAGCCAGTTTTATCTTTTCTCCGGCTGAGAGATTGCTGCCCAAAAGCCCCCAGCTGCTGTTTTCTTCGCTGTTGCAGATACAGGTCAGATCCATTACTTCAATAAACTTATCCAGCTTTTTTGCCCTTTCGATAACCCGAAGTTTATCACGGCGGCGGGTGTGAATCGAAGATATAATCACCGCATCGATATCATCATCCACGAGCCGGCCGGGATCATTGCAGAGATAAATCTCGTGCTCGGCCATCTCTTCATTGATGATGTCCTGATAAAATTCGAGATAATTGATGCCGGTCACCGGATGATTAAAATCTAAATCCTGGCTGCCTTTTAATTCTTCATAATTATAAACCTGCCCCTTTTCCAGATCACCATCAACCACCAGATTGCCGACTTCATCCCGGGGATAGCTCTGCTGTATGATAACTTTACCGTTTTTTACCGCCCGGGCAAAAGCTTTGAGAATTGCCGAAAATCTATTCCTGCTGGTAATGGGAAACTGGACCAGCAGATTATAATTTTCATTAATTCCGTGTTCTTCGTGAAGTTCTTCGACAATATCATCAACAGTGACATAATTGTTCTGTGATCTGGCCAGCACAGATTCAGTGACACAGAGAACATCGCCATCATCTAGCAGTCCATCCTTCTCGCAGCGGACAAGAAGATCCATTATTTCAGATTTTAAATCAACTTCCGGGGTGATAGCCCCCAGCTTCAATCCAAAGGCAGACACGCCCACATAATCACGATTCATTATCGCAAACCTCCTAATCTCATAAAAAGCCTGATCTCTTGAAAGCAGCTTACAAATCTCTACTATCAGTATACTATGAATTGAGCTCAATTTAAACAGTTTATCGCCTTTAGCTGAAAAATTTATCAATGTTCGGGACAAAAAATTACTTGTGATTTTAAAACCAGAGCATTATAATAATTATAGCCCCTGTAAAATACTTTCGAAAGAACCTGGAAATGTCTCTTCAGGTGAAAATAAAAAATTCCCCGTAAAAGGGGATGCGATGCGGTGATAATATGAACAAAGCACTGGCTTTCAAAATTATTCTGGCCGGCATTATCTTTGCCATCATATATTTTTTCTGGGACAGCATGCGGCTTCTGGATATCAGAGAGGTAGTAATGGATGCAGAAACCCGCTTTCGGGGTACGCTGGCCATCCTTTTTTTCTTCGCCGCCAAATCGATCTTCTTTTTCCTGCCCGCTCCTCTGCTGTATATATCAGCAGGCATGCTGCTTTCGATTCCCCTGGCTTTTTCGCTGGTCAGCTTAGGCCTATTCCTGGATTTTTCTCTGACATATTTTTATGGATCCATGCTGGGGAATGATTTTGTGGAGAAGATATTATCGCGCAGCCGGCGCTTTCAAAAGCTCCTTAATTACAATCTGGAAAACGATCTAAAACTTGCCTTCACCCTCAGGCTAACCCCTGTCAACCTGGAAGCTGTAAGCCTGATCATGGGAGCCAGCGGCAATAGTTTCTGGCGATTTATCGCCGCATCACTTTTGGGAATAGTTCCCAAATTGCTGGTTTATATCCTGATCGGCAATGCTATAATCCATCCCATTACCGTTTCGACTATTGCTCTTTTTGTCATCATGCTGGGGGCCTGGGCGGCTGCGGTCACCGTGCTGAATAAGAATTACGTTTTAAAAAAACAGACTACCGATAAACAGGACGTTTACCATTAATTTGAGATAATGTTCTCGATATGACCAATAATCGAGCAAATCAAAATGAATTTTTGCGTCTTTTTTTCTCAAATCTTGTCATCAAAGGGCTCACCGGGAACCATAAATTCAGCAGCCATATGCATATTTTTTTCTGTAGCTACCAAAAATACTCTGCAGTTCGCCGGAATTTTGCGATCACCCCGGGGAATGATTAATTCGTCATTTGTTTCATCATAGATGCCGGCAATCACAATGTCCTCTGGAAATCCCTCGCTATT
Organism: uncultured Halanaerobiaceae bacterium; assembly: GCA_964436625.1. Taxonomy (GTDB): domain Bacteria; phylum Bacillota; class Halanaerobiia; order Halanaerobiales; family Halarsenatibacteraceae; genus Halarsenatibacter. The sequence continues at coordinate 8,528 of CAYTDP010000058.1, read as the reverse complement.
TGCAATCTCAGATACAGTTTTCCCCACAATAGGTGAACGCTCGGGAATAGACACTATAGATATTTCTGCCCGCCCGTCACCTAAAGAAGCCAATCGACGGACTTTGGGTTTCTCTATATCGTTGACAAATTTACCGACCATCATATCCATGACACTCCCAAGGGTAGTGGCTCCGGCATTGCGGTAAGCACTTTCATATTCCGGGTCCCTCATACGAACCAGTATATTATCCACACCAAAATTATCGGCCAGCACGGTAAAAGCCAGATTATCGGCATCATTGCGCATTACTGCTACAGCCACATCAGCTTTTTCTATGCCGGCATCCCGCAGAACACTGACCTTGGTGGCGCTACCATGTACACTCACCGCCCCAAACTGGCTGTATATCTCCTCACACACCTGACGATCGATATCTATCACCACCAGATCGTGTTTATCGGAGAGATTTTTAATGAGATTTCTTCCCACAATTCCTCCCCCTGCTACGACTACATACATTCGACCACCTCCAGAATAGTTATTTATATATTCCTTATTTTTTCCAGATGTCCAGGCGAAACAGAGCTATTACAGGAAGTATTTCCAGCCTGCCTGCCAGCATACCAAAAATATAGGTGACTTTAACAGCCGGATGAATTTCAATCATCTCTGCTACTGTTATATAAGAAGGCCCTATGTTGTTAACTGCTGAAAACATGCCGGAAAAGGATTCAGCAATATTATGCGGTGAGAATACGGCAGTAATCAAACCTCCTATCAGGATAATAAAAACCCAGGCAAAGAAAAGACCGGCGATCTGTGATATATCTTCCCAATCGATTTTTTCCTTTTCCAGTGTTACCGGCATAACCGCCCGCCTCGGTCTTCCCATAGCCTTTATTTCACGAGAAAACAGTCGTCCAAGAATTAGAACCCGCAAAACCTTAACTCCGCCACCGGTCGACCCCACACAACCACCTATAAGCATCATAACCAAAAATAGTTGACGGACAGAAATGACAAAATAAGGCGAGCCTATATATTGGGTTTCATAGCCAGTGGTGGTCATAATGGCCAGCACCTGAAATAAAGTAGTCCTGAAGACCGATTCAATATTGCGCAGGTATAATGCTAATTCTTCATTGATAAATACAGAAATAATTATGAAAATGGTAAAACCGGCTACTAATTTGACATAAAATTTAAATTCAGGGTTGCCCAAAACCCCCCGCAAATTCTTCTGTAAAACTCTATAATGCATAAGAAAGTTTGTTCCACCGAAGAACATAAATAATATAAATATATATTCTATCAGGCGGAAGTTGGCATATCCGGCCTGCTGAAAGTAAGCTATGCTGGCATCGTAGCGGGAAAAACCGCCGGTGGAAAGAGTCGTCATGGTATGGATAACCGCATCGAAAAAACTCAGGCCCGCCAGGAACAGGAATATTGTCTGCAAAACTGAAAGACCTAAATAGATCGACCACAAAATCTTTATTGTTTTAAATATGCTGGGAACCGGTCTGCCGGAAGAAATTTTGTGAGCCTCCGCTCCAAATATCTTCCAGGGGGCCCCTTCACTGCGAAAAGTGATGAGCAGAAAGAAAGACAAAATTCCCAGTCCGCCGAGCCACTGACTTAAACTGCGCAGAAATATTAAAGACAGAGGTGAGGTATCCAGACCCTGAATTAAAGTAATACCTGTGGTTGTAAAACCGCTCATGGCTTCAAAGTAGGCATCCAAAAAACTGATTTCAAACCCCACAGCCAGGGGAATAGCAACGACAAGTGAAGCGACAAGCCACCCCAGACCTGTGATGATCATACTGGCGCTGATATCCAGCTCAATATCGGTATGAAAAAAGTAATGACTGATATATCCCACCCCGGCTGACCCGAGTCCGGTGAATAAATATGATAAGATTATGTAAAAGGCTTCACCGAAATATATTGCCAGTATTAAGGGAAACAGCATAAGGGCTCCCAGTATAATAAGCAGGGTACCCAAAATATCCATGATTCCCATCAATTTTGTGGCAAGCAATTTTCAGCCTCCTTTTTATTCTGTTGTACTTATCAATTCTTTAAATTATTATAAACTCCTTCTTAAATAAAATTTGACAAATAAAATGCTCAGGAGTATAAGGGCACAGAATTAAATCAATACTAATACAATTAGACTGCTTAATCCTCCAGCAGGAGGAGTGGGGAGCCCATAACTCGGTGAATCCTCTTGATTTTAGAGGTAGGGTTAACATTTCCTCTGACCCGAACCGCTAAAGCTAACCCCATAAGCAGCTGTGAAGAGGGGAAAGCCGTCAGGCAATTATTTGCTATTTAACTATGCTTAACTATGTCTAAATTTTTGAGCATGCCTAAATGTGCAATTATTTATTGGTTGCTTATTTTATGAGTTTATTTGCCTGATCCCCATGCTGCAGGGCTTTCCTGCAGCTTTTTTTATTTCTATTAATTTTACAGGAGGGACAATTTATGTCACCTTTTTATCATACGGATATTGAAATGCTTGAATTTATTTTAGAATTTATACGTGGGGTGCTTATAAGTATAAGTTTCGTTATTTTTCTGCCTTATTTAGGAAGGAAAATTGAAAAGAAGAGAAAAAGAAAAGGGAATTTAGAGAAAAAGTTAAATAGTATAGACGAAAAATTGAACAAACTGGAATCCAGGCTCGATGATAAATGTAATAACTCATGAAAGGGTTGAAATTTGATAAAGAAATTTCTTTCTAACAAATTTCTATATATTCCGAGGAGGCAAATTCTATGTCCGAAGAAGATTATCAACAGGAAGACGAATTAGCCAAAGATTTAGGCTTTAAAGAAGCATTAACTATTGGTGTGGGAGTAATGATCGGTGCCGGTATATTTATTTTACCCAGCCATGCCCTGGGAAATGCCGGCCCTGCCGCCATTATCTCTTATCTGCTTGCCGGTGTAATTGCCATGATATCGGCGGCAAGTACCGCTGAAGTTTCCACCGGCATGCCCAAAAGTGGAGGATTATATTATTTTATTTCCCGGGCTCTGGGCAGTTTTTGGGGAACAATTGCCGGTGTAGCTTTATGGCTGAGCTTAGCTATAGCAGTAGCATTTTATCTTCAGGGATTTGGTGAATATCTGGCTCGAATACTACCCTTTCAGGCCAATCATATATTGATAGGCTTTATAACAGGTATAATATTTATCGCTATAAATTATCGGGGGGTTAAAGAAAGCGGCAGCACGCAGAATCTGATCACAGGTACTCTGGTCTTAATTCTGTTCGCATTTTTTATAATGGGTGTATTTTTTGTGGACACTTCCAATTTAACCCCTTTCTTCCCCTTTGGTCCCATGGAGGTATTCCCGGTAACAGCTTTAGTCTTTGTCTCTTTTATTGGATTTGGAGAGATAGCAGCTGTAGCAGAAGAAGTCCAGAATCCCGGAAAAAACATGCCCAGAGCACTTCTGGGGGCAGTAATTATACCAACAACTATATATGTAGCAGTCCTGGTTGTAGCCGCCGGTTTAATCCCCTTTGAAGAAATAATAGGGATTGAAGCTCCGATAGTTGAAGCTGCTCGAATTTTTTCTGGAGGCATAGGGGCTCTGGTCATAACATTCGCTGCCCTGCTGGCCACAGCCTCTTCAGCCAATGCTTCCATTCTGGCTTCATCTCGTATAGGTTTTGCCATGGGAAGGGATAATATACTGCCAGGATTATTCAATGATGTCCATTCTAAACATTATACTCCCTATAAAGCAATTTTACTGACGGGAGCAATTACAATTTTTCTGGTTTTAACTGCTGATGTGGCAAGTCTTTCCAAAGCTGCCGGTGTATTAACTCTGATCAGTTATGCCCTGGTGAATATATCACTAATAGTTCTCAGATTGCGGCCACCGGAAGATTATAGGCCCAGCTTTTTATGTCCGGGATATCCTCACCTACAAATATTGGGCGCAATTTCCTCCATTGCAGTGATATTTCTGGCAGAGCCTGCTGCCCAAATAACCACACTGGTGCTGATTGCGATCAGTGTTATCTGGTATTATGCCTATGGTAAAAAACGTTCTCAGGTAAAAGGACTATCATCAGAGATAAACTGGAAAACCGAGTTTTCACTAATCAATACCACCGACAATTTGACTGCAGCTCTGGCAGATTATACACCTGCAGCTTCAGGAAAGGATTTCTCACCCTTTCACGTTTTAACTGCGGTCGCCAATCCAGCCAGTGGTAGGCCTTTAATTGACATCAGCAGCAAACTTATAGATAGAAACTCTCTGGATTCGGAAGTCTCTGTTTTAAATATTCTGGAAGTACCCAGCCAGCTGCCTTTGCGATCTGCAAAAAACAGAGAGGATATAATGCAGGAAAGAACTGAAACCCAGAGTAAATTATTCAATGTAACTCAAGAAATGGCGGCTGAAACCGGAGTAGCAATAAATCCCAGAGTAAAATATTCCCGCGACCGCTATAAAACCATGTACAACACCATTAAGGATGAAAGTATTGACTTTCTGATGCTGGGCTGGCATGGAGCTATGAATGTATCTAAAATCTCTCGCAGCATGGTCGGAAAACTGGTTAGAACAGCTCCCTGTCGGGTTGGTGTGTTAAAAGATAGAGGGATAAGTGAACAGGATAAATTCTGCAATATTCTTATCCCCTTCCGCGGCAGTGAACACGCAAAATTAGGTTTTAAGCTTGCTGCCGACTTTGCCGAAAAAGATGATTGTACCATAACTGTGCTCAGAGTCATCAATCCGGGTGCAGATATGGAGAAAGAAAAACAGGAAGCAGAAAAAGAAATTGAAGCCCTGGAAACTGGAGTGGAAAATTATAAAATAAAAGTTGTAGAAAATAGAACTGTTGCTGATGGAATAATTACAGAAACACGCGATGAAAATTATGACTTAGTTATTATGGGAGCTTCTAAACAATGGCGCTATAAAAACATGCTGTTTGGTTCCATACCAGATTTAGTAGCAGACAGTGTAGAAACTTCGGTACTGATGGTACGAGATTTTGATCAGTCAATTTCCAAAACAGTGGAAGAAGAAGCTAAAGCTGAAACAGATGATTCTCCTGGCAGGGAAGAACCGGAAAAAATTTAAAGGTGGTTAAATCATCATGCTTTCTTTTAAAAAATCTCTGGCAGGAAAAATCTTCATCGGTTTTATCCTGCTGGTTATCATTCTGCTGGTCATAACATTCTGGTCCATCAGAAATTTTAACCAGCTCTCAACCTCTATCGATAACATTATGGAAGAAAATTATCGGTCAATTCAGGCCACTGAAAACATGATCGAATCCATAGAGCGACAGGACAGTGCTGTTCTCATGCTTCTGGGAGGGCAGGAAGATACCGCCGTGGAATCTTTTCGCAGTCAGGAACAGGAATTCTTTAAATGGTTTGCCAGGGCCGAAGATAATATCACTATTGAGGAAGAAAATGATATTATTTCTCGTTTGAATGAGCTTTACATGCAGTATCTGGATAAAATAGATCAGCTGCGAACCATAGATACAGGGGTAAGACAGGAGTTTTACAATACGGAATATTTCGAGGTCTTCCAGGCAAACAAGGAAACTATTCGAGAATTAAGAAGTGTTAACCAGGACACCATGGTTGCAGCTCAGCGGGAGGCTAACACCAGAGCAGGTCAGGCACGTTATTCAACCATTTTAATTTCAGTTTTGGGCATTATACTGGCCGCAATTTCCAGTTATATTTTAAGCCGGAGAATACTCTCCCCCATAAACCAGCTCAAGGAAGGAATAAACAGGGTAGCAGCCCGCAATTTCAATCAGAAACTGCCCGTAAATTCCAAGGATGAAATTGGTGAGCTGACAGAAGAATTTAATAAGATGATAGATAAATTGCAGGAATATGAAAATATGAATGTGAGAAAATTGAAAGAAGAGAAAGAGAAATCTGAAGCTATAGTTAATCATATATCCAGTCCCCTGCTGGTCACAGATAATGAAAATAGATTAATTCTATATAATCAGGACAGTCAGGATCTATTTAATTTAAGACCTGAGCATCTTGACAATCACATTCTGGAAATAATAAACAACCAGGAACTTTTCGATTTAATAACCCAGGATGCAGAATACCAAAATGATGAAGAGGCTCCCGTTCTAGAACTCTCCAAAAATGATGATCGCAAGTATTATAGAATAGTCAGCAACCAGGTCAAATCAGATGAAGGTGAGACTAAATTCACTGTAACCCTGCTGGAAGATATAACCAGATTAAAAGAAATAGACAGGATGAAATCCAACTTCATCTCCACTGTATCTCACGAATTCAGAACTCCTTTAACTTCTATTACCATGGCTTTAAACATGCTACAAGCCGAGGATGTAGGTGAAATCAATCAGGAGCAAAGTGAACTGCTTGAAAACTCAATAGAGGACTGTCAAAGGCTGACAAATTTAGTTGAAGATCTGCTGGATCTTTCTCGTATGGAATCAGATCAAATTGAACTGGATATAAGAACTATAAATCTTTATGAATTAACCCAAAAAACTATCCAGCAATTCAGCCAGCAGGCAGAAGAAAAAGATGTAGATTTATATATTGAAGATATCCCTGAAGACCTTGAAGTGAAGGCAGATCCCAATAAAATAAGCTGGGTAATTTCTAATCTTATAGGCAATTCACTGCGCTACACCAGCGAAGGTGATGAAATAACAATTTCAGCCGCCCGCCGGGGAAATATGGCCTATATAGAAGTTTACGATACCGGTTCAGGAATTAAACAGGAAAATCTGGATAAAATATTTAATAAATTTTTCCGCAGTGAAGAGAATATTTCCGATTCAGGCTCCGGGCTGGGGCTGGCTATTGTTAAAGAAATTGTAACTTCGCATCAGGGAAGAATATGGGCTGAAAGTGAAAAAGGGAGCTGGACTAAATTTACTTTTTCTCTGCCCACGTCTAAAACAAATGTATCTTTCAGGAACGGTGAAAAAGATGAAAACAATTCTTCTAATAGAGGATGAAAAAAACATTCAAACAGTGTATGCCAGTCTGTTAAACAAAAAAGGTTATGACGTGATTACTGCTGATGATGGAATAGATGGACTGGATAAAGCTCAGGAAGAAAAACCCGATTTAATAATATTGGATTTGATATTACCCAAACTCGATGGCAAACTGGTATTAGAAGGTTTAAAAGAAGATGATATTACCCGGGATATACCTGTATTAATTATTTCAGCAAAATCTGATGAAGATAGTATTGAAAAAAGTTTGAAGGCAGGAGCAGCAGAGTATTTGGTCAAACCCATTGAAAGAAATGAATTTCTGAGGGCAGTAAAAAAATTAATTTCTTAATTCTATAATAATACCAGGAGGAATTGGTTATGGGAAATGAAAAAAACCCCCAAAAAATATTAATCATTGATGATGAACAAAATATTCGCAGCACTTTAAAGAAAGCACTGGAAGCTGAGGATTACAGGGTTTATCTGGCCGAAAATGGTCGGGAGGGTATAAGTAAAGCAAAACAGAAAACTTTCGATGTAATAATGCTTGATTTAAAACTTCCGGATATCAAAGGCACCAAAGTATTAGAAAAAATTAGAGAAAAAGATATAGATACTCCTGTTTTAGTTATAACGGGCTATGGCAGTGTAGAAAGCGCAGTTAAAGTAATGAAATTAGGAGCCATTGATTATCTGGAAAAACCTTTTAATCCAGCCCAGATTAAAGAACAGGTTAATGAGATAATCGCCAGAAAGGAAATCTCCCCCATTGCGGAGGAGCAGGAGATTGAAGAAAAAATTTCAGAAGAAAATATAGAGCAGTTAATTGCCAGAGCCAAATCTGCCATTAATAAAAGAAATTTTACAGCTGCTGAAAATCTGCTCAACAAGGCCACAAATTTCAATTTTGAAGAGCCTGTAATTTACAATCTATTGGGAGCAATAGAGGAAATTAGAGGAAATCATTCAAAAGCCATGGATAAATATCGAATTGCTTTAAACATGGATCCCGCCTATAAACCGGCACAAAAAAATCTGGACAGAGCTAAAGAGCTGGGTAGTGCGCCGGATAAAATTTCTTTGGAGGATGAAGAAACCGGGAAATAACAGGATTAAAATTTAAACAAGCCTCAAAATCTTTTTTAACTATTTCTATAGAATACTTTTTATAATTATTCTTATCTAACCTATCATTATATCCTCCTGCGGATAGCGGTACCTGGTTGAACTTGAATCCAGCTCTCCCATGGATAAAACCAGGGTCAAAGGTCCCACTCTTCCCGCCAGCATGGTTATTATCACCATAATTCTGCCCGGATCGCTTAATTCACCGGTGATCCCTGTAGATAATCCCACAGTTCCGAAAGCTGAAACTGCCTCAAATAATATATCGATAAACTCAGCTTCTTCGGTAATCGACAGAACCAGAGTGGTCAATATTACCAGCCCCAGAGAGATTACCATTATAGCCACTGCTCGATTAACCAGTTCTCTATCCAACCTTCTATCAAGCAGATTATAATCCTCATCACCAATCAATG
>CAYTDP010000057.1:0-14515 GCA_964436625.1 uncultured Halanaerobiaceae bacterium | reverse complement strand
CCTCCGACAACCTGATTAAAAGTCAGGTGCTCTGCCAGGCTGAGCTAATGGCCCACTTAATTCTTGTTAATGGCTGGGGCGGCAGGATTCGAACCTGCGCGTCCTGGGACCAAAACCCAGTGCCTTACCGCTTGGCTACACCCCAGCAATCTATAAAGGAAATAAGTTCCGGCAGCGACCTACTCTCCCACAGAGTCTCCCCTGCAGTACCATAGGCGCTGGAGGACTTAACTTCTGTGTTCGGAATGGGAACAGGTGTTGCCCCTCCGCTATTGCCACCGGAAATTTGTATGCAGTATATTCATGTCTGCTGTTATCCTATCTCACTTCGGCAATAAACATTATAGCAGACAGCTCATGAATTGTAAAGACTTTAATCGATCTTTTTTTATTCTTTTTCGGCGAGATTACAGCCGGCCGATCTGGTTTCTTCCGCCTCATCTCGCCTCATATAGTGTAACAAATATGAGAGGTTCTGTAAAGAGAAAAATGAAAATTTCTCGTTTCCGAACGAAAACTTCTGACTGCCGCTGCTTAAAACCTGTTTTTCACTTTTCCTCATCAATCCGATATTAATTATAGCAGAAGTACAAACCATTGTAAAGGTCTGCATGCTCGAAAAAACAAAGAATTAATTGTTTAAAAATTTACCTTATTCTAGAGAATAAGATTCCGAAACCAGCGCAGTATTCTCATCAATACCCCGGCTTTCTCGATGCGGTTTTCGGCCTCCAATTCGGCTTCATAGACTCTCTCTTCTTCTACCAGGCTGTAAATTGTACCGATGCTCTCCCCGGCTTCCACAGGAAACTCCGCGTTTTCATAAAGCTCGAGCTCGTAATCGATCTCAGTTTTGACTCCCTTCTCAACCAGAGCGTAAAGATTGGAACCCGGCGTTCCTTTAACAGTTTCCGAAGCCGAATTCTTTAATGCAAGATCCTTCAACACATCCTCTGCAGCCAGAACCTTTTCCAGCCGGTAATTCTCAAAACCATAATCGAGCAGAGCAGCAGTTGACTCGGAGCGATCTCTTTCATTTTCAGCCCCCATAACCACCGATATCAGGCGCATATCATCCCGGCTGGCCGTTGCCACCAGATTAAACCCGGCATTCCGGGTATAACCGGTTTTTAAACCGTCAAGCCCCGAATAAGAATTTATCATCCTGTTGGTATTTACGATCATTGCCTCGCGGTCTGCCAGCTCCAGGGTTTTTGTCCAGATCTGACTCCATTCCATCACCTGTGGATATTTGACCAGCTCAGAAGCCAGCCTGGCCATATCTTCAGCAGTGGTATACTGATCTTCATGAGGCAGGCCGTTGACCGTTTTAAAATGGGTATTATCCATTCCCAGCTCTTCGGCCCGCTCATTCATTTTTTCTATAAAAACAGAGCAATCTCCGGCTGCTGCTTCAGCCAGAACCACGCTGGCGTCATTGGCCGAAGCTACCATAATGGCTTTGAATAATTCTTCGACCGAGAGAATATTCCCTTCTTCAATATAAATTTGCGACCCACCCATACTGGAGGCATGACTGCTGGCGGTCACCCGGTCCTGAAGTTTTATTTCTCCGGCTTCTATGGCTTCAATGCCCAGCAAAACCGTCATCATCTTTGTCAGGCTGGCAGGAGGATGCTCTTTGCCGGCGTTTTTTTCATAGAGTACGCTGCCGGTCTCGGGCTCGAGCAGCAAAGCCGCCGGCGCCGTGACATCAGGTTCAGAAGCTCCGGCTGTAAAAGCATACATAAAAAGCAGGATTAAAATCAACCCTGCTGCCAGAAGATTTTTTGAAAAAATTCCAGGCCATCGCTTTAAACCCCGGAAAATGACCATTAACTATCACCTTTCCTGGATTTTGCTTCTTCCCACCAGGCGTCCAGCTGTTCCAGAGATATATCCTCTATATTGTCCCTGTGTTCCTCAGCTCTCTTTTCAATATATTCGAAGCGATTTTTAAAACGGTCCAGGCAGGAAAGAAGAGCAGTCTCAGGATCGATCGAGAGAAAACGCGACAGATTTACCAGAGCAAAAATACTATCGCCCAGCTCTTCTTCCAGCCGGCTTTCTTCCTCTTCATTTTCTACCGCTTCCCGCAGTTCGTCTATTTCTTCCTCCACTTTATCCAGAACGCTGTCGATCGAATTCCAGTCAAAACCAACCCGGGCAGCTAAATCCTGAATCTCCCGGGCCTGCCGCAGAGCCGGCCTGCAGCGAGAATAATCCTCCAGCAGCGAATCGGATTCAGTTTTAGCTTCTGTTTCTTCTCCCTCTTCATTTTCGGCAGCCTTGACACGGGCCCAGGTTTTTTCGACCTCGTCCGGCGTATAGGCCTCCTCATCATCGAAAACATGAGGATGTCTGCGAATAAGTTTTTTGTTCAAACCGGCTACTATCTCGGAAAAATCGAAATCTTCCCGCTCCCTGGCGATTTGAGCCTGGAATACGACCTGCAGAAGCAGATCTCCCAGCTCCTCTGCCAGCATATCCATGTTATCCCTGTTAATTGCCTCAACTACCTCATAAGCTTCTTCTATGACGTATTGGCGCAGAGATTCAAGATCCTGTTTTTTATCCCAGGGACAACCACTTCGGCCGCGCAGCTCGGCCATCAAATCCAGCAGTCTATTTATCTTCTGACCGTTTTCCCTCTTCGAGCTTTTCTCCTTTTTTGTATCCATCGATTACACCTCTTTTTCCCAGAAATTTAGCGATATTCTCCCCCACTCTGGGGAGCAAAATAAGATCATCATATTTCAGCGCCCCGCTCAAAAGCATAAAGAATGAATAGATGCCGGCTCCAGCCGCCACTGAGACCAGCAGAATGATGAGTTCGGCCAGCGGCAGTCTGCCGACTAAAGTTTCGACCATAAACCCGTGCAGAAGCAGAACCGCTGCTCCCATGAGAAGGGAGGAAAGAGCAGGGTAGACGACTGCAGTCCTTAATGACTGCAAGTTTTTGACCCGCCGCAGAACTGAGATGATATTAAGGGCAGCAGCAGTAAAAAATCCTAAAACCGTGGCTGCTGCGGCTCCGTGAATATTGAACAGAGGCAGACCGGTGAGCAGATAATTTAAAACGGCATTGCCGGCCGCCCCCAGAGCCAGATTGCGAGCAGGTAGATCTGTGCGGCCAATCCCCTGCAGGACCGCCGAAGTCGTCTGCTGTAAGGTGATGAAAATAACTCCCCAGGCCAGAAGACGCAGAATACTGGCAGCAGCGGGCTCGGAAAAAATCACACCGGATAGCGGCCGGGCCAGGACAGTCAGACCCACCGCGGAAGGCAGCCCCAAAAAGAGTGTGAATCTCAACGCTGTATGGGTTCTATGGGCGATCAACTCGCGATCCTCAAGGGCATCGGCTTCCGAAATAGCTGGAACCAGGCTTGCAGCCAGCGAGACAGTTATGATGGCCGGAAAATTAACCAGCGGCATGGCTACGTTGGTAAAAAGCCCGTAAAGTGTTGTGGCTTCCTCCATAGCGAAGCCGGCAGTCTGAAGCCTTTGAGGTACAAATACCCAGTCCACGAAATTCATAAGCGGCCTGACCAGGGCTCCAAAAGTTATGGGCAGGCCCAGCCGGGCGAATTCACTCAAAATGCTGCCGGTCTGATAATCTTTCACGGTCTCTTCTGGTTCGACGAAGAACTCGAAAATATCACCGCGCCGCCTAAAATAAATATAAAATAAAAGCAAAAGACCGGCTGCCGCTCCCGTGACCGCTCCGAAGGAAGCACCGGCGGCGGCAAATTCCAGTCCCAGAGGCAGCAGATAATAGGCCAGACCGATCATCGTTATCGTCCGGATCAGCTGCTCAACTATCTGAGAAGCAGCGGTAGGACGCATATCCTGCAGCCCCTGAAAGAATCCGCGGTAGGTGGCCATTATAGAAACCAGAAAGATCGCCGGAGCTATGGCCAAAATCGCATAATAAGCCCGGGGATCAAGTCTCAAGATTCTGATCAAAGGACCGGCCAGAACCAGCATACCCAGAGTGAAAACTGCTCCGATAATTACACTCATAACCCGGGCTATGGTGAAAACCCGGTAGGCATCTTTGTTCTCATCTCGGGCCATTCTGTCGGCAATCATTTTGGCCATCGTCACCGGAATGCCCGAACGGGAAACTACCAGCATAATCGTATAAAGAGGATAAGCCATCTGATATATGCCCATACCCTCGGCGCCGATCATCCTGGTCAAAATAACTCTATACCCCAGGCCCATAAATCTGGATATAATTCCGGCCGCACTCAAAATGGCCGCGCCTTTAATGAAAGAGCCGGCGGCTTTATCATCAGCCACCGCCATCACCCGCTTTTCCGCTCTGGAAGGAATGACGATCTCTCTGACGCTCCAGAAAATCATCTAAAATTTCAATAAGCCTGGAAATGCTTTCCTTGCTGCCGCCGCTTTTTTTGACGGACAGCCGGGGGCTGCGGCCGGAACTGATCCTGACTTTGCGCGGATGTTTTTTGGCCAGCGCCGTCACAGCTTTGCCGTCAACCCTATCTTTGTCCCGGAAGTAACAGACAAACTCCTGATCCTTTTCCTCTATGAGATCGATATTGAGCCTGGTCGCTCTCATCTTTATCCGGCTGATATCCAGAAGATTTTCCACCTGATCTGGCAGAGTTCCAAAGCGATCTTCCAGTTCGGACCTGATTTCGGTCACTTTCTTTTCTGAACGGGCGCGCATAAGCCTTTTATATACATCTATCTTCTGGGGTGAGCTTCCGATATAATCATCGGGCATATATGAATCCAGCTCTAAATTTACCTCGACATCTATCTCCTCATCCTCATCGTCACCTTTGATATCGCTTACAGCCCGATCGAGCAGCTTGCAGTAAAGTGAATAGCCGACGCTGGCAATATGGCCTGACTGCTCCGGTCCCAGCAGATTCCCTGCGCCGCGAATCTCCATATCTCGCATGGCAATTTTAAAACCAGAACCGAGATCTGTAAATTCGCGGATAGCTCTGAGGCGCTTTTCGGCTTCCTCAGAGAGAATTTCATCCTCATCATAAAGCAGATAGGAATATGCTATGCGGTCAGTTCTGCCCACCCGGCCCCGGAGCTGGTAAAGCTGCGCCAGCCCCATCTTATCAGCGCGATTTATGATGATAGAATTAACGTTGGCGATATCTAAACCATTTTCAATGATGGTTGTACAGACAAGCACATCGTATTCGTGATTATAGAAATCCATCATCAGCTTTTCCAGATGATTTTCAGCCATCTGTCCGTGAGCTACTGCCACCCGAGCCTCGGGCACGAGCTCTCTGATCATTGCGGCCTGTCTGTCAATATCCTCCACCCGATTGTGTACATAATAAACCTGACCCTCCCGGGCCAGCTCCCGGCGGATGGCATCGCGTATCAGATCCTCATCCCGCTCTTTAACGTAGGTGCGTATGGGATAGCGATTTTCGGGCGGAGTTTCGATGACGCTCATATCCCTGACCCCGGTAAGCGCCATGTGCAGCGTCCTGGGGATAGGGGTGGCCGTCATAGTCAGCACATCTATATTCTTCTTGATATCCTTCAATTTCTCCTTGTGCGAAACGCCAAATCTCTGTTCTTCATCTATGACCAGAAGCCCCAGATCGTTAAATTCGACATCATCCGAAAGCAGCCTATGAGTACCGATGATTATATCGATTCTCCCCTGAGCCAGTTTTTCCTTGATAATCCTCTGTTCGGAGGAGGTCCTAAAACGGGAGAGCATGGCCACGTTGATGGGAAATTCGTCTATCCGTTCCTTGAAGGTATTGAAATGCTGCTGGGCCAGAATGGTGGTAGGGACCAGGACAGCCGTCTGCTTGCTATCAACGGCTGCTTTAAAGGCAGCCCGAATGGCCACTTCAGTCTTACCATAGCCCACATCTCCGCAGAGCAGTCTATCCATAGGATGCGGGCTTTCCATGTCCTTTTTGACATCTTCTATAGCCTGGAGCTGATCTTCTGTCTCCTCGAAGGGAAAAGCCTCCTCAAATTCCTGCTGCCATTCGGTATCCTTGCTGAAAGCATAACCCTCTAAAGCTTCCCGGGCGGCATAAAGTTCCACCAGGTCGACGGCCAGTTCTTTGACCGACGATTTAACCCGCTCTTTTACCTTCTGCCAGCGGTTGCCGCCCAGCCGATATAAGTTGGGTTCAGCTCCTTCGCCCCCTATATATTTCTGGACTAAATGTATCTGTTCGGTAGGCACGTATAATTTGTCCTCGTCGGCATACTCGATAAGCAGATAATCCTTCTGCTGCCCCTGGATAGAGAGAGGTTCCAGGCCCAGATAACGGCCGATTCCGTGGTTTTCATGCACGACATAATCTCCTGGTGAGAGTTCAGAGAAAGTAGAAACCTGTTCGGTATCTTCCAGATCCTGAATCTTCTTTTTTTCACGGCGCTTTTCTCCCATAATCTCGCGCTCACAGAAATAGGCCAGACCTAAATCCTCCAGCTGAAAGCCTTCAGCCAGATTGACGGGCAGTGTCAGCACCTCGCTGGCAGGGGAGCTCATGTCAGGATCTTCTGCTGTTTTTACCTCGAGATAACTTTGCAGATGCTCGGTCAGCTGCCGGCACTTATTCAGGCTGTTCATGCCTAAAAGCACCGTGAAATCCTGCCCGGTAAGCTCCTCTATGCGCTCGGCCAGCATATCAAAACGACCGTGATAGGGCTCGACTCCCCTGCCTTTAAAGTCAATTTCGGGCAGCCGGCTGCCGCCTTCCATTCCGTCGGAACATTCTATATGTTGACGGCTGTATAATTCCCTGTTCATCTTCTCCTGATCCAGGAAATTATCGAGATAATAGGGCAAAACTTCGCCTTCTTCGAGCAGATCTGTGAATTCCTCGTTGATCTTCTCCCTCTCGGTGCCGAAAGTCTGTTTTAGACGAGAAGGTCCTTCCAGCACGTACAGAGTGCCGCTGCCCAGATAATCAAAAACCGTATCCAGGCGGTCATAGAAAAAAGGAAGATACTGGCGCAGAACGATGCTGTCGAGATTTTCACGCCCCTGACTTATCAGCCTATCTCGTCGGGACTTTATTTTTTCGGCAGCTTCCGGCCGGCTATCTTTAAGCTCCTCACGCCTGTTTTCCAGCCTGCTGACCACATCTTCTACCCGTTCGGCAAATTCATCCGGCAGAATCAGCTCCGAAGCCGGATGCAGAAAAAGTTCTTTATGCTGCTCTCGCGAGCGTTGATCATCGATCGAAAAACTGCGGATCGATTCCAGCTCTTCGCCGAAAAATTCCAGCCGGCGGGGGAGATCATTACCGGGAGGAAAGATATCAAGAATGCCTCCCCGCACACTGAATTCGCCGCGAGAACCGACCATATCGAGCCGTCGGTAGCCCATATCTACAAGTTCGGAGGTCAGCTCTCCCATATCATAGCTTTCACCCACCTCCATCCGGCGCTCCAGCTCGCGCCAGCGCCCCAGCGGAGGCAGCATCTTGTTTAAAGATGCTATAGAAACAGCACAAACAAGGCCGCCTTCCTTCTGCTGAAAGCGGTGATAGATTTTCAGCCGCTGTTCCTGTTTTCTCTCGTCGACGGGAATTTCCTCATGAGGCCTGACATCCTGCTCGGGAAATAAAAAAACTTTTTCCTCGGGCAGCAGCCTGGAAAGATCCTCATAAAGCTCGCCCGCCCGATAATCATCTCGGCAGACAACCATGAGATTGCGGGCGGCATTTCCGCTCAAATGGGATAATATGTAGGCCAGTCTTGAGCTCCAGAGCCCGGTTAATTTGAGGTTTTCTCCTGCCCTGACCCTGCTGATAAGATTTTCTATTTTTTCCGGTATTTCTTCTTTGAATCTAATCTCCATCTCCTCCTTAACCTGCCGCTTCCAGCCGGCTGTTTTTTTCTCAATTAAACCTGTTCATAGCGGCATCGAGCTCTTCTTCCAGCCAGATTTCCACAGCTTCGACAGCTCTGGCCAGAGCAGGTTCAATGACTTCAAGCTTCTCCTCAGAAGAAAACTTATCGAGCACATAATCCGAAGCTCTAACCCCCGGGGGTGGTCGACCGATTCCCAGCCTGAGGCGGTTGAATTCCGGGGTGTCCAGAGCTTTTATGATCGATTTTATGCCGTTATGGCCGCCGCTGCTGCCCCCGGATTTTAACCTGATCCTGCCCATCTCAAGATCGAGATCATCGTGGATTACCAGCAGGTTCCGGGGTTTTACGGAATACTCATCGACGAGCCAGCTGACCGCCCTGCCGCTTCTATTCATCAGGGTTAAAGGCTGAGCAAGTACAACCGGATAGCCCTTGATTCTATCCTCGGCCACCATAGCTTTATCCCTCTTCCCGGCCATAAAATTGTGTTTTTCGGCCAGCTCCCTGACAGCCTGGAAGCCTATATTATGGCGGGTGTTTTCATATTTCGGGCCCGGATTGCCCAGGCCGACTATCAATTTCATTTTTTCATCACCAGACCTTCATTTTTTTCTTTTGAATCAAACAGCAAAAGGCGCAACCCCACCATCAGATGAGGTTACGCTGTTTTTTCAGCTATTGCTGCTGTAAAACCTGCAATTACATATAATCGCGCTGTTCCATGTCTTCTTCTTCCTCAGCCTCTTCTTCAGCCAGTTCTTCTTCAACTTCCTCTTCCTCTTCACCGATAACTTCCGGTTCGAGAGTCTCAACATCGACAAGTGTCTCTTCCTCTTCGGTAACCTCTTCGCTGGGCGGCACAACAGTGGCGAGCACATCGTCAGGATCATGCAGAATCTCGATCTCATCGCCGGCATCCAGCTCACTGACCTGAATCGAGTCACCGACATCCAGCTCGGTTATATCGACTTCTATGGATTCGGGTATATCTGCGGGATAGCATTCAATTTCGACTTCGCGCATCAGCTCCTGCAGAACACCACCCTCTTTGACACCGATAGAGGTTCCCACTACTTCGGTGGGGACAGTGATAGTAATTTTCTCATCCATCGATATGGCCAAAAAATCGACGTGCAGAAGTTCATTCTTGATGACATGCTCCTGATAATCTTTGAGCATGGCAGTCTCCGTCTCCATCTCTTCATCGTTTTCCAGGATGGTCAATTCCACGATAGCGTTCTCACCGATTATCTCCCTGACCTCCAGCGGATCAACCGTAAGCGGCTGAGATTCCCGATGAGGACCATAAATAACTCCTGGCACCAGGCCCTCCCGTCTCAGTTTGCGGGCTGTGCCTTTGCCTGTATTTTCCCTTTTGCTGGCAGTCATCTCTACTTTTTGCATGCTTCTCACTCCTTACCCACATTTTTGGACAATATTTATTTTTGACTGAAAGCAACCCTTTCAGGCGCCCCAGAACTGCCGTAAAAAACTCACAAACTTTATTATAACATTGTAAACGAATCTGAACAAGCCCTGAAGCCAACTTTTCTTCAATTAACGACCGGCAAAATTTATCATTTGAAAAGAACGCTGACAGAAACATCCTTGAAGATCCTGTCTATAGCTTCTCCCAGAAGAGGCGCCACCGAAAGAACTTCCAGATTATCGAGCTCTTCAGCATGTTCATCCTGCGGTATAGTGTTGGTGGTAATTATCTCTTCCACAGGTGAATCTTTCAATCGGTCCACGGCCGCCCCCGA
Source organism: uncultured Halanaerobiaceae bacterium (assembly GCA_964436625.1). Classification (GTDB taxonomy): domain Bacteria; phylum Bacillota; class Halanaerobiia; order Halanaerobiales; family Halarsenatibacteraceae; genus Halarsenatibacter. The sequence continues at coordinate 4,898 of CAYTDP010000057.1, read as the reverse complement.
AAATAGAGCATGAGTACAGCTGGCAAAGATATTCTTAGCTCCCATCTCGTCCAGCACCTCGGCCGCATTTGTGATAGTGCCCGCCGTATCTATGATATCGTCATAGAGCACAACATTGCGACCTTCGACAGGACCGATAACATTCATAACCCGGGAAACGTTGGGCTGGGGACGTCTTTTATCTATGATGGCCATCGGTATATTGAGTTTTTCGGCGAAGGTTCGGACCTTCTTAACCGAACCCACATCGGGGGCTACAGCGGTCATGTCTTCGAGATTTATATTCTGAAAATGGTCAACGACAATATTGGTGGAAAAAAGATGGTCGACAGGTATGTCAAAAAAGCCCTGGATCTGAGGAGCATGCATATCGATGGAGAGCACCCTTCTCACACCCGCGGTGTAGAGCAAATTGGCCACAAGCTTGGCTGTAATCGGCTCTCTACCCCTGGCTTTCCTGTCCTGACGGGCATAACCATAATAAGGTATGACAGCGGTGATTCGGCGGGCCGAGGCCCTGCGCAGAGCATCTATCATCACCAGAAGTTCCATAATATTCTCGTTTACCGGCGGACTTGTAGGCTGAATAACAAAGACATCAGCCCCTCGAACCGTCTCCTCTATCTTCACCGAAATTTCTCCGTCTTCAAACCTTCCTATCTCGGAACTGACCAGTTCGGTGCCCAGATACTGACAGATATCCCGGGCCAGCTTCTCGTGACAGTTGCCGGTAAATATTTTCAGCTCTTCGCCATAAGCAGACATTTTTTAAATCTTCCTCCTTGTCCTGCAGCGGTAATATTGAACACTTTTAAGTATGCATTTATTATGCAGCTAATCCTCGCGTTTATGAAAACGGGCGGGAACGCCCAGAACTGTGGTCTTCGATTCCACATCGTCAACGACCACTGAGCCGGCGCCGGTTCTGGCTCCGTCCTCGAGTTTGAGCGGCGCCACCAGCGTTGTATTGCTGCCGACAAAAACTCCGTCTCCCAGCACAGTTTTGTGCTTGTTTTCTCCATCATAATTGGCAAAAACAGTTCCTGCCCCAACATTGCAGCCGCTGCCAATCTCGGCATCACCCACATAGGTGAGATGAGGCACCTTGCTGCCCTCTCCAACCGAGGCCTTTTTGAGCTCGACAAAATCACCTATTTTACAGCCCTTTGCGATGCTGCAGCCAGGTCTGATATAGGCATATGGACCCACACTTGTCTCACTCTCAATCCGACTTTCCCTGATGACGCTGCCCTGGAGAACATTCACTTTTTCAGCCAGCCGGGCATCTTTAAGCTGACAGCCCGGTTCCAGCAAGCACCCCCGGCCTATCCGGGTCTCTCCGCGCAGGGTCACACCCGGATATATTGTTGTATCGCGGCCGATCTCCACCTTTTTTTCGATGTAAGTGCGTTCGGGATCGATTAAGGTTACTCCCCTGTCCAGATGAGCAGATCTTATCCGCCTCTGCATAACCTTTTCAGCTGCAGCCAGATCCCCGCGATCGTTAATGCCGATGATCTCGGCTGGATCACCTTCTGCTGAAGCCAGTTCAGCCTTTTCTTTTATGTAATAAAGACAATCGGTGAGATAATATTCATTCTGGGCATTATCATTGTCTATCTGTTTAAGGGCTTCATGCAGAAGCTGGCTTTCAAAACAGTAAATACCGGCATTGACCTCCTTTATCTGCGCCTCTTCGCCCCGGCAGTCGTGTTCTTCCACAATATCCATTATTCTGCCGCTCCCATCGCGCAAAATTCTACCGTATCCGGCTGGATCATCAAGCTCAACAGTCAGTATACTCATGCCGGCCTGCCGGCGGCGGTGATTGATTATGTAATTTTTCAAGGTCTCTGCGGTGACCAGAGGAGTATCACCGTAAAGGACCAGGGTATCACCGCTGTGAGATCGAATGTATTCTTCAGCCTGCCAGACCGCGTGACCGGTGCCCTGCTGATCTTCCTGGAAGACAAATTCAACCTCTTCCCCGGCAGCCTCCCTGACTTTTTCGGCCTGATGGCCCACCACGCAGACGATATTATCGGTCAGTTCCCGTGAGGTATCGACAACATGCCTTATTAGAGGGCGGCCGGCCAGCCCGTGCAGCATCTTGTTACGGCTGGAATTCATCCTGGTTCCCTTTCCGGCTGCCAGAACGATTATAAGCAGATCATCCATGATATTTATCAACCTCCAGCGGGCAAAATTGTAATCGTATGGAGTATATCAGAACCGCAAAAGATTGTCAAACATAAAAAACCGAGAAAATCGAACAATCCAGAGATCGTTCGGCTTTCCCGGCACCAAAAAGAACTTTTTGAGAAGGCTAACCTGTGCCTATCAACCGGTCTTTTCGCTGGCCCGATTAAACCCGTTAAGTACCTGCTTCTGGATATCTTCGCGCAGGGTGTTTGTCACCGGGAAACAGACATCGTAATAACTGCCTTTCCATTCCCGGTCGGGCATGGAAGCAAAAAGTCCGTTTTTGCCCTCGATCACCTTGATTCCTCTGACCACAAAACTATCCTCCAGCGTCAGAGAAGCAAAGGCTTTGAGGTTACTGCTGCCGGATACTGGAAAAATTCTGACATCGGTGATATCCACTCTTTTCTACCCCCTTTTTTTGTGAGATACCACTATTATAAATGTAAATAAAAGGAAAGTCAAGGTATTTATTTCATTTTTTTAATAAAATCCCAGAGTTCGTCTCCCCCCTGCCAGGTGAGCTGATAGGTCCTGCCGTTTTCCCGCACGCGCCTGCGGCTGGAGGTCACTTTACCAATTCTATAAGAATCTATTCCTTCCTCCCCGAGTCTCTGCTTCAGCCCCTCTCCATCTTCCAGCGAAATCAGCATGCTGCCAGAAGAAATCAGACCGCAGGGATCGATACCGAGCCGGGAGGTGATCTCCCGAACAGGGCCGGGGACGATCTCCTCGCTCTTCTCGAGAAGAAAACCCACACCGGCTGCCTGGCTCATCTCGGTTAAGGCACCATAAAGACCACCTTCTGTTATATCATGCAGGGAGTTTACTCCATACTCAGCCGCAATCAAGCCCTCCGGCAGCACACTGATCTTATGCTGATACTCCCGGGCTCTATCTATAATCTCCTGGTTTATACCCTGTTCCAGCAGATAATCGCCGAAATCGCTGGCCAGGATGAAACAGCCCTCCAGCCCCACCCCTTTGGTGAGAAGAAGATCATCTCCTTCACAGGCTCCTCCGGTGGCGACAAAACGTTCGCGTTCGGCCCGGCCAATGGCAGTTACCACTATCAGGCTGCGGCTGACATCGCTGATAATCTCAGTATGTCCGCCCAGTATTTGAATGTCCATATCCGCGGCCGTCTTATCTATCTCCCCCATCAGCTGACTTATCTCTTCATCCTCTATATCGGGAGGCAGCAGCAGCACCACCTGGATACCTATCGGTTCAGCTCCGGTGGCCGCCAGATCATTACAGGCCACCTGCACGGCCAGATACCCCGCCTGTTTGCCGGCTCCGGTAATAGGATCGGATGAAATTGCCAGGACCTCATCGCCAAAATCCACCACGGCGCTGTCCTCGCCCAGGCCGGAATTTACCAGCACGTCATCCCGGTGGTTGGTTATCCTGCTCAAAACCGTCTCCTGCAGCCTCTTGGAAGTTATTTTGCCTACCTGCATTTTCTATTAATTCCCTCCTGCTCTCTGAAAATCAATTATTTAAGGATATTGAAAGCCCCGGCAGTTAAAATATAAGCCGCTTTTGCCGCTCGAGTCCCTGAATAAATTCTACCGCGTATACCTCATCATCTTCCCTCGACCATATTTTTTTTACCTCTTCAGCCCGCCGCATTTTATCAAAGAAGGCCATAACCGTGGGGCCGCTGCCTGTCATCTGAACATGCAGCGGATCGAAGGACTCAAGTTTTTCTTTGATTTCGTAAACCCGCGGATAAAGCCGACAGGTAAAACTTTCCAGAGCATTATGCCAGCCCTCCTGCCAGCTGATGCTGGCCCCTTTTTCGATGAGTTCTGCAAGCTCAGATGCTGAAGCCCCGTCCCTGTCTACCCTTCCGGAAACCTCAGCAAAAATTTGCCGGGTGGAAACTGAAAAAGGCGGCTTGACCAGAACCAGCGGCTGTTTTAAGAGCGGAGATAACGGGGTGATTTTTTCGCCTGCTCCCCGGGCTAAAGCAGTTCCTCCAGAAATACAAAAGGGCACATCTGCTCCCAGTTCAGCTCCAAGTTTTTCCAGCCCGCTCCGCGAAAGCCCCAGGTCAAAAAGCCGGTTTACGGCACGCAAAACCGCAGCGGCATCGGTGCTGCCGCCGGCCAGCCCGGCCGCAACCGGTATTCTTTTATCGAGCACTATCTCCAACCCCGGTTTTACCACGTCAAATTTATTCATCATCAGACTGGCAGCCTGCCAGACCAGGTTGTCTCGATCGGCTGGAAGCTTCTTTTTACGCACTTCCAGTTTTATCCTGTCTTCCATGTTTTTATTCGCCGCCACCAGCAGACGGTCGTAAAGCGAGATACTTTGCATAATAGTCTCCAGCCTGTGATAACCATCAGAACGGCGGCCTATAACATCTAGATGAAGATTGATCTTAGCCGGCGCCCTCTCCTCTATCCTGTTCATTCCTTGAATCCTCCCGAAAAAAGAACTCGAACCATACAAGCGCAAATCATACAATCGTTTTAACAGCTATACCATTCAGACTCATTATAACACCTGCTAGAACATAAGTTAAGAAAAACAAAGAATTATGTTTTGATAATAACAGGGGAACGTTGTACGGCGAGGTCACAGCTGATATAATTAATAATTGAGTTCTTCTCCACATCGGTTATTGGATTTTGTTTAAGAACACTTATATTTAGGACATTTTCCCACTCTATATAGCACTCATT
>CAYTDP010000056.1:0-14648 GCA_964436625.1 uncultured Halanaerobiaceae bacterium | reverse complement strand
TCGGCATAAATTTTCTCAAGGAAAAATTTTTAAAAGCTTCTTGATTATAATCAAGCTTATCCCGCAGTTTTTTATTTGCTTCTACAATTCTAAAAAATTTAGACTCTTTTTTCTCGATAATATCCAGTAAAAATACCATATCATTAATACTATTAAACATATTTTCATATCTATCTTTTAACATTTTATGTTCTGCCCATAATCTCTGGTTGCGGATTAAATTCTTTACTCTTGCCAGCAACAATTTTTTGGAAACCGGCAATTTAATCACATCTTCAACAAATTTAATTAAATTTTGTGAAATATTCATTCCTTCTTCCTGCAAAAAAATCACAGGAGTAAACGAGCGATTATGCTGCTTGTATCTCTTTATCTGCTCTTTATATCGTCCCAGATATTTTTTATCGAGCATTATTAAACTATACCTGCTGAAATTTGTCTCTTTTTTTGAAACAATTTCAAATTTATCTTTCAACAGGTTTTCTACGAGTTTCCTATTACTGTGATTGGAAACCATTAAATTTATTCTCTCTTCTCTTTCATCCTCTCCAACAACATTTTTATCGTTTTTCATTTTGCACCCCATCCTTATATTCCATTCTACACTTCTTGAGCCGACACAGTCTGGTTGCGCCCGCTCCTTTTTGCTTCGTAAAGGGCCCGGTCCACCCTCTCCATAAACGAATCTTTCCCCTCTTCCTGCCGGTATTCTGCCGTGCCAAAGCTGCAGGTAATATTTTCTTCGGGGAGAAAGTCATGATTCTCTATGCATTCCCTCAATCTCTCCGCAGTCTGATAGGCTCTTTCATTATCGGTGCGAGGGGTCAGAATTATAAACTCCTCTCCACCCCAGCGGGCGAAGATATCGATCTCGCGCACCTCTTCCTGAATAAGTTCGGCCAGGTCCATTAAAACCCCCTCTAATTGTTTTATTCTGTCTTTTCTTTAAGTTCTCCTTTATATTCAGCCCCGGCCTCGGCCAGCATCTCAGCCAGCAGCCGCCGGTGACATCTATCCGGGCTGGAACAATAACAAAGAAGCACTATCTCCTCCTGCTCGAGCAAATCCTGCCAGCGTTCAATGTTATGGCGGTAAGACTCCCTCATTTTCTCATAATATTTCTTCTTATATTCCTCCCAGGACATCTCTCCCTTTTTCGTCTTCATGACCATCGCCCAGGTGGGAGCAAAAATCTCCTCGCCGGATTTTACCGTCACATCCAGCGATTTCTTATCACCATTATAATTCATGGCAGCTGTATAAACTTTCAGCATGAAACCAGCCTCCTGAGTATGATTGGTTATATTATATCAATCAATCTGTAAATTAACAAAAGAAGAGGAATTGCTGGAAGGAGCGAGGGGAAAAGTATAAGGAGATGCAAAAAATGATGCACGAGGATTCTATCGGAGTGGGGGTAAATACGCAAAAAAAATGCAGGGAAGAGGTGCCCTCCCTGAAGGATAATGAAAGAAAAGTTGCCTGCTGGCTTTACTGAATTTATGACTTTTTTTATCTTTATCTTTTTCTCTGGCGGGTTTTTTCATTTTAAATCCTCCAATCTCTTTCATGGATCTTTTGACACCACCTCGCTAACAACAATTCATAAAAATCTGGAAGGTATTTTCTCAATATTATCTTCCTCTAAAAATTCACGGAGCTGCCTTTCTGAAACTTTCCATTCACCTCCGTATTTTCTGCCGGAAATTTCGCCTTCTTCAAGCAATTTTACAATTTCTTCCCGGGATAGATCTAAAACCGAACTCAAACTATTAAGGTCAAAAACCTCCATTTCCTTTCACCTCCCCTGCAAGGGAATTGAAACTATATTTACAACCAGTATTAGTATTTGTTTTTATTATATATTAAGTATATCAATTTTGTCAAGTTAATATCTTTTTTATATTCAGATTATCTTATTTATACAAAAATGACTTTAGAAAAGGCATGAATAACAAAACCGTGATTGCAATGCCTATTATAGGATTAATAGGAAGGCCTGACTCGCTTATAAAGATCAGAAGATAAAGAGATAGAACTGGCAGAATCCAAAGCTTGTTATATAATGATGCAACTGAAGTTAAGGTCGCTGGAATTATCAAAAATATTATAGCTTCAAAAATACTGTTATCAAATTTTTCGAGAAATGTTATACTAAAATATACCAGTACCACCCCCGCACCAAATCCCAGCCATTTTAATTTTGGTCCAATTCTTCTCCGGGAAATGCCAAAACTTTTTTCCGGTAGAAAAATTTCATCTTTTGAACTATCTTTATCTTTGGAACTAATCGGGGGAAATATTCTGGCAAAAAATCCGAAGAATAGAAATACCAGCACTAAGATAACCAAAAGCTCACGAAACCCCACCTAATTCCTCCCTTCTGAAAAATTCACTCTTTTTTCTTGCCTCCTGAAAATTATATATTGGAGCTGCTGGGCCTTTCCTTATTTCTGCCATTGATAATCACATTAACTCCCTCTTTTCAGCTAAAGCCCGGGCAGAGGCTCTTCCCAGCCCGCTGCTTGAAGCTGTGATGATCGCTGATTTTCCTTCGAGATTCAAATCCATTTTATCACTCCCTTAAGCAATATAATATCATTTTTAAACTTTCAGATTCAACAGCTACCTGCTCTCTTTCATAATTTTTATGAATTTTTCTGCCAGCTCCGGATCAAACTGGCTGCCCGCGCAGGCTTTTATCTCCGCCAGGGCTTTTTCTTTACTGATGGAATCTTTGTAGGGCCTGCCGGTTATCATAACATCATAGGCATCGACAATAGCTATAATTCGGGATAAAAGCGGTATTTCTTTTTCAGCCAGACCTTCAGGATATCCCGTTCCATCCCAGCGTTCGTGGTGGTGTAAAACCTCTCTGGCTATATGAGCAAAATCATCGGTAGCAGTTAGTATTGTATGACCTTTTTCCGGATGCATTTTAATTTTTACCCACTCTTCCCCTGAAAGTTCTTCAGGCTTTTTTAATATATCCTCTGAAATAGTTATCTTGCCAATATCATGGAGGGTTGCCAGTAGTGTTAATCTATTTAATTGTTCGTTGGGAAGGTCCAGCTCCTCTCCGAGCTTATAGGCCAATTCGGTCATTCTCATGGCATGCTCATTTGTTTCTGTACTTTTGTCCGCCAGAGCAACCAGCATATTCTTTAAAAGTTTGCTTTCAGCTTCTTTATCTTTGGCGAGTTTATCCATGTACATCTTTTCGTCTGCTCGCGATAGAATATTTTCAAATTTCTCCTGAACATTCCTTTTGGTAGCAGTCCCTAAACCCAGTGTTATAGGAATATCACCAAATTCAGCTCTCTCAGAAGCATTTTCGATGCGTCTGCTTATTTCATCGACAATATCACTGCCGGTTTGCGGCAGTAAAATCACGAATTCATCTCCGGCCCAGCGGGAAACTATATCTTCACTTCTGGTGCAGTCACGGAGAATATCTGCCACTCTTTTCAACAGCTCATCACCTTTTTTATGCCCGTAGGTATCGTTGACTAATTTCATACCATTTACATCACACATAATCACGCTGATAGGCAGCTGTCTTTCTGTATCCAGTCGTTTCATCTCTTCTTCTAAATAAGAACGATTATAAAGATCTGTGAGACCATCGTGATAACTCAGATATTTTAGATTAGCTTCTTTTTTCTTTAATTCTGTTATGTCCAGATGCATGGTAAGAACACCCTCTTCGCCTTCAGGCAGTTTGATTCTCGATTCTTCCAGGCGTACATAATAAACTTCCCCGTCTTTGGTGCGAGATTTTGTAGTTAAAGCCAAATCTTCGCTTGCCAGTATTCTTCTGAGATTTTCGCGAGCATCTTCTTCAACTTCTGCCGGAACCAGAGTATTAAAGACGCTGCAGCCCTCCAGCTCATCCTTGCTGTAATTCGACATTTTACAAATTTCCTCATTGACTTCTAAAATATTTCCGTCTTCGTCCTGAATTAAAATCCCTACAGGAGCAGTCTCAAATATTTTGCGGTACTGCTCTTCTTTTAATCTTAGTTTTTGCTCCATTTCTTTTCGTTTCGTTATATCGCGGGCAAAAACGAATTCATATTCCTCGCCTTCGTATTGAAAATACTGGCTGACTATATTAACCGGGAAGATTTTTTCATCTGAAGTTATAAATTCCTTTTCATAAGAAATCGAATCGCTTTGTTTTATCTGAAGCCAAAATTTTGAGCGTTCTATAAAATTTTCTCCCGGAATGATATCGCGCACATTCATATTTATTATTTCCTCATCGGTATAACCCAGCTTCCTGCTCACATGATCATTGGCATATATAATTTCTCCCTCAGGAGTGACTCTGAATATCATCATGTCTGCATTATCAAGAAAAAATTTAGTCATCTCCAGTTCTTTTCTTGTCTCCTCCAGTTCTGTTATATCGACTGCGTGTCCCAAAATTAAATTCCTCTCTTCGCCGATTTGAAAGGGATAAACCCCATGCTGGGCTATAAATTTTCCTCCTTCTTTATCCTCAAGTTTTACTCTCCCCTTCCAGGTTTTACTATTTCGAACTTTCCTGCCAATCTCATCAATCTTCTCCCTGCTCTCATCGCTGTAAAGTATTTCCACATCTCTCCCGATCACTTCATCTCTCCTGTATCCGAAGATATTCTCAGCACCTGCACTAAATTCTTTAATGGTTACTAAATCAGCATTTTCATCCTGCATCTCACCGATAACAAAAGCAACATTTTGACTTGCCTCGAATATCGCTTCCAGTTTTTCTTTCTCTCTCTTCAACTCGGTAATTTCATCATATACAACATAGGCCCCTTCTACTTCTCCTCCAATGATGATCGGCACTCCCTGGCATAAAAATTCCACGGGAGTTCCCTGGCTGTCATAGCGAGTTCCTTTATCCTTAATTTTATTGCCCCGCAGCAGCTTTCTGGTTTTATCTCTGTTGGAGCTACCTTTTTTGCCCCATTCCATTACACTGTCAAGTTGTTCGCCTTTAACATCTGACATGCTATAACCAAAAACCTCCTGGAACTCTTTATTTATATCAACAATTTCACCCTCGCTGTCGAGCATGGCTATCGCAGAAGTGCTGTTTTCAAAAAGGGCCTCCGTCTTTAATTTTTCTCTCTTCCTGGCAGTAATATCGCGGGCAGCTCCCACTATTTTTTCCACTTTCCCATCAATTATTACAGGCGCTAAAGTCGTGTGCCAGATATATGTGCCGCCCGGAAAATCCAATTTTTCTTCATACTCCATTTTTTCCTTCGTCTCCAGGCATCTTCTGTAATCCTTCTCGACCTTTCGACCTGTCTCTGCGCCGAAAATTTCTTTCGCGGTCTTACCCTGCACGTCTTCGGTAGATAGACCTGTTAATTCCTCTTCTCTTGGGTTAAATTTTTGAAATTTTATCTCTTCTTCTTTCTCTACATCGAGCAAAAATAAAGCGGTTTGGACATTTTCATAGATTGTTTCGTGCTCCTTTAACAATTTCTCCCTTTCTTTTTCCTCTTTCTTTCTGACAGTTATATCTTCCTTTAGAACCAAAACGCAACCCATAAAACCGGAAATTTTGACTTTATACCAGCGAAAACCGCCGCCGGCTTCCAGCCTGATTTCCCCTTTAAACTTTTGAATCTTTCCATCTATAATATTCTCAATTTTCCCTTCCAGCTTTTCGACGGTTTCTTCAGAAAAAGCCAGTCTCTGCAGTATTTCTGGATAGCTGCTGCCCGGACTTACCTGATCCGGAGACAATTTTAAATCCGCGAAGATTTTCCTCCAATCCTCATTAACAGATCGAATTATCATATCATCATCCAGCAGCGAAGCTCCATCCGGCAGCGATGAAATAAAAGAATCCAGCATATTATTTTCGCCATTGGAAAAATCGAAAATAACAGATCACCTCCGGCTTCCTCCCGGTTTAGAATATTCATCAACTGGAAAATCTTCTTAGAATTTGAAATACAAAAAACTGCCCCCGAAAAACGAAGGCAGAAAGACTTCAAATAATTATCTCTATTTATCACCTTCGGCAAACCGCAGTACCATAATTAATTCTCAGCCGGGCACGCGGTCTTTGCCGTCTGCTCCTCGCGAAACAGCGGCCTTTTCGAGGAATTTTTTAGTTTTGCAACTTTAGACTCATTTTAAAGATTACCACATATAGAGCATATTATCAAATTTATGTTTATTCAGTTTTCTGGTTTAATTGCCCTCTTTCTCGCTTTTCATCAATGCCACAAACTGCTCTGCCAGCTCCGGATCAAACTGGCTGCCCGCGCAGGCTTTTATCTCCGCCAGGGCTTTTTCTTTACTGATGGAATCTTTGTAGGGCCTGCCGGTTATCATAACATCATAGGCATCGACAATAGCTATAATTCGGGATAAAAGCGGTATTTCTTTTTCAGCCAGACCTTCAGGATATCCCGTTCCATCCCAGCGTTCGTGGTGGTGTAAAACCTCTCTGGCTATATGAGCAAAATCATCGGTAGCAGTTAGTATTGTATGACCTTTTTCCGGATGCATTTTAATTTTTACCCACTCTTCCCCTGAAAGTTCTTCAGGCTTTTTTAATATATCCTCTGAAATAGTTATCTTGCCAATATCATGGAGGGTTGCCAGTAGTGTTAATCTATTTAATTGTTCGTTGGGAAGGTCCAGCTCCTCTCCGAGCTTATAGGCCAATTCGGTCATTCTCATGGCATGCTCATTTGTTTCTGCACTTTTAGCCGCCAGAGAATCCAGCATATTCTTTATCAATCTGTTTTCATAATTGTTTATTCTGTTTATTTTATCTCTATACATTCTTTCATCTGCTCTCGATAAAATCTCTTCCAGTTCTTCTTCCATATTTATCCTGGTGGCTCTGCCCACACTTAAAGTTATGGGAATATCTTCAAGCTTTACTCCCTCACAGGCTTTTTCAATCCGTCTGACTACTCGTTCTGCTTCTTCAGCTTCAGTCTGAGGCAGGAGGATGACAAATTCATCTCCGGCCCAGCGGGAAACAATATCTTCACCCCTGGTGCAGTCACGTAGAATATCTGCCACTTTTTTCAGGAGCTCATCCCCCTTATTATGACCGTAAGTATCATTGACCAGTTTCAGACGGTTTACATCACACATTATCAAACTGACCGGCAGCTGTCTTTCTGTATCAAGCCTGGCCATTTCTTTTTCCAGATAGGAACGATTGTAGAGATCTGTCAGTCCATCATGATAACTCAGATATTCCAGGTTCGCCTCTTTCTCTTTCAACGTGGTTATATCCATAAGCATGGAGAGCAGGCCTTCCTCTCCCCCGGGCAGCTTAAATCTGGTTTTTTCCAGCCTGGCATAATAAACTTCACCATTTTTTGTGCGGAATTTTTCAGTTAGACTCAGATCATCTCCTGCCAGTATTCGTTCCATAATCTCCCGGATTTTTTCCGTCTTTTCAGAATTGATCAGGGTATCGAATATACTGCTGCCCTCCAGCTCATCTTTGTTATAATTCGTAATTTCACACAATTTGTCATTGACTTCCAGAATATTCCCTTCCTCATCCTGAACCAGAATCCCCACAGGAGAAGTTTCAAATATCTTGCGATACTGCTCTTCTCTAATCCTCAGTTCTTTTTCCATCTCTTTTCTTTCTTTTATATCACGGGCGAAAACCATTTCAAATTCTTCGCCTTCGTACTCAAAATACTGGCTTATCAGATGGACCGGAAAGGCAATTCCCTCTTTTGTTTCGAATTCCCTTTCATAGACGAATGAACCCGAGGATTTTATCTCCTGCCAGAATTCATTTCTCTCCAGAACAGGAGATTTTTCGGCCACCAGGCTTTTGGCCCTGCTGCCGATGAGCTCATCCCTATCATAACCCAGCTTTTCACAGGCCCTCTCATTCGCGTACCGAATTATCCCCTCAGGCGATACCCTTAAAAGCATCATATTGGCTTTATCGAGGCAAAACTTTGTCATCTCGAGCTCTCTTTCCGCTTTTTTACGCTCGCTTATATCGCGGGAGAGCTCCACAATTCCGGTGATCTCTCCTGTTTCATCATCAATCATGGGGTAGGAATATAGCTCGAGGTAATCAACTTCGGGATTATAATCGGGCTGTTCGATTTTGGCTGCGGCTTCGCCCGTCTTTAAAGTCCTCAGCACATGACACTCAGCGCATGGTTTATCAAGCTCATGATGGATCCTATAACAGGTTTTTCCTTCCAGAGGGGCATTTTCTTCATACCATTCATCCATGGTGCTGTTGGCATATCTTATGCTGAAGTCAGGGTTTAATACAGCAATACCATCCTGTATGCTTTCCAGAATGGCCTCGAGGTGATTTTTCGTTTCCTCGAGCTCTTTTTTGGTCTCTTCCAGCTTTTCTCTCTCGCTTTTTAACTCTGTTATGTCATCATACAATGTATAAGCTCCTTCTACCTCTCCTTCAATAATTATGGGAACCCCGTGAAACAGGAATTCTTTTTCATTTCCCCACTTATCAAAGCGGGCGCCTTTCCCCCTGCTTTTTTTGCCCTGCAGGATCTTTTCAGTCTTTTCCCGGCTGGCATAACCCTCCCGGCCCCATTCCAGCACGTCATCAAGGTGTTCTCCCCTTATCTCCGACAGATTATAACCGAAAACCTCCTCAAATTCATCATTTATATCGATGATCTCCCCAGCGCTGTTGAGCATAGCTATGGCGGAGGTGCTGTTATCGAAGAGGGCATCGGCCTTCTGCTTTTCTTTTTTCTTTCTGATAGAAACATCTTCTTTCAGAACTAAAACCCCATCTCCAAAACCGGAAATTTTGACTTCACACCAGCGAATACTGCCGCCTGCCCGAACCTTTATTTCTTCTGTACACTCCCCGTTCTCCCCCTTTATTATCCCCCGGATTTCTCGAGTTAACTTTTCCACGGTCTCTTCGGGACATCCGAGCTTTCTCAGTATTTCAGGATATTTGTTGCCCGGCCCGACTTTTTCCGGAGATAATTCGAACTCCGTCAGGGTTTTTTCCCACCTGCTGTTGATAGACTGAATTTTCAGATTATTATCCAGCAGCGAAGCTCCTTCCGGCAGTGAAGATATAAAAGAATCCGGCCCGATGCTTTCGTTTCCAGAAAAATCGGACATGTTGATCACCTCCGCTTTCCCCAAAAAACTGTGTTCAAATTCGATTGCTTGATTCATTTTTACACAAAAAACAAAATTCTGCCCCCTGATAAAGGCAGAAAAACTTTAATGAGCTGCAAATATTCATCACCTTCGGCAGACTGTCATGCCAGAGTGAAATTTAGATCAGGCACACAGCCTTTGCCAGCTGCCTTTAAAAGCAGCGACCTTTTCGGGGATTTTTTTTTAAAAATTTAAACTCATCTTAAGGATACCACAGCATATGAATTTGATCAAATTTTTCCTCAGTTCGAATTGTGACTAATTTATAGCAGGAATTATCAATAAAATAGAGAAATATGGGAATAACAATATGAGTAAATAGATAGGTGTTTTATTGAAAAAACAGCAGGTGGTGATGATATGAAGAAGCTGAAAGATGTGATGCTGGCCCGCGAGGAAAATGAGGAGATTGTTATAGGCAATGCCGCCCTGGTTCGGGCCATGGTCGAGGCCGGCACCAGAGTGGTCACCTCCTATCCCGGATCACCCACCCCCGAGATAGCGGAAGCGATCCGTTCTATTCCCCGGGAAGAAAGACCATTCTATTTTGAATTTTCCAGCAATGAAAAGGTGGCCAGCGAGGTGGCATTCGGCGCTTCTATAAACGGTCATCTTTCCACTGTCTTCTTCAAGAGCGTGGGGCTGAATGTGGCGGCCGACACCTTCGTCCAGCTCGGTCTTATGGAGCTTATCGGCGGCATGGTCATCGTGCTGGGCGATGATCCGGGGGCCAACTCCTCCCAGAACGAACAGGATAATCTGCATTACTCCCGGCTTTCCTATACTCCGGTGCTCGAGCCGGCCACACCTCAGGAAATTTATGAGATGTATAAGGAGGCGGCCGAGATATCCCGCCAGGAGAACATGCCGATAATTCTGCGCCTGACCACTCATGTCTGCCATGCCAAGGAGAAGGTCTCCTTCGGCAGCTGGAATCCGGTGGAGTTTGACGACCGGCCGCATTTTGCCGCCGAAAATGGACCCTATGTACCCATCACCGATGCCGTCTTTCCCATGAAGCGCAGGGCGCTCAACAGACGAGAGAAGGTCAGTCACATGGTGCGCGAGCGCGGACTCAATCAGTTCGAGGATAGTGAGAATAAAAAACGCGGTATTATCACCAGCGGCCTGCCTTACCAGTCGCTGCTGGATGTGCTGGAGCGGGCTGAAGACGGGGAAGGCGGGACCGAAAGGCCAGATATTCTCAAGCTGGGTGCCGTCCAGCCCCTGAACGAGCAGGAGATCGAGGAATTTTTGCAGCAGCATGAAGAGGTCAAGATTCTCGAGGAGCTGGATGCCGTTCTGGAAAAGGAGATCAAAGCTTTGGCCTTTGACGAGAATATAGATGTTGAAATTATCGGCAAGCAGGATATCGACGACTGGGTCGGTGAATACACTCCCGATAAGGTCGCGGAAGTGCTGCATAAGACCTGGCCCGATCTGGTTCCGGAAAAAGCCGTCACAGCTCAGGAGGAGCGACAGTCACCGATTGAGCCCAGACCGCCGCAGATGTGTCCCGGCTGCGGACACCGTTCCGCCTTCCACTCTATCAAAAAAGCGCTGGAGGAGCAGGATATCACCGTGGCCGACATCGGCTGTCATACTCTGGGCTATCTCCCTCCCTATAACATGGGCGAGGCCCTCCTCTGTATGGGGCATTCTCCCGGCACCGGTTCCGGCCTCTCTTTATTCAATCAGGAGAGGAATGTGGTGGCCTTCATCGGTGATTCCACGCTCTATCACGCCGGGCTGCCGGGCATAGTCAATGCTGTCTTCAACGATCACGATCTGACGCTGGTGATCATGGAGAACAACACAACCGCCATGACCGGCCATCAAAATAACCCCTCCAGCGGCGGCAACTTCAATGAACCTGTCGACGCCATCCCCATCCGCGAGCTGCTGGCAGGCCTGGGTGTTGATGATATAACCGGAGTCGATACCTATAACCAGGCAAAGCTGCAGGAGCTGGTCGAAGGGGCGGTAGAGCGCGAGGGTTTCAATGCAGTCATAGCCCATCATCCATGTATGCTCAAGTTTACGCGCGAGCAGCGCCGCCGGGGTGAATTTCAGGACCGCAAAGTGCGCATAGATCAGGAAAAATGCGCTCAGATATTGGATTGCGTGCAGGATTTCGCCTGTCCCAGCTTCCAGAAGCAAGAAGATGGCACCATCGAAGTGCATGAAGATCTCTGCATTGGCGATGGTTCCTGCCTGCAGACCTGTCCCACCCGGGCTATAGAGTTCGTGCCCGAGGAGAAAGCAGGAGGTGAGAGCGATGAGTGAAAGTGATGAAAAGATTGCGGGAACCGCGGATAGAGAGGAGATGGCTGTACCTGAGAGTGAGCGCAGCGATGGGCTCGACCTTTACCTGATAGGCGTGGGCGGCCAGGGTGTCAATATGCTCAGCGAGGCCATGATCAGAGCTGCCGATTATGCCGGCTACCGGGTGCGCGGTGTCGATACGCACGGTCTGGCCCAGCGCGGGGGCATGGTGGTCTCCAACCTGCGCCTGGGTGAAGGTGCGCATTCACCTTTGATCCAGAAGGGGCAGGCCGATATGGTCATCGCCTTAGAACGCAATGAGGCTTTGCGGGGCATATCCACGCATCTTAAACCAGGAGGCGAGCTGATCTATTATGATGTCTCCTGGCAGACGCTTTCCACCCGGCTGGATAAAGAGGAAGATATCGGTCCTGATAAACTGGCAGAAGAAGCGGAAAAATTCGAGGCCGGAATAACCCGTGTTTATAAGGATGATCTGGAGGATTCGCGAATGCAGAATGTTGTTTTAATCGGGCATCTGGCCGGCGAGGAGAAAATCCCGGGACTTAAACCCGAGCATTACCGCCAGGCCCTGCGCGATCTCATGAGCGGATCGATGCTGGAGAAAAATCTGGAACTCTTCGATTCACTGCTTTAACTATTCAGACAGATCTTTCGGAACTCATCCTGTAATAAGGAAAAAGTTAAGAAACTTCACTTCATAACTCGGAACATTTAAAGGAAAGGCTGAAAGATATGGAGAGCGACTCAAGCGGGATCAATCATTCAGAGGCAAAGATTTTCGCCGTGGTCAATCCGGAAGCCGGCGGGGGCAGAACCGGCAGGCTCTGGCCGCAGGTCCGCAGCGATCTGCGGGAAGAAGGTTTTATAGTGGAAGATCAGTTTACAGAATATCCCGGCCACGCGCAAAAAATAACCAGAAAACAGCTGAAAAATGGGTTCAATACGATCTTGGCCGTAGGGGGAGACGGCACCTTCGGAGAAGTTGCCGCGGGATTCTTTAAGGAGAACAAACCTGTCTCCTCTAAGGCTCACATGCGACTTTTCCCCCTGGGATCAGGCTGTGATCTGGCTCTGAATTTCAATTTAAAGCCGGGCCCAGAGCTGACGAAAAAATTTACCGCCGGGGGTGAAAAACATCGGCTGGATATCATAGAATTGAGGACAGAAAAAATCAGCGAGAAGCTCCTCGACCAGAGATCTCAGCGCAGTCTTGCGGTCAATGTGGCGGATATAGGGGCAATAGCCAGCTCTCTCGATATATTGCACGGGAAAGGTTACAGCAAAACAACCTTTAATTATGTCAGATCCGCCCTGTTCACAGCCCTCAGATATTCAGCTTTCTCCGCCCGGGTGGTAGTTGACGGCAGTCTGCTTTTTGCAGGTAAAGCTCTGGATATTTTCGTTTTTAACGGTCCTACCCTGGCAGGAGGCTTTACCCTCGCTCCTGAAGCTGCTCCCACTGATGGGCGGCTGGAAGTTATTGTCCTGCCGGCGGTGGGAAAATTTAAACTGGGTCAGATCTTTTTCAGCATACTGAGAGGAAATCACCTCAGCCGACCGGAAATCAGGCAAAGCCAGGGAACCAGGGTAAAAATAGAGCTGCAGGAAAAAGGAGCTCCCCTGCAGCTGGATGGCGATTTTATGACAGAACTACCCTCCGGCGAAATTAATTTCAGGCTGAAACCTGCTGCCCTGCCGCTGGAAATTTAACTTCTTCCCTGCAGACTCACTGAAATTTCTTCAGCTCATCACTGCTCCAGGTCTTTTCTTCCCAGTCTCTATCTTTGAGCTGGGCCAGCGTATTTTCCACCTCATCATAATAGGCACCGTTGATATGCAGGCTGTCAGCTATATGGCAGTAACTACCCACCTCAACGTCCAGTTCTTCTGCCAGCAGCTTCTGCAGCTGAAAAAATGCCATCATATTGGAAAAATTCGCTTTGAAGAGATCATTGCTGCACATATAAAGATTCATATTCAGCCGGTCCTGAACTATTCTCGCCCAGATTCTAATGAGATCAGGAGATGTCTTATGATCCTCGAGATCGATTCTGGGATTCCAGAGAACTGCCTGAGCTTTTTTAGAAGCCTCATCTCTTTTGAGCTCCTCCAGCAGGTATTCCAGCTGATTGACCCCGGCTTCAGGGTCTCCTTCTTCGTAATTATCCTGATAACTTCTTATGCGGTTGGGATAGGTGTCTTCATCCGCCGGACCCTCAGCGGACTGCAGGGGAGAAATAAAATCATCCATGTAGGAAATAAGGTCTTCGGCTCCCATGGGAAAAGCCGCCCGGTGAAATCTCGGTTCTTTCATAGGGTTTCTAACGACGATCATGGCCGTAAGATCCAGAGAAGGGGGGTCATCTTCTTTTTCCAGTTCAGTTCTCACTTCAACACCTTCATTCCAGCATCTCCTGAGAGCTTTTTCCCAGGCCGCGGGAAATGTTTCCGCTTCGATGAGTTCGTATTTCATCGCATCTCCTCCCAATATTCTTTTCTAATGAGAAAGTCAATGTGAAAGTCCCCGGCAAAATATTTGAACTTATTCAGTATGAATTTTTCTGGTCAAAGTTCAACTTTGCATCTTTAAACACACCGCGCAGATTGTGCAAAAAATCATCCAGCCCATACTCTTCATCAAAACCATCTTCTCCATCGGTACTCTTGACATTGATCTTTCCATTCTGCACTTTTACAGCGATATCTCCAGATTCAAAACCCTCGACCTCCTCATCAATCCGGCCTGGAGGAGTATTCTCTTCTCCCACCACTTTGATATCATCACGCACCCGCTTAAGCTCCAGCCAAATTCTCCAGCCCTGCCAGCTCTTTATATGCAGATCTGGCAGCACCTCAGCCCGGCGAAAGAGATCATAATTACAGTAAATATGAGTACCCTGCAGGCCATAACCCAGAGGTTTTATCGGCTCAGACAACGCCTGTTTTTCCTCCAGCTTCAACACATAATAGGGTTCACGCGAATTCTTATTACCAAGGGGGATCTCTCGTCTTTCTCTGACCTCAACATCCTCAATGCGCCAGTAATGTCTGATGCCACAATTCTCACCAAACTGCCGACGACTTTGATAGACCGCCAGATAGTTCAAGTTATGATCATATAATTTAATGCGCCGGCAGGGAATATGATAAAAAGTCGGAGTTTCATTGCTTAAAATAAACTCTAGCTGCTTCGGTCC